>DATKOE010000206.1:0-34146 GCA_035524815.1 Rhizomicrobium sp.
TCAAATCCCGAATTTTGGCCAGCCGGGCGCGCCATGCCTGCGAGGTCTCAAGCCGAGGTCCACAAGGTATTTCCGCTATCTGCCAGCCAAACCTAGAATCCGAGGCGAAAAATGCAGCCGCCAGCGGCCGTTAGCAGATCCGCGAAGGCAGCGCGGCGGTGGCCGATCCGGGCTGGTTGTGATGCCTGAATTGCTGACGGGAAACGAGGCTCTCGCGCGCGGCGCCTACGAGGCGGGCGTGAGCTACGCCTCGGCTTATCCGGGCACGCCCTCGACCGAGATTCTCGAGACCTTCGCGACCTACAAAGACGTGATCGCCGAATGGGCGCCCAACGAGAAGGTGGCGCTCGAATGCGCCATCGGCGCGTCGATCTCGGGAGCCCGCGCGTTCGCCGCCATGAAGATGGTCGGCGTCAACGTGGCCGCCGATCCCCTCTTCAGCTTCTCCTATTCGGGCGTCAACGGCGGCCTCGTTCTGGTCACCGCCGACGATCCGGGCCAGCACTCCTCGCAGAACGAGCAGGACAACCGCTACTACGCCCCGTTCGCGAAAGTCCCCATGCTTGAGCCGAGCGACAGCCAGGAAGCCAAGGACATGGCCGTCGCCGCATTCGAGATCAGCGAAACGTTCGACGTGCCGGTGCTGTTCCGCATGACGACGCGGGTCTGCCACTCGAAGAGCCTGGTCACTCTCGGAACCAGACGGACGCCCGTGCGCAAGCCTTACGTGCGCAACGTCGCGAAATACGAGCTGGTGCCCGGCAATGCCCGCCAGCTTCGCGCCAAGCTCGGCGCCAAGCTGAAGCGGCTTGCCGAGTATTCCGAAACCACGCCGTTCAACTTCATCGAATGGAACGGTACCGAAACCGGAATCATCACGTCGGGCATGGGTTACCAGCACGCGCGCGAGGTTTTCGGCGACGAGGCTTCCTACCTGAAGCTCGGCTTCACCTGGCCCTTGCCGGTCGAGAAAATTCGTCAGTTCGCGGCCCGCGTGCGCACGCTGTACGTGATCGAGGAACTCGAGCCCTACCTCGAGGACGAAATCCGCCGCCTCGGCATCTCCTGTATAGGCAAGGACAAGCTCCCCGGGATTTTCGAGTTCGATCCGGCCATCGTCGGTGCGGCCCTGCGCGGCAAAGCCGAGACGCCGCAGGAGCCGGTGCCGGTTCTTCCGCGGCCGCCGCTGTTGTGCGCCGGATGTCCCCATCGCGGCTTCTTCGTCGAGCTGGGCAAGATCGCGCGCAAGCGCCACGCCATGATCGCAGGCGACATCGGCTGCTATGCGCTCGGCGCCGGGCCGCCGCTGGACGCCCAGGACCTCTGCATCTGCATGGGCTCGGCGCCCAGCATCGCGCACGGCGCGCAGAAAGTGTTCGGCAAATTCGGCGAGGCCACCCGCGTCGTCGCCACGCTGGGGGATTCGACGTTCTTCCACACCGGCATGAATTCGATCCTCAATCTCGTCTACAACAAGTCCAACGCTATCGTCTGCGTGCTGGACAACCGCATCACCGGCATGACCGGGCAGCAGGAACATCCCGGCACGGGGCAGACCCTTCAAGGCGACGCCACCGCCGAGATCGACATCGCCGCCGTGGTCCGCGCCTTCGGACTGACCCACGTCCGCACGATCAATCCGAACGACCTGTTCGAGGTGCGCGAGACGCTCAAATGGGCGTTCGAACTCGACGAGCCGTCGGTCATCATCACCCGGTGGCCCTGCCGGCTGAAGAAGCTGAATGCGGGCGACCAGGCACGGTACGCGCACCGCTACCGCCGCCTGGCAGTGCGGAACGATCTCTGCAACGGCTGCCGCGAGTGCCTCAAGATCGGCTGCCCGGCGATTTCCTTCGACAACATCAAGGACAAGGCGCGCGTGGATGCGGAAACCTGCGTCGGCTGCGAAGTCTGCGCGCAGGTCTGCGGCTCGGACGCCTTCGTGGACGGAGAACTGGAACATGCCTGAGGTCACGAGCATCCTCCTGGTCGGCGTAGGCGGGCAAGGGACCATCCTGGTCAGCTCGATCCTCTCCAAAGGACTCGTCGCGGCGGGTTACGACGTGAAAATGTCGGAAATCCACGGCATGGCGCAGCGCGGCGGCAGCGTGTCGACGCAGGTGCGCTTCGGCGCAAAGGTCCATTCGCCCATCGTCGGGCGCGGCGGCGCCGACATCCTCGTCGCCTTCGAGACGATGGAGGCGGCGCGGTGGCTGCCCTTCCTCAAGCCAGGCGGCAAGGTCATCGTCAACGACCTCGAAATCCCGCCCGCGCCGGTCCTGATGGGCCGCGCCGCGTATCCGAAGGGGCTGCTCGACATCCTCCGCGCGCGCTTCGACGCGACCGTGGTGAATGCCCATCGCCTCGCCGAGGAAGCGGGCACGCCCCGCGTCATGAACGTCGTCCTGTTCGGTGCGCTGGTGGAAGCGGCGGGCCTGACCGGCATCGACTGGGAGGCGGTCATCGCGAGCACGGTGAAGCCGGCCTTCCTAGACGCCAACATCGCCGCGTTCCGCGCAGGTTGCCGCGCAGCAAAAGCAAAAGCCGTAACGCGGGAGTTCGCCGCCACGGCGTGAGGAGGATGGCGCGTGCCGATCCGCTCTTTCGCAGAACTGCGCCGCGCCGCCCGTGAACACGGTTCCAGACGGCTCGCCGTGGTCGCCGCCGATGACGATGTGGTGCTGACCGCCTGTGCCGAGGCTCTCAAGCTCGGGCTGGCCAGACCCATATTGTTCGGCGATGCCGAAGCAATCCTTGCGAGAATCTCCGCCCTGGCGCTCAAGCCCGACGCGGAGATCGTACCGTCCGCAGAGCCGGCGGCGGCCGCCGTGAAAGCGGTCCGCGATGGTCGCGCCGACATTCTTCTCAAGGGACACCTGCGCACCGATCAGCTTCTGCATGCCGTGCTGGACAGGGATTCAGGCTTGCGCACGGGGCGCCTGCTCAGCGACGTGCTGCTCTACGAGGACACGCTTTCAGGAACCCGGCGGCTGGTCGCCATCACCGACGGCGGGCTGAACGTCGCGCCCAGTCTCGAGCAGAAAAAGCAGATCGTGCTGAACGCGATTTCGGTGATGCGCAGCCTCGGCATCGCACGGCCCAAGATCGCGCTCATGAGCGCCTCGGAAGCGGTATCGGAAGCCATGCCGTCGACCCTCGACGCCCAAGCACTGACCCGCATGGCGGACGCGGGCGAATTCGGCAATGCGGACGTGTTCGGGCCGCTGGCGCTCGACAATGCGCTCCTGGCATCGGCAGCGGCGGCCAAAGGCATCCGCCATCCGGTGGCGGGCGCGGCCGATTGCATGGTGGCGCCGTCGATCGAGGCCGGCAACCTGCTCGGCAAATCGGTCAAGTACTACCTCGGCTCGCAATGCGCCCATGTCGTCGTGGGCGCCAGGGCGCCGATCCTCATTCCGTCGCGTGTCGAAAGCACCGACGACAAGGTCAACGCCATCGCGCTGGGCATCGTTCATGGAACCGCGTGAGCACACGATCCTGGCGATCAATCCGGGATCGACTTCCACCAAGTTCGCCGTTTTCGCCGGCGAGCGTCCGCTGCGCGCCTGGAATCTGAAGCACGGCGAAGAGGAGATGCGCCCCTTCAAGGACCGGCCCATCTTCGAACAGAAGGCCTTCCGCGCGCAGGCGATAGAGCATGAACTCGCGGCGGCGGGATTGCCAATCGCGAAGATGAATGCGGTTGTCGGACGCGGCGGACTTCTGCCGCCGATGGAAAGCGGCACATGGCGCGTCAACGGCGCGATGCTGGAAGAGGCCCGTCTGGCCCGCCGGGGCGACCACGCTTCCAACCTGGGGGCACCGCTCGCTTACGAATTTGCTCGCCGCGCGGGCGTTGAGGCCTTCGTCGTCGACCCGGTGAGCGTCAACGAGCGTTCGGCCAGGGCGCGGCTTTCGGGCGTCGCCCTCCTTGAACGCGGCGGCTTCTGCCATGCGCTGAATTCCAAGGCCGTCGCCAAACGCTATGCGCGCGAACGGAGCACGCCTTATGCGCACTTGCGCCTGATCGTGGCGCATCTGGGCGGGGGCAACTGCATCTCCGCTCATGAAGACGGGCGCATGATCGACGCGACCGATGCCCAGCAGGAAGGTCCGTTCTCGTCCGAGCGTGCCGGAGCGGTTCCGGCGCTGAAGCTCGTGCGGCTGTGCTTCTCCGGCGCCTACGACCAGCGGCAGGTCGAGCGGATGCTGATTGGCGAAGGCGGCGTCTTTTCGCATCTGGGCACCACCGATCTCGTCGAGGTGGAGCGGCGGATCGCGCAGGGCGACGAGAAGGCCGCGCTCGTATTCGACGCGATGGCCTACCAGATCGCCAAGGAGATCGGCGCGATGGCGGCCGTGCTCGAAGGCAGCGTCGACGCCATCCTTCTGACCGGCGGCATGGCGCATTCGAACGCGCTGGTGGGCAAGATCAGGAAAGCGACCGAGTGGATCGCACCGGTTACGGTCTATCCGGGCGAAGAGGAATTGCTGGCTCTCGCCGAGGGCGCGTTGCGGGTGCTGCGGGGCGAGGAAACGGCCAAAGAACTGTGCGAACCGAAGAGCTAAAGCCGATGTCGAGTGAAGCCAGGCAGACGATTTCGTGGCGCGACGAGCGCCCCATCTTCGTGAAGCGCGCGGCGCCATGCCAGTCGGGCTGCCCGGCCGGAGAAAACATCCGCGAGTGGCTGGCCCTGGCGCAGTCGGGCCAGTACGAGGCGGCGTGGCGCGTTCTGACCGCCGTCAATCCCCTTCCCGCCTCGATGGGGCGCATCTGCTATCACCCGTGCGAAACCGCCTGCAATCGCGCACAGACCGACGGCGCGGTGAACATCAACGCCGTGGAGCGCTTTCTCGGCGACGAAGCGATCAGGCGGGGCTGGCGGTTCGAGCTGCCCGCGACCGACTCCGGCAAGCGCGTGCTCGTCGTGGGCGCGGGACCTTCAGGGCTGGCGGCGGCCTATCACCTGCGCCGGCTGGGCCATGCCGTCACCTTGCAGGACGGCGCGCCGGCGGGCGGCGGAATGATGCGTTACGGGATTCCGGCCTACCGCCTGCCCCGCACGATTCTCGATTGCGAGATCGATCGAATCGCCGCGACGGGCGTCGCCATGAATTTCGGAGCAAGAGTCGGCGACTTGGGATGGGCCATGCGCGAAGGCGGCTTCGATGCGGCGTTCCTCGCGGTCGGCGCGCAACTCGGCAGGCGCGCGGGGCTGGAATCAAGCCGCAAGGTGAAAATCATCGATGCCGTGGCGATGCTGCGCGCCGTTGAAGCCGGCGAGGAACTCGATCTGGGGCGCAGGGTCATCGTCTACGGCGGCGGCAACACCGCGCTCGACGCCTCCCGCACCGCGCTTCGGCTCGCCGATTGCGAGGTCACCATCGTTTACCGCCGCACGCGCGCCCTGATGCCCGCGCACGACATCGAAGTCGAGGAAGCGCTGGAGGAAGGCGTGGCGATCCGCTGGCTGACCACGATCAAGTCGGTCGATGACGACGGAACCGTCGAGCTCGAAAGCATGCGGCTCGACGAGCGCGGCTTCCCGCAACCGACGGGACACTGCGAAACCATCCCTGCCGATACGGTGATCCTGGCGCTCGGCCAGGATGCGGACCTCGACCTTGTGAAGAGTGTGCGCGGGCTCGGGATCGCCAACGGCCTCCTGCACGTCGGTCCCGACATGATGACGGACGCGCCGGGGATTTTCGCGGGCGGCGACATGGTGCGCATGGTCCGCACGGCGACCGTGGGCGTGGGCGACGGCCGCAATGCGGCGCTCCACATCGACGCGTGGCTGCGCGGCGTTGCCGCCGCCGAGGAACCGGCCATGGAACCGGCGAGTTTCGACAGGCTCCACACGCGCTATTATCCGCCGGCCAAGAGGGCCGAACGGCCCAAGCGCAACCCCGGCGAACGCATCGCGGATTTTGCGGAGATCGTGGGGGACCTCGACGAATCCGCTGCGCGGCACGAGGCCGCCCGCTGCATGTCGTGCGGGCAGTGCTTCGACTGCGGAATCTGCGAGGACGTCTGCCCCGAAGACGCCGTCACCGCCGCCGGATCGAGCATCGACATCGCCAAATGCACGACCTGCAAGCTGTGCGTCAAGGAATGTCCTTGCGGAGCAATCGCCGTCGTGCCGCGATGACTGAAACGGCCTGCGGCAACGCAGGCCACGGAAGGGACACGGTCCATGGAAACGTCGTTCTTCTCCCATCTGGCGCCGCAACCGCCCGATCCGCTGTTGAAACTGATCGGGGATTTCGCCGCCGATCCGCGCAAGGAAAAAGTCGACCTGGGCGTGGGTGTGTATCGCGCCGCCGACGGCACGACCCCGGTGCTCGCCGCGGTGAAGGAGGCCGAGAAGCGCCTGCTCGCGGAGCAGAAATCCAAGTCCTACCTGGGGCCGGAAGGCAACATCGGCTTCAATCGCGCCCTTAAGGAGCTGGTGTTCGGCGCGCAGAGCGATGCGGTCTGCATCCAGACGCCGGGCGGCACCGGCGCGTTGCGGCTGGCCATGGACGTGATCGCCCGCACCAAGGCGAATACCCGGGTGTGGGTGGGCGCGCCGACCTGGCCGAACCACCTTGCTCTGCTGGGGGCGGCCGGCTTGGAGATCGTCGAGTACCGGCATTTCGACCAGAAGACGCAAACCCTGCATTTCGAGGAAGCGCTCGCCGCGCTCGCCAAGGCGAAACCCGGCGACGTCGTCCTGCTTCACGGCTGCTGCCACAACCCGACCGGCGCCGACTTCTCGCTTGCGCAATGGTCGTCGCTGGCGGAGGCGATGGCGTCGCGGGCGCTGCTGCCGCTGATCGATCTCGCCTATCAGGGCTTTGGCGAGAGCTTCGAAACCGATGTCGCCGGCGCGCGGCAGGTCATCGAGCGCTGCGGCGAAGCCTTGCTCGCCTATTCCTGCGACAAGAATTTCGCGCTTTACCGCGAGCGCGTCGGCGCCTTGTTCGCCTTCACGCGCGAGGGACGGGTTCGCGACGCGGTGCTGTCCAACATCCTGAGTTGCGCCCGCAGCAATTGGTCGATGCCGCCCGATCACGGCGGGGCGATCGTGCGGACCATCCTGGAGGACCCGGCGCTGACGCGAGCTTGGCGCGGCGAACTCGACGCCATGCACGACCGCATCGCGTCGATGCGACGGGCGCTGGCGGGGGCGCATCCCGACTTCGCACCCGTGGCGGGCCAGAAGGGCCTGTTTTCGCTGCTGCCCGTGGCGCCCGCGCAAGTCGACCGGCTGAAGGAGAAGTTCGGTATCTTCATGCCGCGATCGGGCCGCATCAACGTCGCGGGCCTGACCGACGCAAACATCCCCCGTCTGGTCGATGCGTGGCGCGCGCTGAAGGCGGAGGCCGACATCGTCTGATCGCTACGCCCGTCAGGCTGTGGATGTCTCGCCGCCCGGGTGCGAGCCGGCGCGCTGCGGAATCACGAGGATGAGAAGGATCATCGTGCCGGCGATGATCGCGGTGGCGACCGGACGGCTGATGGCGAGCCCGCCCTCGTTCAGCGGCTTGTCGAAGAAATCGCCGACCGTCGCGCCCAGCGGCCGGGTCAGGATGAACGCGCCCCAGAACAGCGCCACGCGCGACATGTTGGTGACGAGATAGGCGATCGCGAGCACGGCCAGCCCAGCGCCGAACACTCCCGCGGCGCCCAGATAACCCAGGCCCGAATCGTCGACCATCCAGTCGCCGAGCGCCGTTCCCAGGGTCTGCGAGAAGGTTATGGTGATCCAGTAGAACATCTCCACGCGCGGCTTGTTCACTGTGGTGACGGAGACAGTTCCTTCCGACCAGTGCCAGATCGCCAGCGAAACGAGAACGCACACGAGCAGCACGGACGAGCCGCCGGCATAGCCGATGCCGAGCGAGCGGTCAGCGAAGTCCGCCATCGTCGTTCCGGCGGTGGTGGAGGCGACGATCGTCGCCCAGAAAAGGAAAGGATGAAACTTCCTGACGGCAATCTGCAGCACGACGAACAGCACGAGCAGCGTCAGAAAGATGCCCGTGCCGATCAGATAGCCGTTCGGATTCGCCTGCGAGGTCGTCTCCCCCAGCCATGTCATGGTGACGGTGTCGCCGCCGGTTTCGCCCAGCGTGGTGGCGAGGATCTTGATGATCCAGAACCCCAGCGTCACGGCGGGGACTTTGCTCAGGACGGCATCTTTGGACATGCACGCGACCTTTCGAAGCCAAACTCAGAAGGTGAAGAGGACCGAGGAATACCAAGTGTATTGCGCCGTCTCGGCCGCGTTTTCGAGGCCGGGGCCAACGTAGGCCAGCAGATGGACGTTTTCGTTCAAATCGTAGATCAAGCCGCCGCCCACCCCGGTCGAGGCCCGGCCGCCCTTGCTGTCGGCTCCCTGGTGGACCAGTTCGGCTCCAACGGTAAGACCCCGCAGTATCCGTCGCGCCAGAGCCCAGCCCATCATGCAGTAGTCCTGCGATCCGCCGCTGCGGTTGATGACGCACCCGCCGCCGCCGAACGTGGACCAGTCGCCCCAGCTTCGCCCGACCCAGACGGGCAGCAGCAGCGAGAAGTGCTTCTCGCCCACCTCGGCGGAGCCGCTGGGAAGAAACACGCGCGGAAAAAGGGCAACGTCCCAGCCGACGCTTTCCTGGTGCAGGAACTTGTACTTGACCGCGAGCTCGACGTTACCCAGCCCGGCGGCCGTTGCGCCCGCCGCAGGGCTCTCGACTTCGACAGGCACGACGGCTGTCAATTGCGTGTCGGGGAAAGCGCCGTAGTTGAAATCGATGCCGAATGCGGATTCACGGCCGTCCCGCGCGCTGCTGCCTTGGGCAAAGGCGTAGATTTCGTAGTGGCCGTAATCGGTCGGCTCGGGATCGTCGGAAACGAAAGGCGGGCCGCCCATCGCTGCCGAGAGCGGACAAAGCAACGCCACAGCGGCAACGAAGGAGCGGCGCAGACACATGGCTGCCCCAGGAAAAGGCACCTTCTTGCGCAACGCAAGAGGCATGCTTCGCTTCACTTCTGCGCGGCAGGTTCCAGGATCAGCAGCTTGGCCGAGCCCGGCTTGGCGGTGTAGCGTCGGCGCGGATCCGTTGCGTTCGGGTTGGCTTCGAAATCGCCGGTAACCAGATATATGCGGCCCGTCTTGGGATCGAGCGCCATGGTCCGAGCGCCGTACGCCGTCTGCACGGCGGGCAGCACGTCGAACGTATCCGGCGACTTTTCGGAGATCACCGAGAGCGTGCCGTCGCGATTGGAACTCACCGCCCACTTGCGGACGGGATCGAATTCCGCGAAATCCGTGCCCTCGCCGATCGGCAGCTTGGCGACGACGGCGCCCGTATCGGCATTGACCACCGCCATGACCTTGTTGGCGCAGCTGGCGAAAAGCCGGCGAGTGTCGCGGTCGATGGCAAGGCCGTGGGGCTTGAGGCAGCCCTCCATCGGCCAGTGCGCGTCGGCCTGGTTCGTGCGCGTATCGACGCGGACGATCTCGCCCTTTTCGGCCCCGTCCACATAGAGCTTGCCGTTTTCGCCCGACACGCCGAATTCGAGGCCGCCGCCGGCATCCACGGTCGCCACGACCGCATCGGTTTTGGGGTCGATGACCGTCAGCTTGCCGGAATCGCCGTCGATCACGAAGATATGGCCGCTCGAAGGATCAAAGATGATCCCGTCGGCGTCCGGTTCGGCCTTGACGGTCCGGATCGGCTTCAGGGTCTCGAGATCGAAGACGGTTGCGGTGCCCGCTCTGCCGTCGTCGGTATAGCCCTTGCCCTCGGCGAACGCGACGCCGTGCGTGCCGCCCGGCATGCCTTCCACGTTTCCGATCACGGTTCCCGTCGCGGGGTCCACCACCGTCACGCGATCGCCGTGTGCGACGTACACCCGCTCCGCCGCGGGATTAAGCACCACGTAGTCCCAGCGGTCGGGGGCGCCGAGAGCCACCTGCTTAACCAGCGTGTAGAGCGGCTGCGGCTCGGCCGGTGACGGCGCCGCAAGAACCGTGGCGACAAGGCCCGCGAAGGCAAAAGCAGAAACGCGCATGATGTGACCGTGCTCGGTTGGAGGGAATCGAAGCTATCTTACGGCGAAGAGCGGCGCCATGGAAACCACGCCTTTGTCCGTGTCCGCGGCGTGGCCGAGGTGTTCGGAGATACCGAACGCATCCTCTACCGTGCGCAGGAACGAGTAGTGGTTGTAAGGCGTGGGATCGACGAGCCCGCGCGGGCCGTGGTTGGTGATGACAATCGTCGGGATGCGGCCGCCGCCGAAGTTCGCCACGCTCTTGGGATCGTAGCCGCAGCAGCCTTGGACGCCGGACTTGCGTTCCCCGTCGTTGTTTTCGTCGAAGGTGACGACGATGGCGAAGTTGCCCGCGGCGCTCCAGAGCTTCGATTGCATGATCTTGTCGACCAGCACGCCGATTTCCGTATCGCCACGCTTGATCAAGGCCCCTTCGTTCGATCCCAGACAGTCCGGCGGAACGTCCGGCCCGTCGCCTTTGCCCATGCCGTGCATTTCGTTGCACTGGTTGGGAACGATGTGGGCGTAGTTCGGCAGAGTACCGGACGCGAGATCGGCATCAAGCTGCCCGAACCCGACCAAGTGCTCCATCCGCTGCGGATAGGGCTCCTGGTTGACATTCCTGAAGCTGACGAAACCGTTGTGTTTGGCGGCATACGCCCCGTCCGGCACGCCCTTGGCCGGATAGTCCGCCGAGGGCCAGCGCGGGACGAGCGCGCCGGCAAAGGGGATATCCTCCATATACGCCTTCCAGGTAAGGCCCTTCTTGGCCATCTGGTCCATCAAGGAGCGCGCAGTGATGTCGTGGTCGACATAATTCGGCGCTTCGCTTTTTTCGCAGAATTTGATCTTCGGGCCCGGCTTACAGAAGAACGCGTCGTCGTCGTGGATGCCGAAGGTGTCGCCGCCCAGCATGGCGATGTAGTTGCCCTCGCTGGAATGAACTTCCGCGTAGAATTGCGTGGCCAGACCGTAGGTCTTCGCCAGTCGATGGATCACGGGCGTCCAATCCGGATGATCCATGATCTCGTTGAAGCCCCGGTTCTCCTCCACGATCACGAAGATATGGTCGTAATGGGGAACCAGGCGCGCGGGCGGGGCGGCGAAAGACGCCGCCGCCCCCACCCAGCAAGCCAACCCCAGCCCGGTAACTCTGCGTGCAAGAACTGTCATCGTGCTGTTCACTCTCCGAGTTTGATGCGTACGCCGGTTTCGAAGGTCTGGTCGTAGAACTCGCGCTGGATCACCCAGTTCGGTGCGCCCAGGAAGATGCGAAGCGGGGCGTTGTTGATGTTCTTGACATTGAAGTACACCGACGCGTTGTCGAAGATATCGTAGCTCGAGGTCCAGTCCACCTGGAAGCGGGAGTCTTCGAACTGGTCCTGAGAACGGGAACCGCCGACCTCATAGAGGCTATGGCCATAGTACGAGGCGGCAATGCGCAGGTTAAGTCCATACTGCTCGTAGAAGATCGCCGCATTGAAGGTGGTCGGCGCCGTGCCCGGAAGGGCGTGTTCGTCGCCGGGACGCGCCGCGCCGCTGCTGGTCACGACCGTGTAGTTCCCGTCGAACCCGAAACCGTCGAACGGCCTCGGCAGGAACGTGAATTTCTGCTGATAGGCAATTTCCAGGCCACGGGCATAGGCGCTGGGGATGTTCCCATAGGTGTCGAGGTGGATGTTTCCATCGGTCGGAACCCAGCCTAACGCCACCGCGCGCGGATCGCTGTTGACGATGAGTTCACGCTGGAAGATGTAGTTCTGGAACTCCTTGTCGAAGGCGCCAACTTCGAAGATGCCGCTGTCGTTGAGATACCATTCGAAATCGAGATCGAAGTTGTTGCCGGTGATGGGCTTAAGTTCGGGATTGCCCGTCGAAATATACCAGGTCGTGATGTCGACATGCGAGTTGCCGGTGACCTGCGTGAAGCCCGGCCGGCCGATGCCGGTCGAGTAGCTGCCGCGGACCAGCATATCGGGCGAAATCTGATAGCGGACTTGCGCCGACGGGAAGATGTCCGTGTAGTTCTTCCGCATGATGACCGGGCCGACTTGGTCGTCGACGAAGGAGTATTTGGCCACCGTCGCCTCGACACGGGCGCCCGCCATGAATTCCCAGGAACCGTAATCGCCGGTGTACATGCCGTAGCCGGCATAGATGTTTTCGTCGCCGCGCCAGACGTTCTGGTCGTCGACCGTCACCGGGTCGATGGCCCAGGTGCCGTCCTGCACATTGGCGAACAGCACACCCTGATTGATGCCCGGACCGTTGGTGTAGCGGTCGTGATAGTAGTGCGTGTCGGCCGGCAGCGGCGACAAGCTGGAGAGCAGCGTACCCTTGGGAACGGACACGCTCTGGTCGTTGTTCGGTGTTCCAGACTTGACGCGCAGCCGTGTGGAGAAGCCGAATTTCAGGCGGTCATCGCTGCTCAGGATGTTCACCGGCACGTTGACATTGCCGGCATACGACCACTCCTCGTCGGCGTCTTTCTCGGTGCCGTCCTTGAGCTTTTTCAGCGTGTACAGCGAGGGATCGTTGAGATCGGTGCCGTCCGTCACCTTGATCGTCGGGAAGTTCGGATTGTCGATATTGTCATAAGTGACATGGACACCCTCTGGCCCGTTGACCGAGCTGCCGAAGCTGCGGTCCGCAGCGTTCGTGGCGCGCGAATAGGCGGCGCGATAGTCGATCTGGAAAGCGTGGAAGTCGTCCTGGCCACCGAGCACGAACACGTTGTTGCGGGCGATCGTCTGCGAGTTCGTGCCCTTCATCGTGATGTCGGATTGAGTGCTGACCTGATTGCCGGAAATGGCGATCGGATAGGTGTTGTCGTAACCGCCATCCGTGTTGCCATAGAGATTGTTGAAGATGAGATGATTCTTGTTGATCTGCTCGTCGTAGCCGAACATGTTGCCGCGGAAATACCAGCGGTGATCGTCGTTCGGCTTGAAATCGAACTCACCGCCGACGGCAAAGCGCTTGCGGTGGGCGTCGTATTTGCGCAACTGCACGTCGTCCCAGAGCTTGTCGGACGCACTGGCCGTCTTGGTGGGATTGGTGACGTAGCCGTCTTCGAGACCGATGTAGTCTTCTTCGATGTCGTCGAACGCGCGCCTGTCTTCGCGCCACGACGCGCTGACCACGAACGAGAAGGGCGTCGGATTGGAGACGAAACCGGGGTTCACCTTGCCGGCGCTTTGGCCATGTTCGACGACCAGTCCGTTGTCGAAGCCGAACCGTGCGCCCACGGCAATATCGCCGGTGAAGGGGCCGCCGCGGCCGTGAATGGGTTCATAGCCTGCGCCAAGAGAAATGTCGGCAAAGGGGGTCGTGATGTTCATGGCGGTACGCGGCGTGAATTCAATGGTGCCGCCAAGGCCTTCGGCCTCGTGATCAGGCGTGAGCGTCTTGGTCACGATAATGCCGTCGATGGCGCCGCCCGGGATCGTGTCCAGCTCGACAGCCCGTCCGCCGCCGCCCTGATAGGTGCCGCCCGGATCGGTGTTGAGGAGTACTACGCCGCCGTAGGTCGTCCCATTCAGGTTCGGGTCGATGCCGCGGATCATGACGAAGCGGCCTTCGCCGGTGTCGCTCATGAGCGTGATGCCCGGCATGCGGGCGGCCGACTCGGCGGCATTGAAGTCCGGATACTTGATGATTTCTTCGGCCGGTTGAATGTCAACGATGTTGATGGCGTTCTTCTGCTGGATGCGCGCTTCTTCATGATAGCGTGACGCCGTTACCACCACCGTTTCGGGTTCCGCCGCGGATTGCGCGATTGCTGGCGCAGACAACGCGATCAGTGCGCACGAGCCGAGCAGAGCTTGGCTGAGAGTCGTTTTTGACATGTTTTTCCCCACTGGAGCGGCACATCCCTGCCGCTCATTCATCCCAATGCGGGGCATCCTTGATGGAGGAAATTCGCGTATCGGAAACAGATCGATGACCGTAACGCGAAGTTAGATTGGGAATTCCCAACCTTTGCGACAAACGAGCCGTTGCCGCGGCTTCCTGCGACGAAGTGCCTGCGGAACGTTCGCCCTGCTCAAGAAAACGTCACGAGCACGCGCAATCCGGGATTGTTGTCGGTCAATTTAATGACGGCGTTGTGGACCTCCGCTATCGCCGCCACAAGCGATAGGCCGAGTCCGCTGCCGGGTGTCGTGCGGCTCTGCTCCTGCCGGAAAAAGCGCTTCAGAACGTTGACGCGGTCGGCCTCCGGAATGCCCGCACCGCGGTCCGCCACAACCAAGAAAGCGTGACCGTCCTCCATGCCGGATTCCAGCACGACCGGCGTCCCTTCGGGCGTGTGGTGAATGGCGTTTTCGAGCAGGTTGGAGACGAGCTGCATCAAAAGCTGCGCGTCGCCGCGAACCGGCACGCCGGCGCCCGGCCTCACTTCCAGCGGGTGACGGGTGTCGTCCATCACCGGCTTGTAGATGTCGCGTACGCGCTCGACCAGCTGGTCGAGTGCCACGTCCCGGAATTCGGCGCGGCGCGCGCCCGCCTCGATCTGGGCGATGCGCAGAAGCGCAGCGAAGACGGTCAGAAGCTGATCGCATTCGGCGATGGCGGCCTCCACTGCTGCTGCGTAGTCCTCGGTTGTCGCGGCGGCGTTGCGGGCGCCTTCGAGACGATAACGAAGATGCGTCAGCGGCGTGCGCAAATCGTGGGCGATGTCGGTCGAGACCTGCTTCAGGCTCTCCATCAGCGCCTGGTTGCGGTCCAGCATGGCGTTGATGACATCGCCGAGCCGCCCCAACTCGTTCTGGCGGCCCGAGATCGGAATGCGATCGCCAAGGCGGCCCATCATGATGGCGCGGCAGGTGTCGGTGATCGCGTCCACGCGCTTCAGGAAACCGCGACTGAGCAGCAGCCCGCCGCCGAAGGCCAGCAGCAGGCTCGCGAGCAGAACCAGCCCGAACGCGTAGAGCACGCCGCGCTCCGTCTGGTTCACCGCATAGAGATCCTCGCCGACGAAAACGTAGAGGTCCTTCGACAGTTTCTCGCCCCGCCCCAGAATGACGTGGCCGTCCCCGTCGCCCTGGACACGGCCGGGAACCGGCAGACGGAATTCCCCCGTTTGCGGCGTCATGGCCGGCAGGTTGCCCGCGATTTTCCGCGGTCCGCGCTGAAGCAGATAAACGTCGTTGGAGTCGGGCGCCAGCATGCGGTCGTCGATCATCTCCTTGGCTTCGTGCTCCTCCTTGCCGTGCCGCGCCGTCGCATAGGCGGTGCGGATCGAGGTCAGGTCGTCCCCGACCTCGCGCAGCAGGTTGGCCTTGTAGGAATGATCGAGAATGAAATAGACGATGGCGATGAGCACCGCCATCGAGCCCATGAACAGAAGCGTGTAGATCGCCGCATGGCGGAAGCTGTCGGTGCGGATGAGTCTAGTCTGCACGGATGAGATACCCCGAGCCGCGAACCGTCTGAATCATCTCGCGCGCAAATCCACGATCGACCTTGGAGCGCAAGCGGCTCATGTGCGATTCGACGATATTGGTCCTCGGATCGAAATCGAGATCCCAGACCTTTTCCAAAAGCATCGTGCGGGTGACGGCCTGACCGGCGTTCTGCACCAAGCATTCGAGGAGCTTGAACTCCTGCGGCTGAAGCTCGATTTCGCGGCCGCCGCGCCTGACGGTGCGGTCCAGCAGGTCCATCTCGAGTTCTCCGACCCGCAGCGTCGTGAGACGCCCGCCCCCCGAACCGCCCGAGCGGCGCGCAATCGCGTTCACGCGCGCCACCAGTTCCGACATTGCGAAGGGCTTGGTGAGGTAATCGTCCGCGCCGGCGTTGAGACCCTCCACCCGGTCGTCCAGACCGCTCATGGTGGTGAGAAAAAGGACGGGCGTGTTGCGGCGCTCCTGCCGCAATGCCTGCACCAGCCGCAAGCCGTCGATCCCGGGCACCATCCGGTCGACGATCAGCAGGTCGTATTGCGATCCGCGCGCCTGATTGAGGCCGTCGCTGCCGGTCGGGGCCCAACTCACGACATGGCCGCGCTGTTGCAGCCCTTCCGTCACGTATAGCGCCGTTTGCGCGTCGTCTTCGACCAGCAGGATCTGCATCGCCCCTCCGCCGACCAATTAGATATCGCCTCCGGACGGGCAATGCGAGTTGCGGCGATGTCTTTCATCAAACTGTCACGAAGACACGTGCGGGGCGGCTTCCCCAAACCGAAATGACCGGTTCGGGAAGCAACCGGCGGTCGCCTAAAATCCTGCTCGCGAGCGCACATCACCGGCACTATCCGGCAGGTTCCCGGGGCCCGGCAGCGCCGCTCAGATGAACTCAGATGAACAAGGTCATGTTGGACTTTTCGGCGGCGGCGAGGAAGGTGCCCACTCCGCCGATTTCCACGCCGTCGATCAACTCGTCCTTCCTGATGCCCATGACGTCCATCGACATCGAGCAGGCCACGATGCGCACGCCCTGCTCCTTCGCGCTGGCGATCAACTCGGGAAGGAACATGACGTTCTTCTTCCGCATGACGTATTTCATCATCGCGGAGCCCATGCCCATCATGTTCATGCGCGAAAGCTTGAGCTGGCTCGGGCCCCTGGGCATCATGAAGCCGAACATCCTGGACAGCAGGTCCTTGCCTTTCGAACTCGCGGGCTTGCGTAGGATGTTCAATCCCCAGAAAGCGAAGAACAAGGTGACCGGACTGTCCATGGCCGCGGCCCCGTTGGCGATGACGAACGCGGCAAACGCCTTGTCCATGTCGTCGGAAAACAGCAGGAGCGTCTTGCCGTCGAACACCGGTGCCGGGTTCTCCTTCACGGGCTCCGGTTTGGCATTTTCCGTCTTGTCCATCATCTTCTCCCGAATGTGATATCGGCCGCGTTCGCAACACGAACGGCCGATGCTAATCCGCTCCCCCGGCTTGAAGGACGCGTGGTTTGGCCGTCTCTGCCGGAGCGGGGCGCGAAGCTGCCTGCCGGCGACAGGCCGCCAGCGTGGTGGCGATGTCGTTGACGACAAGCCTGTCCTTGGCGGCCTTGGTGAGATTCACCCAGCAGAACGGACACATCGTCACCACGTTCTTGCCCTGGGCTTCGAGTTGATCGACGCGATTTCCCGAGATCCGGTGCGCCTCGGCCGGGAACAGCGATTCCAGCGGCCCGCCGCAGCAATGCGTCGCCTTTCCGGACAGTTTCGGTTCCCGCACGGACAGACCAGCCGCCCGCAGCAGTTCGCGGGGCTGTTCGCTGATGTTCTCGTACCGCGCGTAGACGCAGGAATCGTGAACCACGACTTCGCCGCTTACCGCAGCCACTGCCGGGGGATGCTTCTCCGCCAGCACTTCCAGGTAGTTCACGACTTCGATATCGAAGTCCTTGACGAAATGCGGGTACGCCTGACGGAACATCTTCGTCGTGTGGGGATCCACCGTGATCAGGCGCCGCACGCCCAGCTTCTTCAGATGCGCCGTTACGCGGCGGGCATGCTCGCCGAAGGCATCATCCAGCCCATCGTCATAAAGCAGCGCGCCGGCGTAGAACTCGTCTTCGTACAGGTAGCCGAACTCCACCCCCGCGCCGCGAAGCAACTCGACGATATCGCGCAACACCTGATCCGAATGGCGCTGCTTTTTCGGCGAGGCAGTAAGGCCCATGAAGAAGGACAGGCTTATGAACTTGTTGACCAGCCGGCCGATGCCGAAGAACCGGGTCAGGAACGAGTTTTCCAGCAAGCTCAACTGAAAGGACATGGCGTCGATGGCGGGCACCATCTGATACATGTGCCCGGTGTAGAGAACGGTCTTCCCGCCGCGCGGCAGATTGAGCCCGCGGGCCCAACCCGTCGCCGTCCGTTTCGACAGCGGCAGAACGCTGCCGCGCTTTCGCACGTTGTCGGCGAAAATCCCCAGAATGGGTGCGATCGGTATCGGCATGCGATCTTCCTATTTCAGGCCAAACTCTTGCCGGTTGATCAGGTAGCGCAGGATGCGCATGTTCTCCGTGATATGGACTCCTTGCGGACAGTTCTCTTCGCACATGCGGCACAAGAGGCAGGAGAATATCTGCGGAATTTCGGCGCGGATCTTGTCTTCGAGCCCGAGTCTGACTTCGTGGAACAGCTTGCGAGGAAGAATCTGGTAGCCCAGCGGACAGAGCGCGGTGCACGTCCCGCAGTTGAAGCAGGCCTCGGCATTGAACTCGCTGGTGCCGCGCTCGTCGGCGCCGAGCTTGGCGATCTCGCGGCGGAACCCGGGATTAACGCGCGACACCATCCTTTTGTCCTTCCGTGAGCTTGTACTGGAAGTAATCGTCGGCCTTCGGCTTGGGCATTTCTTCGAGCCGCCCGAAGCGGCGCATCGCCATCACCCACTGCGTGACTTCGTGCGAGGGCGCGCCCAGCAGCTCCGCGATTTCGGGAATGGTCTTGGGGCCATCGCCCAAGACCGCGGCGATGCGGTCCTTCATGATCCACTCGTCGCGCAGGACCTCGGCGAAATTGCGTGGGCCGCTCATACCGTCACCTCCGCGGCGAGGGCATCGATCATCGCCGTCACTTGGGCGTTGGTGTAGCCGTCAACATCGATTGCCGCCGCCGGGCAGACCGAAGCGCAGAGGCCGCAGCCTTTGCACAGCTCGGGGCGCACTTCGGCGACCTGTTTGCCGTCGTGTTCGGCTTTCACGATGGCGCCGTCATAGGGACAAGCTTGCGTGCACACGTCGCACCATGCGCAGGCTTCGGCGTCGACTTTTGCAACCAGCGGCGCGCGGTCGAGATACCCCTTCAGCAGCATGGCGGAGCAGTTCGCCGTCGCCGCCAGCGAGGAGGCGACGCTCTCGGCGAGATTCTTGGGCGCCTGCGCCGCTCCGGCGATGAACACGCCGTCCACCACGGTCTCCACCGGCCGCAGCTTGAGGTGGATTTCGTTGAAAAATCCGCCGGGGCCGGTCGGCAGCTTGAGCAGGTTCTGGAGACGCTCGTTGGAGCTGGCGACCATCCCGGTGACCAGCACCACCAGATCGGCCGGGATTTCGACGAGGTCGCCGCTCGACAGCTCGTCGCGGACGCGCACCACCGCGCCCTCGCCTTCCCCTTCCACGGTCGGCGGTTCGCTCTCGCCGTAGCGCAGGAAAACCGACCCTTTGTGCCGGGCTTCCTCGTACAGCAGCTCGTTCTTGCCATAGGTCCGCATGTCGCGGAACAGGTGGAACTGATCGATTGCCGGATCGAGTTCGTGCACCTGAAGCGCGGTGTGCACGCCAGCGGTGCAGCAGTAGCGCGAGCAATAGGTGTTGCCCTCGGCCTGCCGGCTGCCGACGCAATATATATAGACGATGGTGCGCACATCGCGGCCGTTGACACGCAGGGCGCCCTGCGAGGCCGTCAAGAGCTCGTTGAACTCGGGCAACGTGACCACCGCAGGCAGCCCATGACCGAATTCGCCCGCCTGCGGGCGGTAGGGATCGAAGCCGGTCGCAGCCACGATCGCACCCACCTTGATCGAAAAGGTGTTCTCGCCCGAGCGCACCTTGACTTCGAAACGTCCGGCGCTGCCGGATTTCTCGATCAGCTCTGCATTGGTGTAAACGAGGACGTTGTCGCGCCCGGCAAGCCGGCCGCGCAGGCTGGCGACGAGTTCGCTGCCCGGCCGCCCCGACGGGAACAGCTTGCCCAGCGTGCGGACCCGTCCGCCGACTTCCGCCGCACGCTCCACCAGATGCACCGACAGCCCGAGGTCGGAAAGAGCGATCGCGGCGCGCAGCCCCGCAACGCCGGCGCCGACGACCAGAACGGCCGGCACGGTCTCGACGCGGATGTTCTCCAGCGGCCTGCCCAACCCGGCGCGGGCGACGCCCGCACGCACCAGGCGTTCGGCCTTCTCGCTCGCCTTTGTCTTGTCGTGGCGGTGGGCCCAGGAGCACTGCTCGCGCACGTTCACGTGGGCGTACATGTGCGGATTGAGACCGGCTCGCTTCGCCATGGCGCGGAAGGTTTCCTGGTGCAGCTTGGGCGAGCACGATGCGATGACGATGCCGTCGAGATTCTCTTTGCGGATTTCCTCCATCATGTCCTGCTGCCCGGCGTCCGAGCACGCGAACATGAAGGTCTTCGCCACCGTGCAGCCGGGGCACGCGGCCGTCGCTTCGCGCACCTTCTCGACGTCGACGTAGTCGGAGATGTTGCCTCCGCAATGGCAGATGAATACGCCTAGCCGTTGAGCGGTCATCGGACCTCCTTGGCGGTGCGAAGGTATGCGGCGACCTGCGAGGCGGCTGCGCTCGCATGCACGATCGTGTCGGGGATGTCGCGAATTCCCGCCGCCGTTCCGGCGACGAACACGCCTTCCTGCGTCGTGCAGCCGGGCTCGAGGTCCTCGTCGATCTCGCGGACGTAATTGAACGCATCGGCCTCGACGTCGGCGCCCTTGACGATGCCGAACGCGGCGGGATTGGCAGTCAGCCCGATCGACAGCACGACGAGATCGTGCCTGGCGGTCTGCTGTCCCGTGCCGCCGACGATGTCGTCGTAGCGCAGTTCGAGGTCGCCGCCCTCCACCTCGTCGATCTTCGCGACGCGGCCCTTGACGAAATGGATGCCCATCCCGTCGGCCTGCTTGTAGAACTCCTCGTAGCCTTTGCCGAAGGCGCGGATGTCGATGTAGTAGAGGGTAATGTCCGCCAACGGCAGCGCGCCGGTGAGTAGCTGCGCCTGCTTGATCGAATACATGCAGCAGACCCGCGAGCAGAGACGGTTGTCCACCGTGCAATCGCGCGATCCCGTGCACATGACGTAGGCGATGTTGCTCGGCGCCTTGCCGTCGGAGGGCCGCAGCACCGAATTGTAGGGCCGCGTCGGCGCCAGCAGGCGATCCATCTGCATCGAGGTGATCACGTTGGGATAGCGATCGAAGCCGTAGAGCGGCTTGCGCTTCGGATCGAAGAACTTGAAGCCGGTGGCCAGCAGCGCCGAGCGCACCTTCACCGTTGTTTCCTCGGCCCGCATGTCGAACCGGATTGCATCCGCCGGGCAGGTTTCCTCGCACTGGCGGCATTGCGAGCAGATTCCGCAATCGAGGCAGCGGGAGGCTTCCGAGCGGGCCTCGGCTTCGCTCAGAGTGGTTTCGATTTCCGCGATCGAGCGCGCCCGTTCCTGCGGCGCGAGCTCCAGCATCTTCACCGGCGCGCGCGTGCTTGCCGTGCCGCGTCCCATCACCTTTTCATGCTCGACCGCGGGCAGCCGCGCGTCGAACACCGCCGGGCCGGCTTCGCCGCGCAGGTACCGGTCGATGTGGAAGGCGGCGCGCTTGCCTTGGCCGATGGCCGCGATGATCATCGAAGGGCCGGTGACGGCATCGCCGCCGGCGAACACGCCGTCGAGCCTCGTCGCCAGCGTTTCGGGATCGGCGAGGAGCGTTTCGTCGCGCCGGCACTCCAGCTCGCGGGCAAAGGGCTCTGTGCTGGGACGCAGGCCGATCGCCAGGATCGCAACGTCCGCCGGCCGCTGGTGTTCCGATCCGGCCACAGGTTGCGGCGAGCGGCGGCCGCCCGCGTCGGGCGCGCCGAGCGTGTTGGTCAAGAACTCAATGGCAGTCAGTTTGCCGTTCTGCCCGATGAACCGCGTCGGGGTCTTCAGTTCGTGCAGCCCGACGCCTTCTTCGAGCGCGGCGCTCACCTCCCAATCGTGGGCCGGCATCTCACCGCGGCCGCGCCGGTAATAGATGCACACTTCCTGTGCGCCGCAGCGCAGCGCCATCCGCGCCGAGTCCATGGCGACGTTGCCGCCGCCCAGCACCGCGACCCGCTTTCCGGCGAAGTTTCCGGTGCCCGTATTGGCCGCTTTCAGGAAGCTCATCGGGTCGGTGACGCCGGCGAGGTCGGCCCCCGGAACATTGAGCTTCTGCGCGTTCATGGTGCCGACCGCGACGAACACGGCGTCGAAGCCCTGCGCCTTCAGGCCGGCGATGTCGGAGACCGGGCTTGCGGTCACGATCTCGACCCCGAGAGCCGTGATGTTGAGCAGATCGCGGTCGAGCACGGCGCGAGGCAGGCGGTAGGGAGGAATCCCATAACGCAGCATGCCGCCCGCTTCGGCTGCAGCCTCGAGGATCGTCACCGCATAACCGCGTTGCGCCAGGAAATAGGCGGCCCCCAGACCCGCCGGACCCGAGCCCACGACGGCGACGCGTTTGCCGTTGCGCATCGCCGGCACGCCGTATTCCGGCTGCGGGTGACGCTCATAGTAGTAGTCCGTCATGAAACGCTTGATGGCACGGATGCCGAGCGTGCCCTCGACCTCGTTTCGCGTGCACTGCTCCTCGCAGGGCGCATAGCAGGCGCGGCTCAGCACGCCCGGCAGCGGCGCGTCCTCCAGGTGCAGGCGAAACGCCTCTTCATAAAGACCTGAACGCACCAGCGAAATGTAGCCGTGCGCCTGGACGCCGCCCGGACAGCTGAAGGAGCAGGGAGAACTTCCGGCGCTTTCGATCGTGGCCTTTTTCGGGACCGCCTGGGGAAATGCGATGTGGATGGCGCGACTCGCGACGAGGTCGAAATTGAAGCGGTCGGGCACCGACACCGTGCAGGTGCGCTCGCAATCGCCGCAACCCGTGCAGGCGGCCGCATCGACAAAGGTCGGGTTCTTGCGGATGCGCGCGACGAAGCCGCCGTCCGGGCTGCGCTGCAACTCGTCCACCTCGCTGGAAGTCATCAGCGTGATGTTGGGATGGTGCGAAGTGGCGGCCATCTTCGGGGTGGAAATGCAGCTTGCGCAATCGAGCGTGGGAAAGACCTTGCTCAGCAGAATCATCCTGCCGCCGATGCTCGGTTCCTTTTCCACCAGCAATACGCGGAAGCCCATGTCGCCGAGCGTCAGGGCGGACTGCATGCCCGCGGCACCTGCGCCTACGATGAGTGCATCGTAATCCACATCGTCCTCATAACTTGCGTAAGGTCTCTGCGAACTGTTTCATGTGACTGACGAACGGTTCGGCGCAGACCGAGCAGATCGCGCCCATCTTGAGCCTTCGTGGGTCGTGCCCGTGTTCGGAAAGCGTCTGCTGGGCGCGCTCGACCGCCGACGCGGTCCTTGCGGTGCAGTCGGGCACCAATGCGCAATCGCCGCCATCGGCCGCGACGAACACGCCGTCGAATCCGGATTCGATGGCGTGAACCATCCAGTCCGGCCTCACGCCCGACGAGCAGGGAACCGAGATCACCGTGACGCCGGGCGAATAGGCGAGGTGCGCGCTGCCCGCCAGATCGATCCCTGGATCGGAGATGGGATTGGTCGAGAACACCAGAATGCGCTGGTCGCGCGGCGCGTCGGCCTTCATCACTTGCCCCGCTTGACAAACACCCGCCAGTAGCCGGCCTCCGCGACGTTCCCGAGGTATTCGTGCCCGATCTTCTTGGCCCACAGAGGAATGTCCTCGTTGGACCCCTCGTCGGACGAGAGTATTTCGAGGATGCCGCTCACGGGGACCGCAGCCATCGCGCGCTTGGCTTCGAGGAGGGGCCCCGGGCAGGCGGTACCCCGCGCGTCCACGGTCTTGGCGAGGTTGAGCGTCTTCAAGTCGATTGTCATGTCTGTTTGCCTTGCTGCTTCAGCGACCTTGGCCCGCCTCAGTCACCGCACGGCGCGTCCATCGACGCCTACGACCTGCAGCGGGTATATTCAAATGTTCGAATATAATACGCACGCCAAGGTGCGAGCGAGCTAACGCACTTCGTCGCATGCCCGCCACTTTCCTTACGGAAGCGGCGTTCCGGCGAGCCGGTTTGGGGAGCTTCGGCTATCTTGTCGCGCGCGAGGCCTTTGGAGCCCGGGCGACGAGCTTGGCCATGTGCTGGCGCACATAGGGGCGGCGATTCGGCTCGGTACGGCCCTTGTTGGGGGGCATAGCGGCCGTCTTCGCATCCTCGGCACGTTCGCAGAAATGCCTATGAAGCGTGAGGAGCAGGTCCGTGACGATCGCGCTGTTCAGCGAATAGTAGATGTTCTGGGCGACGCGGCGGGTGTTCACCAAATCCAGATGGCGCAGCACCATCAGATGCTGCGAAAGGGCCGATTGCCGCAGTCCCGTGACGTCCTCGAGCTCGCCCACGGTCTTCTCACCGGTGACGAGCTGGCAGACGACCAGCAGCCGCCATTTGCTACCGATGATTCGGAGAAGGGCGGATGCGCGTTCGGCGTTGCGCTCCAGTACTTCGAGATCCGCGTGCTGAATTTTCGGCGCCATTTCGTGTTGCTCCCGCCGCCCTCTGTCGGTGCGGCTGGCACTTCATTACCCAACTTCGAACCCGTGAGCCAGTATGTATCAAAGGCATCGTTAGCGTCCGCCTCCGGTGCTTTGCCGCATCCGGAAAACTGCCTACGCAAAGGGCGGTTTCGGACGCCGCTCCGGGCGCATCCGTCGGAGTTTCTGTGTCCCGCTTGGCTGCGAATCGATCTGCTCAAGAGGGTGCCGGCGGCTGTGCGGCGCGCCACTGCCATGGCTCCGCGTATGCCGGCATGCGCAATTCGCGGGGCACCATCCGAATCGCGGAATATGTAGCGCCCGCCCGCCAATCTCTGAGACTGCGTCGCGCCCTCGCGGAGGTGACCGGCGCGAGAAAAGGACGATTGCGGCAGTACTTCGTCTTCCGCAAACCCCCGCCGGCTACCCGCGCCGCCGTTGCCCGCGGACCTGGCTCATTCGCCTTTTCTCAAACAACGTGTTGCCCGGGGAGCGCGCGGCAAAACGCTCTTTGGCGGAACATGCGGGCGGATTTAACGTCAGGACTGGGTTCGTATTATTCGAATATTCGCAAGCTCGCATATTCGAATATGACACTGCCTCGGGCGGACGCGCGATGAAACGGGTGCACGGTGTTGTCCTGCTGTTCGCCAGTCTGCCGATCTTCTGGCTGATCTTGAACGGCACTCTGGCGAGAGAGATCGCCGTCACCATCGCCGGATTCGTTGCGGCGGCGGCGATCGCCCTGACCGTCGCCGGCGGTCTCTGCTTCCTGACGCAGTGCGCAACGCCGCCGGCCATCGCCGCGGCGCTGTTCCGCACGACGCCAAGGGCGCGGTCCAGGGCAGTCCCACCGGATGCAGGCGGCAACGGCCCGGAAGGGCAAATGCAGGTTCATCGGACACAAGGAAAAAATCCATGAGGGGAAATCACATGAGAAGGACGGCCTTGCTGTCGGCGGCGGCAGCGGCTCTTGCGTGCGGATCGCTGACCATTCCGGCCCAGGCGACCGAAGGTTACTTCATGCCCGGCTACAGCGCTCCGCAAAAAGCGATGGCCGGATCGGGCGTGGCCAATCCGGAAGACGCCATGACGCTGGCGGTAAATCCGGCAGGTCTGGCCTCAGTCGGCGAAGAGCTGGAAGTCGGCTTGTCCGTGTTCTCGCCCCACCGCAAGTACACCGCGACCGGTCCGGGCTTCGTGGCGCCGGGCGGAATGTCTTCGGGAACGGTCGAGAGCGACAACAACTACTTCCTGGTTCCGGGCCTGGCTTACAGCCATCCGATCGATGCGGACTCGTCGTGGGGCATCGCCATGTATGCCAACGGCGGCATGAACACCGACTATCCCGCGGTGGCGAACGCAAGCTGTCCGCCCGGCTATTCCGGCGTCTTCTGCGGCGGAAAGACGGGGGTGAACCTCAATCAGATGTTCATTTCGGCGGGTTACGCCTGGAAGTCCGGCAACCTGTCGCTGGGCATTGCACCGACCTTGGTCGTGCAGATGTTCGAGGCCGACGGCCTGGGACTGTTCGGCATGTACAACCTGTCGAGCGACGCCGCCAATCTCAGCAATCGCGGCATCTCCTATTCCTACGGAGGCGGCATCCGCGGCGGCCTCATCTGGAGCCTTGCGCCGGACTTCCGAGTGGCCCTCAGCGGCTCGACGCCGATGTGGATGACCAAGTTCTCGAAGTACAAGGGCCTGTTCGCGGGCGGCGGATCGTTCGACATCCCGGCCAGCCTGACCGCCGGCCTGGCATGGGATGCCTCGCCCGATCTGACCGTGATGCTCGACTACAAGCGCGTGTTCTACTCGGGCGTGGATTCGGTCGCCAATTCGATGACCAATCCGGCGCTGTTCGGCTCCGACGACGGTCCCGGTTTCGGCTGGACCGACGTCAACGTGTTCTCGGCCGGACTGGCCTGGAAACTGACGCCGAGCTTCACCCTGCGCGCCGGATACGCGCACAACGACAATCCGATCGGAGCGGACCAGGTCACAATCAACATCCTGGCGCCGGGCGTGGTGACGGACCATATCTCGGCCGGGTTCTCGGACAAGGTCTCCGAGCATTCGACGATCGACTTCGCGGCTCTCTATGTGCCTACGCATTCGGTGAGCGGCATCGAGATCACGCCGTTCGGAGCCAATCCCAATCGTACGATCAAGCTGTCGATGTACGAGATGGATTTCACGATCGGCTATCGCTACGAGTTCTGAAAGCGCGCGGATTCGGAGAGGGGCGCTCGCCTCTCTCCGATTGCTTCGTCCAACATCGAAGGGGGAAATCCTATGTTCTGGGGAAAAGTGCTTGCCGGTGCCGTCATTGTCGCCGCGATTGCCGGGCCGGCCAACGCCGCCGATCTGAAGGCGATGGTCGGCACGTGGAAGTGGACCGATTTCACGGTGCAGGTGAAGGAATGCACGACCAATCCGTCGGGCGCCGGGCTGTGTGCAACGGTGACCGCCGGGCCCAAGAACATCGGCATGGAGATGATCCGCTCCAAGCTCATGCAGCAGGCGGACGGAAGCTTCGTCGGCAAGATCGGCCACCCGGCCTCCGCCGAAACCTACAACACCAAGATGAACATCCAGGGCGACGTCTGGCACATGAACGGCTGCACCGATGCCGGCGTTTGCGCCACCGGCGATTTCATTCGCCAGAAATAGTCGGCCGCGATCGGGAGGTGTGTCGTGAAACAGACGATGCTTGACCTGATGGTCAGGATGATGCCGCTGATGATGCCGCTCGTGTATCTAGGCGGCGTTCTTCTGGCGATCGGGTTGCTGTCGCTGATCGCGTACCTCGCGAGCGGCAATGCGGGCGGACTTGCCCGTTTCGCCGGATGGCTCCTGGCCGGGCTGGGCGTGTTTTTCCTTGCCTGCCAGGTGGCCGGCATGTGGCTGGGCGCGACGCCCTCGATCAATTTCGGCGATTCGGCGAAGTTCGAGTTCGACTTGAAGCCGTTCTGGGAGATCGGGCTTGCGATGCTGGTTCCGGGCGCGTTGATCGGCTGGCTCGCCGGACGCCAAAGGCACGGCTGAGCCCGCGGGCGGGGATCGCTCCGACATCCTGCCGCGCGTTCGCCTGGAAGCATGACCCTTCGGGTTGGCCGGCTTCATCCCCCCGGCACCCGCACCTTCATTTTCCGCCCGTCGCGCAGGCCGGCATATCCGTTCGCCGGGGATGCCGCCTGCCCAAGGTCACGCGGAAGCGAACTCGTACAGCACTATGCCATGCGGCGGTATCGGTTGGTTCACGTTCGCGGCGTCGAACGTGCCCTCCGTAATGGCGACCTGGGGCGGCTTGCCGACCGCATTCTCCGCGTCCAGGCCGGGCGCCGCCAACTTCCACATCCTCCCTGTCGCGGCGGAGGTGAAGCCGTCCAGCCGCAGCGCCAACGTCTGAGACGCATCGGTGGCATTCACCACGGCCACGATCAATGCCCTTCGGTTCTCGGTCAGCGCCGCGGAGACGTCTAGCGGCCACGTCGCACTGCCGGTGTTGACCTTCGGCTGATCGCCGCCGGGCGGATACTTCGGCGGCGGAACGGGCGCATTGCCGGTCACGGCCACGGGGATCCTGCCGAAATGGCGGTTATAGAGCTGGAACACGCGCCCCGATGCGCTGACCACCGAATGGGTCCGGTCGTAGTTCAGCCACGACATTCCCATCGTGTATGCCGCCATGTCGATGAAATCGGAATGGCGAAAGAACTCGTGCAGCATGCGCGCAATGGCGAGGCACCCCTTGTAGTCCTGCACGAAGTGATACGCCCACTCGTCGAAAAAGACCTTCACTTTGCCTTCGTTCAGCTTCGGGAAGCGCTTCTTGTATTCCTCCCAGCAGTCGGCCATCGTCGCAACGCGTTGTGCCGGCGCCTGGGCCCATTCGACCAGGGTCTGCGTGATGTCGACGTTCTTGCCCGTCGCCAGATCGAAGTGCTTGTTTTCCGGCGGATAGGCATGGGTCGCCAGCGCGTCGAAACGCCCATAGCAGTTCGCGAGCATCCCGCCGGCCCAATCCCGATCCGAACCGTATTCGACCAGCGGCCCGCCGGAATTGGCGACGATGCCCTGCCCCGTCGTCATCTCGTCGACGAAGCCGCCGGGCACCACGACGTAGATCGTCGGATCGGCCTTCCGCATCGCCTCGGCAAAGAGATTGTGCTTGATCGTGTACTGGTCGAGCGCCATGTGGCCGAGCTGCCAATGGCCGTACATCTCGTTTCCGACGTTCCAATAATGGACTTTGTACGGCTCCGGATGGCCGTTGGCCGCGCGCCTGGCGCCCCAGGCGCTCGTCGCCGCGCCGTTGACGTATTCCACCAGCTCGCCGCCGGAACGCGGTTCGCCAAAGCCGGTGTTGATGCACCAATACGGCTCAACGCCGAGAATTTCCCTGCACATCTGAAGCAGCTCGTCGACGCCGACGTCGTTGGGCTGCGGGAAATGCCACACGGGATCGAATATCGGCGGGCGCCTGTCGGGGTCGCCGATGGTGTTCTTCCAGTCGTATCCCGAGATGAAATTGCCGCCCGGCATGCGCAGGATTCCGCAGTTCATCTCCTTCATCAACGCCATCGTATCGGAGCGGAATCCCTTGATGTTGTCCGCCGGCATCAGCGATACGGCGCCTACCCTGAAGGTGCCGCTTCCGCGTCCGACGATCTCGATGCGGCCGGCGGCCGTGTTGCCCTTGCACGCGAATCCGAGCGGAACCTTGGTCCAGCCGGTACCCGCCGCGATCTTCATGGTTTGCCGCTCATGGGCGCCCTTGCCCCAGATCAGGGTGGCCCAAATCTCGGCACCGGGATCCGCCGCCAGGACGATCCGGCCGATGTAGTCCTTCTTCGCAAGCGAGAGGTTGTTCTGGCCGATGCCGCGTGGGGAGCGTCCCGCCAACGTCACCACCGGGCTGTGCTCACCCACATAGGGAGCTGCCGTGTCCATCGCCACGGCGGCATCCGGTCCCACCGGCATCCACTTGTTGGGCGGCGGCATCATCCGACGGCTGAAGCCGGCCGGCGCCGGCAGCGGCTTCGAGTCGACCGGGTGGAAGAACTTCCGGTCGTCGAGAACCTCGCTCCAGAAGCTGTAATTGATGAGATTGCCGATGTGTTCGATGAACCCGCCGTACATGTAGCCGGAGATGGGATGGCCGGTCCTGGAGACATCGATTGCGGCCGAAATGGCGGAAGCCCCGGCCGCGCGGGCAGGAATCGATGATGCCAGGCCGAAAGCTAAAGTGCCGCCGATCGCGCCACGCCGCGACAGTATAAGTCCGTTCTTCTGTTCCATCATCTCCTCCAACTCAATTGTTCTCCACCCACGGGCCGGTTCGAACGCAGAGGCTGTGAACGTCCCCCACTTCCGCGCCCCTGTCTACTCGGGCAGCTTCACGGAATTCGCGATCGAGAAGCTCGCCGTGCCGTGCGCGGCAGCGGCGTCCGGCTGACCCGATCCGACGTTGACCGTATACGTTCCCGGAATCAGCATGCGGGCGCCATCGGCGCCGACGAAGCTGATGTCGCGCGGCGACAACTCGAACTCGATGCTGCGGCGCTCGCCCGCCTTCAGGGCGATGCGGCGGAATCCGCGCAGCGCCAGCCGCGGCGCGCCTTCGAATGACGGCGGCGTCAGATAGAGCTCGGCCACCTCGTCGCCATTGCGGTTTCCGGTGTTGGCGACCTCGGCCGTGACTTTGATGCCCTGCTCGGCCGCGCCGTTGAGAGGCTCGACCGTGACCGGTCCGTAGCCGAACGTGGTGTAGCTAAGGCCGTAGCCGAACGGATAAACCGGCGTGCCGGTGAAGTAGCGGTATGTGCGTCCCTTCATGGAGTAATCGTCGAAGGCTGGCAGGTCCGCGACCGAGGCATAGAACGTCAACGGCAGCCGCCCCGCCGGATTTGTCTTGCCCGAAAGAACGTTCGCAATCGCCAGGCCGCCCGCCTGGCCCGGATACCACGCTTCGACGATGGCTGCGGCGTTTTCTTTCGCCCACTGGAGCGCGACCGGGCTGCCGTTCATGACGACGACAACGAGCGGCTTGCCGGTGGCTTTCGCCCGGGCGAGAAACTCGCGCTGGTCGGAAGGCAGCTCCAGCGAGGTGCGGTCGCCGCCCGAAAACCCGTCGATCTTCAGTTTCGATTCTTCGCTCTCGAGATCGGATGTCAGGCCCACCACGGCGACGATCACGTCGGCCCCGGCGGCGGCGGCGTCGAGATCGGCTTCCGGCGTGTGCGTAATGCGCTTCCAGCGCAGTTCGACTCCCGACAAGCCGTGCCCCTCGGACACGATCCGAATGGGGTAGCGCTTGCCTTTTGCCAGCGTGACTTCCGTGAGCTTGGGCTGGCCGCCCCACTCCGAGCTTTTCAACTTGCCCACAACCTTGCCGTTCAGCTCGACGCTGCCGCTCATGCCCGTAATGCCGATCCGGTAGATGCCGGATGCTGGCGGCACCAGGAATCCCGTCCAGACGACGCGGTAGTTCTCCGCGACGCGCGACGAATCGTACCCGCGGCCGCCGACGTCGAGCTCGATGCGGGTCACCGCCGGCTTGGCGGCGTATTTCATTTTCCGCGCGAACCTGCCCTGGGCTTCGGGCGAGGCGAACTGCGCCGGTACTCGCGTGGTGGCGTTGAAGTAGCGCGCGAGCAGCCCCGGCTTTCCGCCGGGCGTCCTGAAGGCGGACGCGGGCACCGAGTCGCCGTCCGTGATCGACGGGCCGAACGGCACCGGCACGACGGCGGCGCCGGGCATGGCCTTTCGGAGACCCTCCACGACCGAAACGGGCGTGGGAGACAGCAAAGAAGAGTAGTTGCTCCTCAGCACGCGGGTTGCATCCGCCAACGGACCCGCGACGGTGATCTTCAACCCGGGTTTGAACGGCAGGATGCCGTCGTTCTTCAGGAGCACCAGGCTTTCCTCGGCGCTCTTCAAAGCCAGCGCGCCGTGGGCCGGGGTGGCGAGCGGCAAAGCGAGCGCCGGTCTGGCGTTCGGCCTGACCAGTCCCGGCAGATCGCCGGTGCGCAGGCGCGCCGAAAACAGCCGCACCAGCGCGCGGTCGATGTCGGCCTCGGAAATGAGGCCGCGCTTCAGTGCTTCCTTGTAGCGGGCCGCCGTCACGCCGCCGGCGTCGAATAAGGTCTCGATGTTGCATTCGTTGTCGACACCGGCCTTGAGTGCGGCCGCAACCGCCGCGACCCGATCCGGCACGAACTTGTGGCTTTCCGAAATATCTCTCAGGGCGTCGCAATCGGAGACCACGTAACCCTCGAAGCCCCAGGCGCCGCGAAGGCGCTCCTTCAGCAGCAGGTCGTTGGCGCAGGCGGGCTGGCCGCCGACGCTGTTGTAGGCGCACATGATCGAGCCGGCCTGGGCCTCGACAATGGCCGCCCGGAATGCGGGCAGGTAAGTGTCTTCGAGATCGTACGGCGATGCCGGGACGTCGATGCTGTGGCGGGACGGCTCCGGACCGCTGTGGACGGCATAATGTTTGGGCGTGGCGATCACATCGGGCAGATCAGGGTCCGGCCCCTGCATGCCGCGGATGTAGGCGACACCCATGCTGGCGGTCAGGAACGGATCCTCGCCATAGGTCTCCTGACCCCTGCCCCAGCGCGGGTCGCGGAAGAGGTTGATGTTCGGCGACCAGGTATCCAGGCCCGTGCCGATGCGGCCCAGGTGCCCCGTGCGGCGGGCCAGGGCATGCAGGCCCCGGTTTTCGTCGCTGATCGCAGCTGCCACGTCATGAACCAACGGCTGGTCGAACGTGGCCGCCAAGCCAATCGGCTCGGGAAAATTCGTCGTCGGCACCGTTCCGATCGCGCCATGCAGCGATTCCGTCCACCAGTTGTACGCGGGGATGTGCAGGCGCGGGATTGCCGGCGCCACGTTGACGAGCTGGCCGAACTTCTCGTCCAGAGTCAGCTTGGCCACGATCGCGGCGGCCTGCTCGTCGGTCGTTGCCCGCACCTGATCGGCTGCCAGCGCCGGAGTGACAATCGCCGCCCCCGGCGAGCAAAGTGCGCGATAAAGAAGAACACCGGCTACCGCCGCAAGACGAAGTCGCCGCATGGTTCGCTCTCTTTTCTTTCGCTGAGAGAATCGATCTTCCGAAATGTAGGAGAAATACGCCCGCGTCCAAAGGATGCGACGCGCGGGGTGCTCGACAAATTCTGGTGAAAGAAAAGGGGCCGGCGGAAAGCCGCCGGCCCCAGTCAACAGAGGGGAGGATTACATCTTGTAGTGCAGGCCAAGGGTGAAGCGACGACCGTAGGACACGATATCCACGACCTGGTCCGAGAACCGGCCACGGGTGCTGTACGCCTGATCGAGGAGGTTGTTCACCTCGAAGTAGGCATTCAGGTTATCCGTGATGTCGTAGCTCGTGCTGACGTCGATCGCCCATGCCGTGTTGACATAGGTCGGCTCGATGCCGAACGCAGTGCCGTTCTGGCTCTGGCCGAAGTGGTCGAGATACGTGTCGCGCCAGTTGGCCGCAACGCGGAACTCGAAGCCTTCCTTGTCGTAGAACGCGACGGCGTTGAACGAGTCCGCCAGACCCGTCACCGCGAACGCGCTGCTGGTCAGGTTGTTCGGATCGTAGTTCTTATCCGATTGAACGATCGTTCCGTTGACCTGATAGCCGAAGCCCGAGTCGCCGAACATATGCTGCCAGGCAAGCTCGATGCCGTACACATTGGCCTTCGGTCCGTTCTTGGGCTGGGTCAGAGCAAACACCGCGACAGAGGGAGTGCATCCCGGAATCGGGGTGAAGTGGTCGGGCCCAACGCAGGTGTACGGATCGGTCACGACATTCGAGTCAACCGCACTTGGGAAAGTCAAGCTGGTCGTGCCGTTGACCACGAAGTTCGTGACACTCTTCAAGTACGGGTTGATGGACACGTAGGAGTTCGGCGCATAGTACCATTCCGCCGAAACGTCGAGGTTGTCGGACAGGAACGGCTGCAGCGTCGGATTGCCCGAATTGGCAACCAGCGATCCCGTACGGCCGCCGTAGGACGTATTCGGGGTCAACTGGCTCAGGGTCGGACGAGTCAGAGTGCGCGACGCGTCGAACCTGAATTGCAGTTCGTCGGTGACCATCAGGACGAGGTCGAGGTTCGGCAGCAGGTACTGGTAGCTGCTGGGAACCCTGATCTCCTGCGACGGATCATAGTGCATGTCGTACGCCGTATGGTCGGCGGCGTCGATCACCATGTCATGGAGCGGCGAGAACAGGCCGGCCGATTCCACGTCGGTGTAGTCATAACGGATGCCGGCGTTGATGTTGAACGGCATTCCGCCGAGGTGCGTCTGAGCGGCCGCACTCACGTAGAACGAATACGTGTCTTCCAGCACCTGCTGGAAGTTGTTGCCGTCATGAACGACCAAGTCGCCCAGTTTGGTGTCCTTGTAGATCGTTCCGCCACTGCCGTTGCCGCAGCAACTCCAGTTGAAGCCCGGAATGAAGCCCGGATCACCAGGCGTACCCGATGTCGGCGTGCCTAGGCTGCCGATGTAGTCATAAGCAGCCGCGCGCGAGAACTTCGGAAGTCCCGGAATTGAGGCGACCGTCGTCCAACCTGGAATGTCGCGGATCTTGATTGTGCCCGTGAACAGATCACCAGGCATGTGCACGCCTGCCGGCGTCAGCGGATTTCCGCCGTAGAAGTTGTGCGAATCCGGGCCGTAGCCGGAGTAGATCTGCCACTGGTTGCCCCAGAAGGAGTCGTAGCCGTCATTCTTGAAGTGGTCCTGCAGATATTGTCCGCCGAACTTGACGGTCAGATTCTCTTCCTTCCACTGACCCTCGATCTTGGCCTGGTTCACGAGAGTGCGGTTCAGCGCTTGCGTCACCACCATCACGTGCGAACCCAGGATGCCGTCCGCACCGACATTGTAACCCAGGAAGTCC
>DATKOE010000207.1:0-25673 GCA_035524815.1 Rhizomicrobium sp.
TCTCACCCACGATGTCTCGCGAGAGCTTCGAACAATTCATCTCCGGCGGCGGCCCGTCGGCCGCCTGTTTCATTCCTCCGTTGTCGATCAGGGGTGCGGCCGCAAACGGGCGCACATCGATGCGGATGTGGGGTTCAAGAAGGGCGTTTCAAGATTTTCGGAGCATTAAATTTGGATGGACGAAGTCTTCCGCATACAGGGCGCATAAGGAGAAGTCGCAAGTGACGGCGTGCTTGAAGCGCGTTTGAGGTAATCCTGCGGTAACGCGTAAGGTGTCGACTTGTTTCTGCCGATCAACCAGATGTCCGCAAACGCAACCTAATCAAACGCCGAAGAGGATTCATGACGGCAAAAAGCCATTTACCCCCGACGACCGACCGCGGAGAACCGACAGGTGCTCGGCCACCATCCCCCAATAAGCCCTCGCCGACATCCGGTGTCGATCAGGAACTGGATGAACTACTGTCGAGCGACCTCAATCGAATGTACTGGGAATACCGAAGAAATATGATCCGTGCGCAAATAAAATAGCGCTGTGGCTCGGCTATCGAGAGGACACAATGCCGGCGATCAGGACAATGAGGGGGGAATGATGAGCCAGAGCGATTTGCCCGTGCGCGGCGGCAGAGCTGGTGTTTTGGTGAGTGGGGGGAATTCCATCGATGGCGCTGCGGCGCAGGTTGTTGGCCGGCGCAGTTACGCACAAAATGACCCTGGCTCCATTATTCGCTGGCTCCATTATTCCGAGATTGAAGAGAGCGCCGGATCATCGGACAGCCGGGCCGGTCCACCAGAATCCGCGTAGAATCACGTTGCCGGGGCAACTGTCCTTGCTTCGTGGGTACTCAACGGCGTGCCCTCACCCCGCCTGTGCGGGCTCGGCGATCTCGCGGTAGTTGATGCGGGCCTCGGCGAGAAGCGCGCGCGCGAACTTCAGGTCCGCATGCCACTTGGTGGGCACCGCGTTCTCCGGCCGCGACACGATCTCCACGATCCCGGCCTGGATGGACTCGACGCAGCAGCGCGTGCACGGCGGACCGCCCCACACGGCGCCGGTGACGTCGGTGGCCGCGAGGTAGAGCGTGGAGCCCTTGAGCCTGATGCCGTTGCGGGCGGCGTTCAGGATGGCGTTCATCTCGCCGTGCACCACCAGCTTGAGCTTCGTGTCACGGTCGTTGAGGCGCTCGGCGGTGTCGGCGATGCCGCGCGGCAGCCCGTTGAAGCCGGTCGACAGAACCTCGCGGTCGGGCCCCACCAGGATCGCGCCCACCTTGGTGGACGGGTCCTTCGACATGCGCGCGACCTGAACCGCCAGCGCCAGAAAATGCTGATCCCAACGCTCGCTCACGGGGCCCTCGCCTTCTTCGGATGCCTGCGGATGAGGCGCTTCGCAAGACGGCACTATACCGGCCGGCGGCGGATTCGCCCATCGCCGCGCCGCAGCGGGCGCCCAACGATTCACAGCCTCGATGTGCGACCCAGCCCGCTCAGGCTGCGGCGAATTCGTAGATCTCGATGCTGTGCGGGGCGACCGACGGGCGCTCCGCGGCGCGCGGGCTCAGCGGATGCCGCGCAGGGCGGTGGGCGGAATGCCCAGCACCCTGCGGAACACGCGCGAGAAATGGAGCTGGTCGGCAAAGCCTACCGCCAGCGCCGCCTGCTTGACCGAAACCCCGGTGTGCTGAAGCTGCGTGGCGGCATGGTGCATCTTGAGCCGCATCAGGCACTGGTACGGCGTCTGATGATCGTAGGTCTGGAACAGACGGCAGAGATAGGACGGATCGATGCGGCAACCTCTCGCCACTTCAGACTGCGTGGCGAGCCTGAGACAGTTGCGCTCCATGAAGGCGCGGCAGCGGCGGAAAGTCTCGAACGCGTCGGAGCGCACGTGATTGCCCGGCGCGGGACTGCTCGTCAGCTTCAAGGCGAGCGATCGCAGCAGCGAGGCGCACAGCCTTTGTCCGCGCGGCCCCCCCATCGCGCCGGCGTCGATGATCTCTTCGAACAGCTTCACCGGCGCGTAAGGCGGGAAAACGTCGTGGACCGCGCCGGGCGGCAAACCCGCCTCGCGCAACAGCGCCGGCGCCCGCGTGCCGGAGAAGCAGACGAAATACTTGGTGAGAGGCCGCCGCCGGCTGGTGACGATGTCGAGCGAAACCCCGGGGCCGTAGGCAAACACCCGCCCGGCCGCAAGCTGGTGCTCGCTGCCGCCGATCGAAAGCGCGCCGGCTCCGTCGGCAACGTATTCGAGGCTGGGATAGGGGAAGCCGTCGCTGCGGTGAACGGCGTAATTGGCGGCGCACTTCTCGAGCCCGCCGCAGACCACGCGAAGGCCGGCCCTGGGAGGGTTAAGGTCGAAATAGAATCGCTCGGAATGAACAACCTGGGCCGAGAAGAAGGCCGGTTCTTCCCTGTTCCGGCGCAATGATGCGGCGTCAGTCCTGGGGCGTCTTGTCATGGCAAAGGTCAAGAATGTCCATGCCTGTGTCAACTATAGCCATAGAGCGGCCCTGCCGTCGATCCTATGCTTTGCATGCGGCCGGGGCCGGCGCCCCGCAAGAACGAACAAACCGCCGCGAGGGAGCGAAGCGTGGTCGAAGCGGCACACTGCCTGGCGCTCGATTTCGGAGCCTCCAGCATCCGGCTGATCGACGCTTGGCTCGCCGACGGGCGGATCGCGCTCAACGAAATGGCGCGCTTCGCCAACGGGCCGAAGCAGGCGGGCGGGCGCACGGTTTGGGACTACCAGGCGATCTACGGCCAGATCGAGTCCACCTTGCGCGTGGCCAACGACAGCGGCGTCCACTACGCCAGCATCGGCGCCGATTCCTGGGGCGTGGACTACGTGCTGCTCGGGGGCAACGGCCTTCCCCTGGGGCCGCCGGTTTCCTATCGCGACCCCAGAACCGACGGGCAGATCGAGCGGTTCACAAGCAAGCACATCCCGGCCAGGCGTCTGTTCGAATTGACCGGCCTGCAATGCCTGCCCTTCAACACCCTTTACCAGCTCTACGCGCAGAGCCAAAGCGAACCCGAGCTTCTCGCCCGCGCCCGCCGGCTCCTGTTCACCGCGGACTATGTGCATTACTGGCTTTCCGGCGTCGCGGTGGTGGAACGCACCCTGGCTTCGACGAGCCAGATGCTGACCCTCGACGGACAGTGGTCGGAGGAAATCCTGGCGCCCCTTGCCCTCAACGCCTCCGCACTGTGCGATCCCGTGCCTGCGGGAACTATCCTCGGAGCGATCCGTCCGGCTCTCGGCATGACGGGCGGATTATCCGGCGCCTCGGTGATCGCGCCGTGCACACACGACACCCAATGCGCCATACTCTCCGTTCCGGCGCAGAACGACGGCGACTGGGCGTACCTCTCGAGCGGCACCTGGTCGATCCTCGGCACGGAATCGAGCGTGCCGTTCTGCGGCCCCGATGCCGAGGCCGCCGGTCTGGGCAATGAAAGCGGATACGACGGCACCTACTGCGTACAGTCCACCGTAAGCGGCCTGTGGCTGGTTCAGGAGATCCAGCGCCTCCTGCCCGGCATGAGCTCCGCCGAACTCGCAGAACAGGCCGAAGACGCCACCGCCTTCCGCTCGCTGGTCAATCCGGCGGACGAGCGCTTCTTCCATCCCGCCGACATGATCGCCGAGATCAAGGCAGCGTGCCGGGATGCCGGCGAACCCGAGCCGGAAACTCCGGGCGAACTCGCCCGCTGCGCCTACGACAGCCTGGCGCTGCTCTATCGCGAGCGGCTCGGCGTGCTTTCCGCCGTCACCGGCCGCAAGTTCAAGCGGCTGCACGTCGTCGGCGGCGGCTCCCAGGCGCTGCTGCTGAACCGGCTCTGCGCCTGCGCAACCGGCATGCCGGTCTGGCCCGGCCCCGCGGAAGCGACCGCCTTGGGCAATGCCGTGGCGCAAATGATCGCGCTTGGTATGCTGTCGGATGCTGCCGAAGCCCGCGCGGTGATCCGTGCTTCGCTGCCGCCGGTCCTGGTCGAGCCGAAAACGCTGCCGGGCCTCGAAAACGCGGTTGCCAGATTCGAACGTCTCATCAAGGAACAGTGAAACCGAAATATGCGCGACACCACAAGCATCCGCCTGGAAATGATCGCCGCCTGCCTCAAGATGAACGCAACGGGCCTCAACATCGGCATGGCCGGCAATCTCAGCGTCCGCGTCGACGGCGGCTTCCTGGTCACGCCTACGGGCATCGACTACGAGGCGATGAAGCCGGAGCAGATCGTGGCGATGGATTTCGCCGACCGCTACTACGGCGACTTCTACCCGACGTCGGAATGGCGCTTCCATTCGGCCATCCTGGGGGCGCGGCCCGATGCCAATGTCGTGCTCCACAGCCACGCACTGCATTGCGCGATCCTGGCGAGCTGCCGCATGGACATCCCTGCCCTGCATTACGGGATCGCGGGCGCAGGCGGCGACGTCATCAAATGCTCCGGCTACGCCCCGTTCGGCACGCCGCAGCTTTCGGCCGAGGCGCTCGAGGCGCTGGGTCCGCGCAACGCCTGCCTGCTCGCCAACCACGGCGTCATCGCACTGGGCACGACGATCGCCAAGACCTTGCAGCTTCTGCAAGAGATCGAATTCCTGGCGCATCACTACATTGGCACGTTGCTCTTGGGAAAAGGCGTTCCTCTCACCAAGGCCGAGATGAACGTCGTGCTCGAACGCTACAAGACCTACGGCAAGCAGCCGGGCGAAGCCCGGCCCTCGGACGCCGCAGACGACTGTCAAGTCACCCCGCCGCAGCGCGGGGGCGACCGATTGCCCTGATCTTCCCAGACAACCAGAAAACCGGAGTGGAGGAACACGATGAACAGCGTGTTTTCGGCAAACCTGCCCAAGATCGGCATTCGTCCGACCATCGACGGCCGCAAGGGCGTTCGCGAAACCCTCGAAGCGCAGACGATGCAGATGGCGCGTGCGACCGCGGAGCTGATCGCAGCCAATCTCAAGCACCCCAACGGTGAACCGGTTTCCTGCGTCATCGCCGACACCACCATCGGCGGCGTGGCCGAGGCGGCCGCCTGCGCCGACAAGTTCCGGCGCGTGAACGTCGGCGCCACGATCACGGTCACGCCGTGCTGGTGCTACGGCTCGGAAACGATGGACATGGACCCGCTCACGCCCAAGGCGGTGTGGGGCTTCAACGGCACGGAACGGCCCGGCGCGGTCTATCTCGCGGCGGTGCTCGCCGCGCACAACCAGAAGGGCCTGCCGGCGTTCGGCATCTACGGCCGCGACGTGGTGGACCGCAACGACGCGCGAGTTCCCGATGACGTCAAGGCCAAGCTCCTGGCGTTCGCGCGCAGCGCGCTCGCGGTGGCGCACATGCGCGGCAAGTCCTATCTCAGCATGGGCGGCGTTTCGATGGGAATCGCCGGCTCGATCGTCGACCAGTCGTTCTTCCAGAAGTACCTCGGCATCCGCACCGAATGCGTCGACATGAGCGAGTTGCAGCGGCGCATCCAGCTCGGCATCTACGATCACGAGGAGTTTGCGCAAGCGCTGGCCTGGACGCGCGAGAACTGCATCGAGGGGCGCGACTTCAACGGCGAAGCCGAGCGGCACACGCCCGAACAGAAGCGCAAGGAATGGGAAATCTCCGTCCAGATGGCACTGATAGCCCGCGACCTGATGGCGGGTAATCCGCGCCTTGCGGCCATGGGCCACGGCGAGGAATCCCTCGGCCATAACGCCATCCTGGGAGGATTCCAGGGTCAGCGGCAATGGACAGACTTCATGCCGAACGGCGATTTCATGGAGACGATCCTGAACTCCTCGTTCGACTGGAACGGGCCGCGCGCGCCTTACGTGCTGGCGACGGAGAACGACTGCCTCAACGGCGTCGGCATGCTGTTCAATTACCTTCTCACCGCCAAGGCGCAGATCTTCTCGGACGTGCGCACCTATTGGGGTCCGCAGTCCATCGCCCGCGTCACCGGCTGGAAGCCGCAAGGCGACGCCGAAGGCGGGGTGATCCATCTCATCAATTCCGGCTCGACCTGCCTCGACGCCACCGGCGAGATGCAGGTGGACGGCAAGCCCGCCATCAAGCCGTTCTGGGACGTCACCGGGGCCGACGTTCGCGCCTGCATGAAGGCGACGCGGTTCTGCCCGGCCGATGTCTACTATTTCCGCGGCGGCGGCTTCTCGACCGACTTCACCACGCGCGGCGGCATGCCTCTCACCATGGTGCGGCTCAATCTGCTCGAAGGGCTTGGACCCGTATTGCAGATCGCCGAGGGCGTCAGCGTTTCGCTGCCGGAAGAGGTCCACGACAAGCTCGACCTGCGCACCAGCCCCGCGTGGCCGACCACCTGGTTCGCGCCGAGGCTCACCGGATCGGGACCGTTCCGTTCCGTGTATGACGTGATGGGAGCGTGGGGCGCCAACCACGGCGCCATCAGCCACGGCCATATCGGCGCGGAGGTGATCACTCTGGCCTCGATGCTGCGCATCCCGGTGGCGATGCACAATGTTCCGGCGGAGAACCTGTACCGCCCGAGCGCGTGGAGCATGTTCGGAATGGATGGCGAAGGCGCCGACTACCGCGCCTGCGCCACCTATGGGCCGCTTTACGGCTGAAGGATGCGCACGCATGCTGAAGGGGATTTCGCCGCTCGTTTCGCCGGACCTGCTGGCCGCGCTTTGCCGCATGGGCCACGGTGACGAGATCGTGCTCGCCGACGCCCACTTCCCGGGCGAGACGGTGGGCAAGCGCGTGCTGAGGGCCGACGGCCTGCGCATCCCGCCTTTGATCGAGGCGATCCTGCCGCTGTTCGTACTCGACAGCTACGTGCCCGACCCGATCGTCATGATGGCGGCGGTGCCGGGCGACCGGCTGGACGAGGCGGTGCTTGCCTCCTGCCGCGCCGCCATCGAGCGGCATGCGCCCCAGGCGCCGGCGACCGCGTTCGTCGAGCGCTTCGCGTTCTACGAGCGAGCGCGCGCGGCCTGGGCCGTGGTAATGACAGGGGAAACCGCCAAGTACGGCAACATCATCCTCAAGAAGGGCGTGACGCCGGTTTCGTGAAGGAGAAGGCGCGGCCGACCGCGCTCAAGGGGGGAAGACCATGACCAAGTCCGCCGTGAAAGAGCGCAGCTACGGCTTCGCCTTCGCCCTGGTCGTGACGCTGTTTTTCGCCTGGGGCGTGGCCAACAGCCTCAACGACATCCTGATTCCCCAATTCAAGAAGGCCTTCGTGCTGTCCGACCTGCAGACGGGGCTGGTCCAGTCCGCGTTCTACGGCGGCTATTTCGTGTTCGCAATTCCGGCGGCCGTGTTCATGAACCGCTTCGGCTACAAGGCGGCCGTGGTGTTCGGGCTGCTGTTGTACGCGACCGGCGCACTCCTGTTCTTCCCGGCGGCGGAATATCACCGCTACGTGTTCTTCCTCGGAGCGCTGTTCGTGATCGCGAGCGGCCTGTCGTTCCTCGAAACCTCCTCCAACCCCCTCGTCGCAGTGCTGGGATCGCAGCAGACGTCGGAGCGACGGCTCAACTTCGCGCAGGCCTTCAATCCGCTCGGCGTCCTGTTCGGCGTTTACGTGGGCAGTCAGTTCATCCTTTCGGACAAGCAACTCGCCTCGACCGAACTCGCCCACGCCGTCGTGGGACCCTATGTCGCCATCGCCGCTGTGGTGCTGCTTTGGGCGGTGGTTCTGGCGAGCGTGAAATTTCCGCCCATCGCCACCGCGCGACTCGAGACCTCGGGCAACGTCCGGCGCTGGCTCGCGGAGCTGTTCGGAGGATTCCTCCACCTGTTCCGCTTCCCGCGCTTCCTGTTCGGCGTGATGGCGCAGTTCTTCTATGTGGCGGCCCAGGTCGGCGTGTGGAGCTTCACCATCCGCTACACCCAGCACGCGGTCGCCGCGATCCCGATCACCAACGGCTACACACTGTGGCACGGATTCCTGCCGCTGCCCAACGTCGTTTCGGCGTCGTTCATCCTCCTGGCCTCGCAGACCCTGTTCATGATCGGGCGATTCATCGGCACGGCGCTGATGGGTCGCATCAATCCCGACCGGTTGATGGCGGGCTACGGCGTCGTCGCCATGCTTCTCACGGCAGCCGCGGCGCTCATCGGAGGCTGGACGGGCGTCCTGTGCCTGGCGGCCACCAGCTTCTTCATGTCGATCATGTTCCCGACGATCTTCGCGGGCGCGATCCGCGATCTCGGGCCGCTCACCAAATCGGGCTCCTCGTTCCTGGTGATGGCGATCATCGGGGGAGCGCTGGCGCCGCCCGTGATGGGCTACATCTCCGGGCTCTCGTCGATGCAGTTCGCAATGGTCGTGCCCAGCTTCTGTTTCGGCGTCATCGCCCTCTATGCCGTGGCGGCCGCACGCAAGAGAAGCTGTCCGCCGCCCGCTCAGTGATAGTGACAGAGGCGCACGCGGAAAATCGAGAACTGCCCGCCGGGAACGCGCAAGTAGCGGCCCTGGTTGGTTTCGTCGCCGTTGAGCAGGCGGCCGGGTGTCCAGACGCCTTTCACGAAGCGCCCTTCCCACACCGACTCGATGCCGGCCTGGGGATCGGCGATTCCGTGCGTGGCGAAATCGACGATCATGCCGGAGCCGGCGACGATGAACTCGTCGGTGGCGATGCCGGCACGGGCGCGGCGAAGGCTGCATCGGCCGCGGCGCCGTGGTCGCGCGCCTCGGAGATCATCCCCACCTCGTTCTCGACTTGGACCATGACGACGGTGTGCTGCGTGCCGTCCCTTTCCTTCAGGCGCTGCATCAGGGCCGCGAAGGCGCGGCCATCGGCTTCGAGATTGTTCGCGCCGAAGGCCGAGAGCATCTCCATTCCGCGGCCGTCGGAGCGGACGGCTCGGGGAAACCGGTCCTGGTCGCGCTTCACCCATGCCGGCACGTAGCTCGACATGCTGGTCTTCCAGCTTCCGAACCAGAGCGGCACAAGGTGCAGCCGATGCTTGCGGGCGGCGCCGATCAGATCATCCACCGAACGGAAATCGAACTTGCCTTCCTGGGGCTCGATCAACTCCCACGTGACGGGGGCCAGAACGGTGTTGAAGTTCATGGCGACGAGGCGCGGCCACACCGGCTGCAGGAACGCGGCGCTCGACGCGCTCGAATTGTCCAGCTCGCCGCCGATCATGAGGAACGGCTTGCCGTCCACGATCAGTTGCGTGGTCCCGTGCTGCCGCACCAGCTCCGGAATCGGCGGCACGGATTTCGCCGGGGCGCCCGGCGCGGACACGATCAACGCCGCGAGGGTCGCCGCGGCGAACCTGAGTGGAGGATTCATGCTGACGCCGATGGGTTCGTGACGGCTGGCAACAAACGAGCATCGGCTCCGGCATACCCGCTCTGCAAGCAGAGCCGGGGCGCGGTTCGAGGCGCCGAATCGGCATCAGAACGCGGGGGCGCCGGCCACTAACATCCTGTACGGCGTGGCAGAAAACCGGCCCCTCCCGGCGGTTGCAATGGCCGCATCGGGCACCTTCGCCGTTGTCCCGCGAACGCGGGCAAGGCATTCCGGGCCGCATAAACCACAGCTTGGGAGGGCCTACTGCGGCGACGTAACCCTTCGTAACTGCCCGAAAATCCGACGTACAATCGGCACGTGCCCGGGCGCCCGCCGGCGTCCATGCGATAGGGGGCCTTTATGTTGAGAGTCCGTTCTCTTGTGTTCGTCGCCGCGCTCGCGCTCATGGCGCCTGCCATGCACGCCGCCAATTCGGCCTACGACCAGGCAAGCCAGCTCGAAATCGATGCGTTCGATCTTCAGGCGAAGGGCGACCTGGACGGGGCGCTCGCCAAGCACCGCGAGGCGGTTAAAATCTATCCCTCGAGCAAGGCGTTCAAGCAAAACTTCGCCGAGCTTCTGAACAACGTCGGCGTCACCAAGTTCCAGGCCAAGGACTACGCCGGAGCGATCGCCCTGTTCCAGGAAGCGCTCGACAACGTTCCCGATTTCGGCCGCGCCAAGGCCAACCTCGCGCTCGCCAAGGCCGAACTCGCCAACACCGCGGGCATGGCGCTGTTCAAGAACGGAGACTTCGCCGGCGCGATCGCGAAATTCAACGAAGCGCTCGCGGCCGATCCGAACTACAAGAACGCGTTGGTCAACCGCGACGCCGCCGAGGGCGAAGTCGCGATGAAGGCCGAGGATTTCACGACCGCGGTGGCCAAGTTTCAGGAAGCGGTCTCGATCACTCCGGTCAAGTTCCTGCAGGACAAGTTGACCGAGGCGCAGGCCGACCTCGCCGCGCAACAGGCGAAGGCCGCGGAAGAGCAGAAAAAGAACCAGAAGTAGATCGCGCGGATTGACGAAGGCGGCGCGCACGCCATGCGTGCGTGCTGCGGTTTGCCCTCATGAGCGGCTCTGCGAGGGACCCGCGCCGCCCGCAGGGCGTCTCAGCCGGACGGCGAGCATGATGAGCAGAACCAACGCCAGCGCGTCGAACACGATCTTGCCGTAGAGATCGACCGGCGACGCGCCGATGAAACCGATGAAGCCGACGCCCATCGAACCGGTCAGGGCGCCCGCTATCACGGCAAAGGCGTGGGCATCCCGCCAGTTTGGATGCGCCGCCCAGCGCGGGAATGCGATCAGGACGAGCAGACCCAGCAGGATTCCGCCCGCCGCCGCGACGGGAACGGGAAAATCCGGGCGCAGGTTGAAGCCGAGCAGCACCAGCCCGTACCACAACACCGCAGCGATCAGCGCAAATGCTCCCGCGATCAACGGCGGAGGCGGCATCGACGGCCGCACCTTGCGGGCGATCAGGCGGCGCGCCGGGCCGATCGCGGCCAGAACAAGCAGCGCGATCGCCGCCAACCCGATCTCGATGGTGAGGGCCGGAGGAACGTAGGCCGGCACGTGGAACACCTTGGGCCGCGCTATCTGCGTCCAGGTGAACCAGGCGAAGAAGCACGCAACGGCGAAGTAGAGGACCGCCCCGCCGAGCCCGGCCTTGCTCAGCCACGGCTTTTCGCGGCGATCGCGGAAGATCAGTTCGGCGAGCGCGACCGGCAGGAAGACCACGAACACGGTCTCGTAGCCGAGCGCCCACAGCAGATAAACCCAGTTCACGCCGAAGGCGCGGGCATAAGGCGCGCCTTTCACGATCTGGATCACCATCGGCGCCAGCGAGGACTGCTGGATGACGAACTCCTCGGCCAGCGCCAGCGCGAAAGACAAAAGCAGCATGTTCCTCCAGCCCAGCCGCCAGTGGCGCACCGCGGCCCGGATCAGAAGCGCGCCGCAGCCCCAGACCCCCATCTCGACCGGCAAGACGAACAGGGCGCTGGTGCGCGTGGCTCCGGGAAGCACCTCCGCCAGCATCGGCGCCAGCACCACGAGCGTCAGCGCGGGCGCGACGCGGCGCCAAGAGCCCCTCGTTTGCTGTGTTTCCACGGCGCCCCTTCTGCGAAATCCGCTTGCTCGCGACGTTATCTCACGATACAAGTATCTCATGTTTAAGATATATGCAAGCAAAACAATTCGCGGCAACGCCGGTCCGGCTTCGGACCTCAACCTGCTCCACCGCAATCTCTCTACCGCCGTGATCGCCTTCCACGAGGCCGTGGCGCGCCGGAGCGGGATGGGAATCTCGGAGCACAAATGCCTGGGGGCGCTGTCGCTGATAGGTGCGGCCACGGCCGGCCGGCTCGCGCGCGAAACTGGATTCACGACGGGCGCCATCACCGGAATCGTGGACCGGCTGGAGACGCTGGGACACGTGCGCCGCGAGCCCAACCCGGACGACCGCCGCAGCGTCATCATCCGGCCGTTGCACGACGCCGAGCGGATGCGGCGCACGAAGCCGTTGTTCGAGCCTCTCAGCCGGGCCATGGCGCGCCTGCAGCGCGAATTCAGCGCTGGCGAGATCGACGCCATCTATCGCTATCTGCAACGCACGACCGATATCCTGAAGGAGGAGGCACGCAGGCTCCAAACCTGACGGAGCAGCCGCATTGAACGGCCGGCAGCAGACGGCGGCGAAGACCATTTCGGGTGGTGCTGACGCGGCGGAATGAAAAAGTCCGCTCACATGCGAATGACTTGCACCTCGACCGAAAAGATTCAGGCAGGATGCCACTTAAGCAATGGTGATGCGGCGGAGAGCGCCCGCCGCCGGGTTCATGGCGAACATTCTGCTTGTCGAGGACGACGCCGATATTGCGGGCCTGGTCTCCGGAGGACTGCACGAGGTGGGCCATCAGGTTCACCGCAGCGAAACCGGCGATGCGGGACTTAAGCTTGCGAGCAGCGGGGACTTCGACCTCCTGATCGTGGACCGCATGCTGCCCGACATGGACGGATTGGCGCTGGTGCGCAGCCTGCGCGAGCAGCACTCCACCACGCCGGTGCTGATCCTGAGCGGGCTGGGCCACGTCAACGACCGGGTGGAAGGACTGAACTGCGGCGGCGACGATTATCTCGCCAAGCCCTTCACGTTCAGCGAACTGGTGGCGAGGATCAACGCCCTGCTGCGGCGGGCGTCGGGCGATCCCGCGATTCTGCGCGTCGGCGATCTTCAGATGGATCTCATCAAGCGGAAGGTCACGCGCGCCGGGCGTCCGGTCAAGCTCCTGCCGCGCGAATTCGAAATGCTCGAGTACCTCATGCGCCGCGCCGACGGACTGGTGACGCGGACCATGCTACTCGAAGGCGTGTGGCATTACCGCTTCGATCCCAAGACCAACATCGTCGAAACGCACATCAGCCGGCTGCGCGGGAAGATCGGCTCCGACATGATCCGAACCGTGCGCAACGGCGGCTACGTGATGCGCGCCGGCCGCGACTGACGTTAAGCGGTCCCGGATAATGCTGCGCTTCGCGAATGCGCAGGTGTGACCTTTTTAGGCACCGATTTCCGACAAAGATTCAAACGGCGCGCAATGCCCGCGGTGTGGTCGGAGATGTAACGCAATAGCTCGGGATCGAGTCACCACGAGGAGGCCGGGCGATGCACTTCAGGATACGGACGATGGCGAGCGCTCTGGCCCTTGCCGTGCTGGGCGCGACCGCGCACGGCGAGGATCTCGATCTCGCGGCCTACAAGGGAAAGGTCGTCTATCTCGACTTCTGGGCGTCGTGGTGCAATCCCTGCCGCCAGTCGTTTCCGTGGATGAACGGGCTCCAAAGCGATTACGCCGGCAAGGGCCTCGTCATCATCGCGGTCAACGTCGATCAAGATCACGACCGCGCCGCCGAATTCCTCGAGCACACTCCGGCGCAGTTCAAGATCGTCTACGATCCGAACGGCGCGATCGCGCAGAAATACGATTTCAAGGACATGCCGACGTCCATCCTGATCGGGCGGGACGGCAAGGTGCACTACGTGCACAACGGCTTCTATGCCGGCAAGGAATCCGAGTACCTTTCGCATCTCACCCAACTGCTGAACGAAAAGGCGTCCTGACATGGCGATGCCGACTTCGCCGCGAATGACGGGCGTCATTCGCACGGCGCTCCTGTGCGCCGCCGTTTCTCTCACCGCAGGCGCCTGCGCCTCGCTGGGCCCCAAGCCCTGGCAGAAGGATCTGATGGCGCGCAAGGAGATGCAGGTGGACGCCCACCCGCTGCTCTCCGAGGCGGCCGACCACGTCTATTTCAGCCGTGAGGCATCGAGCGGCGGTCGCGGCTTCGCGGGGGGCGGCTGCGGATGCAACTGAGCCTTCGCGACAGCATCGCCATGCTCTCCGCCGGGCTGGTTGCGGCGGCGGCCGGCTCCAAAGCCGACGCGCAAGCGCCGGTATCCGTACCCGGCTACGATCCGGACACGCACAGCTTCGGGCCGGGATCGAACTACTTCGCCTGGGACACGGCGCTGCTGGTCTACCAGGAACCCGGCGGACGCGTGCAGGCGATGGAACCCTCCACCGACTTCTCCGTGCATTTCGAGGACGGCAGCGTCTTCACGCTCGGGCTGATCGCCGATTCCGTCTCGGGCGCGACACCCAACGGCGCGGTGCCTTCGGACCTGGCACAAACCTTCATCACGCCGGTAAAGGGAGGCGGAACTTCGTCGGCGCCCTCAGCGAACGGCGGTTCTTCCGGCGGCGGCGACGATGGCGGCGAAGGCGACGACGGAGGAGGCGACGACGGCGGAGGGGGGGGAGGCACCGGCTCCACGGGCGGAACGGGCGGCGGCGGCGGATCGGTTTCCGTCACCGGCGCCTCGGGCGGCGGCACGGTCGTGCATGTGCCCGGCGGCACGAACGTTCTGGCGCGCCAGTATACCGTGGCACCAAACCAACTGCCGCTCGACAAGGGCTTCCGCGACCTGCGCGAGGCCCTCAACCTGAGCTGGACGCAGCCGCTCGGCGGAATCTCGGAATTCGGATTCGGGGCCGGGTTTTCCCGGGAGCGGGATTACCAGGCGATCACCGGCAATATTCACGCCGCGCAGAATTTCAACGCCGACAACACCACCGTGAGCCTCGCGCTCAACATCGAACTCGACACCTCCAAGCCGTTCGGCGGCGTGCCCACGCCCTTGACCGAGATGAGCGGCGCCTGGAAATCGCCTTCCTCTCGCGGCAAGACGCAGGCGGGATTCGTCGTCGGCTTCACTCAAGTCGTGAGCCGGCGCTGGCTGATGCAACTCAACTACGCCTTCGATTCCCAGAGCGGCTATCAGAACGATCCCTATCGTATCATTTCGGTGGTGAACCCCACGACCGGAGAACCGCTGCGCTACCTCTACGAAAACCGTCCCAAGCGGCGCATCTCGCAAAGCCTGCTCTGGGACAACAAGATCGACTACGACCCGGCGATCACCGATTTCTCGATCCGCTATTTCACGGACGACTGGGGAATCTCGTCGATCACGGCCGACCTTTCGGAACGCATCAACCTCGGCAGCAGATTCTTCGTCGAGCCGGACGTGCGCTGGTATCACCAGACGGCGGCGAAGTTCTACCGCTACTTCCTGGTCGACGGACAGACGCTGCCCGCGTTCGCTTCGTCGGACACGCGCCTGAGCGCGTTTTCCGCGGTCACCTTCGGGGCCAAGCTCGGCTTCGACGTGACGCAGAACTCCGAGCTTTATCTCAGCGCGTCCTATTACGACCAGATGGGCAACGGCCATCCTGCGGACGCCATCGGGCAGTTACGCAACCAGAATCTCTTCGCAGGGACGAAGGCGACCGTGTTCATGGTGGGCTACAGCTGGAACTTCGATTGATGTCGGCACATCCCAGCCCGCGCAACGACGATCCCCTGCCGCTACGCTCGGGCGGCGACTTCCTGCACTTCTTCCACAGCATGGCGACGCCCTGCGAGGTGCGCATCGAGACCGACGATGCCGCAGCCGCAGCGGCGGCCGGCAGGGCCGCGCAGGCGGAGGCGCGCCGGATCGAACTCAAGTTCAGCCGCTATCGCGAGGACAGCGTCGTCGGACGCATCAACGCGAGCGGCGGCTCCCAGATCGCGGTCGACGGCGAGACGGCACGGCTCCTCGATTTCGCCGACCGCTGCCACACGCTGAGCGGCGGGCGGTTCGACATCACCTCGGGCGTGCTGCGGCGCATCTGGCGCTTCGACGGCTCCGACAACATCCCGTCGGACGAGCAGATCGAAGCGCTGAGACCGCTGATCGGCTGGGACAGGGTGACGTGGCGGGCACCTGCGATCCTGCTGCCGCGGGGAATGGAGATCGACTTCGGCGGGATCGCCAAGGAGTACGCGGTGGATCGCGCGCTCGCCGCCGTCCGGCGCATCACGACCGCACCCGCGCTGGTGAATTTCGGCGGCGATCTTGCCGTTTCGGGACCGAGAAGCGGCGGGCGGCGATGGAAGGTCGCCATCGAATCCGTCGAGAAGAGCGGCGGCATCGCGGGTCTCCTGGAGATTTCCAGCGGCGCGCTGGCGACCAGCGGCGACGCGCGGCGGTTCCTTCTCAAGGACGGCGTGCGCTACGGACACATCCTCGATCCGCGCAGCGGACGGCCGGTGCGGTGCGCACCGCGCTCGGTAACCGTGGCCGGCAGCACTTGCGTCGAAGCCGGAATCATCGCGACCCTCGCCATCCTCATGGGCGCCGAAGCCGAGAACTTCCTGAAACGCGAACAGGTGCGCGCGTGGTGCATCCGATGATGCGGCGGAACGCCCTCGCCTTCCTCTTCATGCTGGCGTCCGCGCAGACGGGCGCGGCGGCGGACCAACATCCGGTTACGGTGTCGGTGTCGCTCGAAACGCCCCTGCGGCCCGGAGCGACGGCCTGGGCGGCGATAAGCCAGCACATCGCACCGGGCTGGCACACCTATTGGCGCAATCCCGGCGAGACGGGTGAAGCGACGGCGCTGACCTGGCATCTGCCGCGGGGGACCACCGCAGGCGATATCGCCTGGCCGACGCCGCGAACTTTCGCCGACGGCGGCGTCGTCAGCTACGGCTACAGTGGCGAAGCGACAATGCTCGTGCCGCTCACGGCCGCAGCGAACGCCAAGGCTGGCAAGGCGCATGTCGACGTCTTCCTGCTCGAATGCGAACACGTCTGCATTCCCGCCCAGATCGGCGCCGATCTCGACCTCGACAAGGCGAGCGGCTCTCCCGCCATGTTCGCCGCCGCCCGCGCGGCGCTGCCGAAACCGTTCCCGGGCGAGGCCTGGGTCAGGCGCGAAGGCGGCGATGTCGTGGTCAAGCTATCGAGTCCGCTGCTTCAGGCGGAGGCAGCTGCCCGGGCAAGCTTCATCCCCGCGACCGCGGATGTCGTCGACACCGAACAACCTGGCACGACAAGAACGGCCGGAGAAATCCTGACCTGGCGGGCGGCGTTACGCCGGCGTGCCAAGCCGTTCCAGGCCTTCGAAGGCGTCCTCGACATACCGCAGGTGGGAACGTTCGACGTGCGGGCCGTGCCCATGGCGCCTGCCGCGGCTTCGGCGGTTCCGGCCATCGCCAGCACGCTCTTCGGAGCCATGCTGATGGCGTTCCTGGGAGGGATGATCCTGAATTTGATGCCGTGCGTTCTGCCCATCCTCTCGATGAAGGCGCTGGCGCTGGCGCAATCGGGCAGCAGTACGGCCTTGCGGCGCGACGGGCGCTATTACTTCGCGGGCGTGGTGGCGAGCTTTGCGGCGATGGCCGCCATATTGCTGGCACTGAAGGCGGGGGGCGCGGCGCTGGGATGGGGATTCCAGCTGCAATCGCCGCTCGCCGTTCTGGCGCTGGCGCTGCTGACCGCAGCGATCGGATTCAACCTTCTCGGCACGTTCGAATTGCCGCTGATCCTGGCGGGCACAGGCGACGGCCTGACGCGCCGCGACGGCGGCTGGGGCGCGTTCTTCACCGGCGCGCTCGCGGTCGTTGTCGCCAGTCCCTGCACCGCTCCGTTCATGGGCGCGGCGCTGGGTTACGCCCTCGGCCGGCCGCCCGCAGAGGCCGCCGCCGTGTTCCTCGCACTCGGGACAGGCTTCGCGCTTCCCTTCACGGCACTGACCGCCGTGCCCGGCCTGACCCGACTCGTCCCCAAGCCGGGTCCGTGGATGCTCCGCTTCAAGCAGGCGCTGGCGTTTCCGATGTTCGCGACCGCGATCTGGCTTTTGTGGGTGCTGGGGCGGCAGACCGGCGCGGGCGGGATGGCGCTGGCATTGGCGATCGGTCTTGGATTGTCGTTCGCCCTCTGGCTCGTGCCGCAACTGGAGCGGCGGTGGCGGCCGGGGCTGTTCCTTGCGGCGTTCGCGGCGGCGGCTGTGGCGGCCACCCATATCGGCAGCGCGGGCCCGTCCGGCGTGTGGAAGCCGTGGTCGGCCCAAGCCGTCCGCTCCGCCCGGCTCGCCGGACATCCCGTGCTGGTCGACTTTTCGGCGGCGTGGTGCGTCACCTGCCTCGTCAACGAACGCACAACGCTGCAGGACCGCGACGTCGACCGGCGGTTGCGCCGGAGCGGCATCGTCACCCTGAAAGCCGATTGGACCAACCGCGATGCTTCCATCGCGGGGGAACTGAGCCGTTTCGGACGCAGCGGCGTGCCGCTGTACCTGCTCTATCCCTCGGATGCGCAGTCGGGCGCGATCGTTCTGCCGCAGATCCTGACGCCCGCCGTGCTGCTGCGAGCAATAGACAGAATCGCGCCTTCGCGCACATCGGAGCGCAGCGTCCGACCACCTCCCGCCTAATTTCCGGGCCTGCCGACTTTCAGTCCCTGCCCGCCCGGAGCGATGTAGACCGTGCCGGGCTCGCGCATGTCTCCGGTGATCGCGCTGATGGTCCCAAACTGATGCGCGTCGTCGTTGATGCGCATCCAGCTTTGGCCTTCGTCTCCGGAGCGCCAGATGCCTTCCTGCTTCCCTACCATGCCCCACAGATAGACAGCCGGGTATCCGCCGGCGACGAGCGGCGCACCGAAGCCCACCGCCCAGGCCGCGGCGACATCCTTCATGTCGGTAACCGGCGTGTTCGAGTCCGGCGAGTGGATGAGACCGTAAGGCGCGGCAAGCCAGAGATCGCGGACACGGCCCGGCACCACGGCGAGCTGCGCCGTTTGCCAGCTTTCCACTTTCGGCAGTCCGTTCACGATCGGCTTGAAGCTCGCCCCCGCATCCACGCTGATGAAGACGCTGCCGAGGCGGTCGAAGACGTAATAGACGCCGTCGATCGCCTTGTCGGCGACCGGAACCAGCGCCGTGTCGCGCTGGGACGGCCAGCCCGCGCAGGGCTTCCAGGTCACACCCTTGTCGGTCGAGTAGAAGGCCGTGTCCTTCTCCGGCGCCCACACCATCGATGTGGCGTTTGCGGAAACCGCGATGACGCCCGGGCTGCGCCACTCCTGCCCGTCTTTCGGGGGCTTGTAGGGCGAGGCGGCGATCGGAGCCCAGCTCTTGCCGCCGTCTTCGCTCAAATAGCCGTAGGGGCTGCGATCGGACGTGCGCGCCAGGAAGGAGGGCTTGAGCCCGGCGTAATCGATGCTGCGGTTGGAGGCGTTGGTGGGATGGAACAGCCCCGCATCCGGCACCTTGGCGATGTCCCACCACGCCGCGCCCGCGTCATCGCCCATCGCCGCCATGACTTTCGCCCCTTCCGTGGGCGAAACGAGCTGAATGGTCGCGGTTTCCTCGAGCCCCTTGGTGCGGAATTCGAATTCGACCGGCTTGCCGCTTCCGGCCTCGCCGAGGTTCCGGCTCACCCACGGGCCGGAATAGATCATCTCGTCGCGGTTGAAGGGATTGATCTTGAGATCGGAGTTCCACCAGCTCATCTGCTCCTTGCCCATTATGTCGACGAGCCAGGGATTCTGCGTGTAGTCGTGGTGCGACTTGTCGCCGAGGCGCATCCAGTGCGCGCCGCCGTCGCGCGAAAGGAAGATGTCGTCGCCGGCCGCCCAGCGGTCGAGCGTGGAGACGGCGACGGCGCCGTCGGGACCGACATCCACGCCCGAATAACCAAAGCGCGATTTGTCGTCCGGACGCACCGGGGTGACGTCGCTCCACGCGCCCGCCGCATCGCGCTTCCAGACGCCGCCGCGCACGGCAAAGCTGGGATTGACCGCTTCTTTGCCGTCGCCCTGCGCGAACGTGACGTACACCGAGCCGTCCGCCCCGAATGCGACACGCTGGGGAATCTGTTGCGGGGTCTGTTCGACGCGCCGGAAGGTGTTTCCGCCGTCGCGGCTGAGCAGCAATGCGCCGGAACCGTCGGCGCCGCCGAGATAAAGCTCGCCGTTCTTCGGATCGATGGCGACCAGCGAAATCGAGACCGCGGGAGAACCGGCCTGCTCGAACGTCTCGCCGCCGTCCGTGCTTTTCCACAGCCCGTCCCGGTTGGAGCCGTAATAAAGGACCTTGCCGTTGCGGGGATCGACAACCAGGCGCTCGCCGCTGCCGCGACCGTCCGAATTGCCGCCGACATGGATGGGAAGCTCAGTCTTCTGCCAGCTGCGGCCCTGGTCGCTCGAGCGCAGGATGGCGCCCTTGCGGCCCCAATCCGGCAGGTACATGCCGCAGGCCGCGTAGATCTTGCCGGGATCGTTGGGGTCGAGCGCGATGGCGAGCACGCCCATCAAGTCGCCGTCGGCGCGGCCGAGATGGAAGAACAGCGGCACCCACTGCCGCGCGGCATAATCATAACGGAACAGGCCGCCGACGTCGGTGCGCGCGTAAAGAACGTCCTTCTGTCCGGGATGATAAAGGAAGCCGTCGACGAAACCGCCGCCGGCGAACGGGATGGTCTGCCAGACATAGGGCAGTTGTCCGGCGCGCGCGCCCGAGAGCGACAGCACGGCGGAGGCCAAAACGGCCATCGCAAGCGATTTGAATCTCATCCCTGCCCCCCGGCGGCATTTGTCTGCCGGCAGAGTAATACGCCTGCGCCGCCGCGCCCAGCGGGGTGAGGCGACGTGCGCGGATACAACGAAAGCGCGTGCCGGCCTACTTCTTCATCGCCGCTTCGAGGCGCGCGTCGCCTTCGCCGCCGGCCTTCGCCAAGAGCGCGGCCGCTTCTTCGAGAAGCTTCGCGCAGGCCGGGCGGATTTCAGCAACATAAGCGGCGTCGGTGATGCCGCCGAGGTTGATGCGCACATTCCAGACGCCGCCGCGCACCCCGGCGTAAGCGACGGTGAGGCCCACCAGTGCATCGGTGATGCAGTTGGGATTGCCGTGCCGCATGGCGGTCGCAGCCACTTCCATGGCCTCGAAGGAACGGCGGGCCGTACCCATCGGCACCTCGATCGCCTGCTTAAGGCCCTCCTGCATCTTTGCGGCGCGATGGGCCTTTTCCTCGGCCGTGGCGTTGGGCAGGCGCCGGGCTTCCATGTAGGCGTTGAAGGCGCTGGTGTCCTCGTCGACCGCCAGCAGCAGCGCGTCCTTGATGCGCTGCGCCTTCTCCGCCGCAGCCAGAAGCTCGCGCTCGGCCGCATCGTTCGCCGCCTTGCCCTGGGTGAGATTGGCCACCATCGACGCCAGTGCCGCGCCGAGGCTTCCGGCCAGCGCCGCGATCGATCCGCCGCCCGGTGCGGGCGTGCCGCGGCTGACTTCGTCGACGAAATCGCGGCAACGCATCTCCACGAGGCCGCCGGGATAGCTCTTGGGCATGCCGATCACCTTCTTTTCGATGTCGAACGGCGCAACGTCATTGAGGCCGAGGCTGAACACCGCCGTCTGAAGCACGTCGCTCACCGGCACGAACGGACTCTTGCCTTGCGCCTCCAGATAGGCGCGGCCTGCCGCGTACAGCGCCTCGAACGGGACCAAGCCGACGATCTCGCTGCCGGTCACGACGAGCCCACGCTCGGCCGCCAGTTTGCGCGCCGCTTCCAGCACATCGCGCGGAGAGGTCACATGCCAATCGGTGAGGTTGATCGAAATCTGCGCGCGCTTGTAGGTATCGACGTACCAGCCGATGGACTTGCAGGCCTTGAACATCCCGGCGCGATAGACCTTCTCGCCCGCGATGCCCTTGGCGGCGTCGACGTCGTTGGCGGCGAGCAGTTCGCGCAGCGCGTAGCCGTGGGCTTCGACGCAGTGGCGCTCCGTCTCTTCGAACGTCCTGCCGTCGAAGGCACAATTCCCGCACGGGAACAGGCCCTCGGCGTATTTCAGCTTCTGGCCGCTGGAGTAATAGGCGTTCTTCTGGCCGCGCCGCGCCACCCGGCCGCGCTCGCGCAATTCCAGGGCGATGTCGGAGGCATGGGACTTGTCGGTGCTGTTGAGATTGACGTTATAGGCGATGAGGAATTCGCGCGCGCCGGTAATCAACGCACCAAAGCCGGCATGGAAGCGAGCCGGACCGAAATCAGGCCGCCAGCGGGGATCGGCGAGCTTCTTCTCGAGCCCCTCGTACTCGCCTTCGCGCACGACCGCGAGGTTGCAGCGCTCCGGCACGGCTGCCGCCTGCTCGTAAAGATACACCGGTATCTCGAGCTCGCGACCGACACGCTCGCCGAGCCGCCGCGCCAGTTCCGCGCAATCGGCCATCGTCACACCTTCGACGGGCACGAACGGGCACACGTCGCAGGCGCCCATGCGCGGATGCGCACCCTTGTGCAAGCGCATGTCGATCAGCTTCGCCGCGGCGGCGATGCCGCGCCAAGCGGATTCGAGCACGCTGTCGGGATCGCCGACGAAAGTGACCACGGTGCGGTTGGTGTCCGCGCCGGCGTCGACATCCATCAGCTTGACTCCGGCTACGCTCTCGATCGCCTCGGTGATCCGGCGGATCTTGGCCGGATCGCGGCCTTCGGAAAAATTCGGCACGCATTCGACCACGCGCTGGATCATGCCGTCCTCGTTCGGGATACGCCGGTTCATCCGGAATCGCGAATTCCGGGCGGGCAACCCTACACAGGCCCATGCGCGGATGAAAGCAAGGCGAAGCGACGCGCGTTGCGCGCCACCGCGGCGAGGCCGCGGAATTCACTGGCGGGAGAGGCCAACCTGCAACGGCGTCATAGCCGCCGTGCGCGTGGTGCGTTCCATGCAGGCGACGTGGACCGGCACCGGCTGATCGACGCCGCGCGCGGCGTGATTCCTGGCCAGCAGATAGGCGGCCAGGGTCAGCACGCAGGATTGCGGGTCCCGCAATTCGCGCGGCAGCGAACCGTTCACCAGGCCCGTCTGACAGGCGAGCGCGGCGACCTTCAGGTACTCGTGGATCGTATCCTGGCGGGCCGGCGTGGGCGTGTCGCAGAACGCCCAGGCATTGCCGGCGAACAGGACGGCGGCGGCGATCGCTATCGAGGTTCGGCCCATGGTTGTACCCCGGTTCATGCATCCCGATGTTGTGGCCGGATCGGAGGATTTCCCAACGACAAAACCGGCGGCGATGAATCGCGGGTGAACGGATTTGCTCCGCTTCTCGCCTTGTTATCGCATCATACGACTATGGTTCGTCGCGAACGCACCGGTACGGCCGCGGCGAAGGCCGAGATCGGCCATGTTCGCCGATAGAGCGAGCGCAGCTTTCGGCGAAAGCCGATCAAATCCGCATCAAATGAAAACGCCGGGACCGCTTATGCCGCGCGTGCGCCGGGGCCTGCTCCTACCAGCATGGGCACGGCGAGGTTCGCGTTGTAGAAACGCGGATCGCCGGTCACTTCCTGGCCGATCCATGCGGGGCGTTCGAAGTCGCTTTCGCGGTGGTCGAGTTCCAGTTCGGCCAGCACCAGACCGGCGTGCTCGTCCTCGAACACGTCCACTTCCCATTCGAAGCCGCCGGCCGGCACGATGTGGCGGCGCTTGCGGATCACCAGACCCGTGCGCAGGTGCAACAGGTGGAGCGCGTCCTCCATCGGAACGGCATATTCGAACTCGGCGCGCACCGCGCCCGGCTGTGAACTCTTGATGGTGAGGAAGGCTTCGCGCTCGTCAATGATCCGTACCCGGATCGAGGCCGCGTCGGGTCGCGCCAGATAGGCCTGCCGGATGGACGCGGCGGAGCGCACGCTGCGCCTCCAGCCGTCCCCGGCTACGAGGAATTTGCGTTCGATTTCGCGTGCCATACCCACCACCCTGCCCCCGTTGTACTACGGGGACCGACATCGGCGAATCTATCGCGCGGGAGAAATGTGACAGTTTCTAACGCCGCAGTGGTGCGGAACCTGTGGATAACTTGTGACTCCTGCGTCCAGATCACAGGAATCTGCACAAGTTCCGCGCACCCGCGCGGTTGCTCCGCAGAATCATTCCGCTGAGAAAGTCAGTCTAGTACCTCTCGGGTACCCAGCTCTGGCTCGACTTCTTGGGCCGGACATAGCCGCTGTCGGGCTGGCGCGGCGGCAGTTCGATCTGCACCGGACGCAGATCCTTGTAGGGGATCTGACGAAGGAGATGCGCGATGCAGTTGAGGCGCGCCTTCTTCTTCGAATCCGCGTTCACGATGTACCAGGGCGTGAGCTTCCTGTCGGTATGCTTGAGCATCACGTCCTTGGCCTTTGAATACTCGACCCAGCGCTCGCGGGATTCGATGTCCATCGGCGACAGCTTCCAGCGCTTGATCGGGTTCTTCATGCGCTCCAGGAAGCGGCGCTCCTGCTCCTCGTCGTTCACGCTGAACCAGTACTTGATCAGGATGATGCCGGAACGCACCAGCATTTCTTCGAACAGCGGGCACGAACGCAGGAACTCGTCGTATTCCTCGCCGCTGCAGAAGCCCATGACGTGCTCCACGCCGGCGCGGTTGTACCAGCTGCGGTCGAACAGCACGATCTCGCCCTTGGCGGGTAGGTGCTGAATGTAGCGCTGGAAATACCACTGGCCGCGTTCCTTTTCGGTCGGCGTGGCGAGCGCCACGATCCGGCACGAACGCGGGTTCAGGCATTCGGCGATGCGCTTGATGACGCCGCCCTTGCCGGCCGCGTCGCGGCCTTCGAAGATGATGACCACCTTGAGGCCTTGCAGGCGCACCCACTCCTGCATCTTGAGAAGCTCGAACTGAAGCCGCGTCAACTCCTCGACGTAGCTGTACTCCTTGCCTGGCGGCTTGGGCGGCTTGGCGTCGCCCAGGATGTGCCAATGACGCTCGATGCGCGCCTTCTCCTGCGCGTCGCGCAGCACCTCGCCGCCGAGGTGCATCAGCTTCAGCTGTTTCGACTTGCCCATGACCTTAACCCAGGGGTGGCGTCTCATGATGGCGCATGGGTGCCAAGGTAGAGTTAACAACCTGCCGCAACCCGAGAGTCGTTCGCAATTGTGGGAAGCACGTAGACGGAGTATGCGAGGATCCGGCCGAAAAGCGTGCCATGCCGACCATGCGTCATCCTTTGATTCTGCATCCTGATTCGCCTCGCGGAGCGGTGTCCCAAGTCGAGGCCTATATCTCGAGGGGGAACACCGGCAATCTGCTCGTGCACTATTACGTTGCGGGCGACCCGAGCCTTTTCATCCAAGGCTGGCCGCCGCACCCGTCTTGGAAGCGTGCGGATGACCTGTGGAAGCACACGTGTTTCGAGGCGTTCGTCAAGCCGACTGGAGCGGAGGGCTACTTTGAGTTCAACTTCGCGCCCTCATTCGCATGGGCGGCTTACCGGTTTGCGGATTACCGCCGCCACCGGCAGAACGCCGACATCCTGAAACCCCGGCCAGAGGCCGCTTACGGAGGTGACTTCTACGAACTGCGGGCGCATCTGAGACTTGAAGGACTGCCGGAACTGGCGGGTGACTGGCGAGTGGGGATTTCGGCCGTGATCGAAGAGGCGAACGGGAACATCTCCCATTGGGCGCTGAGGCATCCTCCCGGCAAAGCCGACTTCCATCACGCCGATGGATTCGCGCTCGAACTTCCGGCAATTTGAGGCCATGAAATTCGGCATCGACCGGCTCCTCTCCGACACCGCCTTGCGGGCGCCGCTGGAAGGAAGGCGCGTGGCCCTGCTCGCCCATCCTGCCTCCGTCACGGCGGACTTGGCGCACACGCTCGACGCGCTGGCGGCGGCGGGCGTCAAGTTGACGGCTGCGTTCGGGCCGCAACATGGGCTTCGCGGCGACAAGCAGGACAACATGGTCGAAAGTGCGGACTTCCGCGATCCGCGCCTCGGCATTCCGGTATTCAGTCTCTACGGCGCCGTGCGCCGGCCGACCGACGCGATGATGGACACCTGCGACGTGATCCTGGTGGATCTTCAGGATCTGGGATGCCGCATCTACACCTTCGTCACTACCCTGCTCTATGTGCTCGAAGCCGCGGCAACACAGAAAAAGGAAGTGTGGGTGCTGGACCGGCCCAATCCGGTCGGGCGCCCGGT
>DATKOE010000208.1:0-6419 GCA_035524815.1 Rhizomicrobium sp.
CACCAGCGTTGACTGCCATAAGGCGTTGCGCATCGAGCACGGGGACGTCAGCCAGCTGTAGCTGCTTGACCCTGTTGGTGGCCGATGCCGAAGCTCTTGAAAGGCCGTGCATCGACGCCGGGCGCGCCGAGCAGCGACCGCAGCGCCATCTCCACCGCGCCGGTGTCGGAGGCGGGAACGATGCCGATGCGGTAGTCGGTGGGCATGCCGTAGTCGCGGGGATGCCGAGGACGGCGCGCGAACGCTCGATCACCTCGGAGAGGCGCGCCTTCGGTTCCTTGGCGCGATGGCTGCGGCCGAGCAGCGCGTCGGAGAGTACATCCAGCGAGAAGCCGGGACGCTTCGCGCGGGGGCCGGAGGAGAAATTCGGATTGGCCGGGCGGATGTCCGGCGGCGCGGCGATCGCCCCGACGCTGTCCCTTTCAGAACAGAAGCGCCCCGGTGGGGGGCGTGACCCGCCGCGAGGGGTCGGCGATGGGCGGGGGGCGCGTCAACGGCGGCACCGATCCGCCCTCGCAGCATCGCCAATCACGCGCTGATGCGGGGCGGATTAATGAAGATTGTTCATAGAGTTGATAAGGTCGGGTCGCTCATCCTCAAAGGGGACGTCATGGCGGACGCTTTCGATCTGGATCGTTATCTTGGGCGCGTCGATTGGCGAGGCGATCGATCCCCGTCCCTAGCCACTTTGGCCGGAGTGCTGGATGCCCATGTGCGCCACGTTCCGTTCGAGAATTTCGACGTCCTGCTCGGACGCCGCATACAGCTTGCCGTCCCTTCGCTCCAGACGAAGATGATCGATGCGCGCCGTGGCGGGTACTGCTTTGAGCACGCAAGTCTTATGGCGGCGGCCTTGGAGGCGATTGGGTTTTCCGTGCGCCGACACATCGCCCGGGTCGTGCTGTTCCAGCCGCTGCACGAAGCGCCGCGGGACCATATGTACCTGACCGTTTCGGCGGACGGCGGCCGTTTCGTTGTCGATCCTGGATTTGGACCATTCGCATCGCGCTACCCCATCCCGCTCGACGGAACCGTCACGCCGGACGGCCACCGCGTGACGCAGGACGGCGCGTCGTGGAAACGGCACGGATTGCGGCGCAATCAGGAGTTTACGGGTTGGGTCTCGGCCATGGAGGACGACAACCCGATCGACTTCGAAATGGCCAACCACTTCAAATCGACCCACCCAGATTCCGTTTTCCGCCAGTGGATTTTCGCCAGTGCAGTCACATCTTCGGGACGGGTCAATCTGATGAACCGGGATGTTACCTGGGTAACGGGCGAAACCGAGATGCCCGACCAACTGACAGACCGGCGGCAGCTTCGGACTTTGCTGGCGGAGCACTTCGGATTCGACCTGCCCGAGGCCGAGACGTTGAAGGTGGCCGCGATCCCGGAGTGGACGTGACGGCTTGCGCCAGCGAATTAGGGGCTTTCCCTCACCCTCCCATCGCTGCGCGATGGGCCCCTCCCTCTCCCGCGGTGCGGGAGAGGGGATGGTGCGCAGGCCGCATTGCGGCCGGGAGGGTGAGGGTTACTCCGGCAACAGCACGTATTTCTTCCCGTCGAACGGCGCGAGCCGCATCGCCTTCAGCGCGGCAGTCGGTGAGGCTGGTGTCCGCCGTCACGCCGGGGAGCATAACGTCGGAGGCGAAGCCGTTCGGGCTGGTGGCCTGCTTCATGATGTCGGCGCGGGAGAAGTCGCCCTTGCACTGCTCAAGCACGTACACCATCGCCTGCGCCATGTTGTAGCCGCAGGTCCCCATGATGTCGGACGGGTGGGCGGACGGCGCGTCAAGGGGTTTGGAATGAACGGGAGGGGACTGCGCTGGATTGCCATCGGTCCCGAAACGGCGCGGAGGCCGCTCAACCCGCCTTTCGAATCCGCCGGGGCGTGGAGCCTTTGAGACGCTTCAAGGTTCTCGTCATGTGCGCCTGGTGAGTGAACCCTGACCGCAGCGAGACTTCCGCCAGCGGTATGGCGGTTGCCTTGAGCAGCTCTAGGGCGCGGTCGACCCGGCGGCGAAGAATAAGCTGGTAGGCAGGAAGGCCGGTCGCCTCGCGGAAGGCTGCCGAGAAGGTGCGTTCGCCCATCCCGGCGATCCGTGCCAGATCGGCAACCGTGATGGGCTGGTGCAGTCGCGCCGCGATCACCGCCCCGATCTCGGCGAGCGTCCGGGTGGTCAGTCGGCGGCTGTTCGACTTGCTCTGGCGCCGGCCGGCCGCGTCCATCGTCAGCGCGACAAGGACGCCGAACGTCCAATGGAGCGCGACGGACGAAGTGGACGCGAGTTCCTCCATGCGGATGGCGAGACCGGCAATCAGCCGGTCGCGGAACGGTCCGAACGCCGCCGGCACCAGCTCGGCGCGGGTCGCGCCGAGCTGGTCCAGAACCCCGTCGAGGATGAACGGCCCCGCCTGGACAAAGCTGAGATCCCGGCCTTCTTCGATGGCAAAGAAGCTCGGGCGGTCGCCGAGGCTGACCAGAATGTCGCCCGGACGCGTGAACACGCGCCGACGTCCCGCTCCGAGATCGACCTCCGCATAGGATGAGCCGCTCCGGACGACACGCAACTGAAACAGTCCTGACGGCGGATGAGGATATTCGCCGGCAGGGTAGTGGATGCGGGATGGGGACACGCCGTGCGGGTCGCCCGGTGGAGCGGGGAAGTCCATCGTGCGAGCATATCCCGCTGCGGGCACGGGCGACAGCTCGCCGAAATGTGAAACGGAGGAACATGAAATACGGCAAGGCGGAACCATCGCTATATCGCCGTTGTCAACGGGGGAAGAAAAATGGCCGCACGCGCCGCCCATCAGGAGGCGCCTCTCGCGCCTGTACCGCACCGGGTTGTCGCGACCTGGCCCGTCGGTACCTTCATCGAGAACATCGCCGTGCTCGCCGATGGCCGCTTCGCGATATCGATCCACAACCAACGCAAGCTGCTCCGCGTCGACCGTTCGGGCCGTTCGGAACAATGGACCGAGCTTCGCGTCTCGCCCGCGGGCCTGATCGCCTACGGCGACGGCGTGCTCGCGGTCGGGGGAGAGGTGGGCCAGTCGCCGCACAATGTCTTTCATGTGCATGCGAACGGCTGCGTCGAGCAGAAGCTCACCATTCCGGCCACGCGGTTCCTCAACGGGTTCACGCCTGCCGCGAAGGGCCACGCCTACACGGTCGACTCGCTCCTCGGACAGATCATTGAGGTGAATGTCGCGCGTTGGACGTCGCGCGTGGTGCTCACCGATGAGCGTCTAAGCAAAATCTCCGACGAACCGATGCTGCCGGGCGCGAACGGCATCAAAGCGGGCGACGGCTGCCTTTACATCACCAACACCGATCGCGCGTTGCTGCTGCGCGCCGACCTGTCGTCGTCCGGCGACGTGACCGCCATAAGTATCCTCGCGGAGGGTCTGCGGGGTGACGACCTGGTGGTCGATGCAATCGGCCGTCTCTACATCACCAACCACATCCACAACACGCTGATCCGGGTAAACGCGGACGGTTCGGCGCGCGTGGCCGTCGCCGCGCCGGCCCAGGGCATGGCCGGCTGCACCGCCTGCGCCTTCCACCCCGGCGAGCCGGGCGCGCTTTACGTGACCGCAACAGGCGGTGTGATTGTGCCGTTCCAAGGCGTGCCGCAGGAAGCCAAGCTCGTGCGTCTTGAAGTCGGTATGGACGGCCGGCAACTCCCCAACCTCAACTGAAAGGACGCAGGCATGGCGCGTACGATCCTGATGGTCGTCACCAACCATGGCGACATCGGCGGCAAGCCGACCACCGGCATCTGGTTCACCGAATTCTCGGAACCGTTCGAGGCGTTCCGCAAGGTCGGCGCGGAGATCACCGTCGCCTCGCCCAAGGGCGGCCCTGCCCCGGTCGATCCGCGCAGCTACCCGTCCAAGGAACAGATCGCCGCAGTGCGCGACGCGCTCGCCGCGCTCAACGCCACGGTCCATCTATCGGCTACCCAGTCCGCCGACTTCGACGGCATCTTTTTTCCCGGCGGGCATGGACCGATGTTTGATCTCGCCACCGATCCCGCGGCGAAAAGCCTGATTGCCGCCTTCTGGGAAGCCGGAAAGCCGGTCGCGGCGGTGTGCCACGGGCCAGCAGCGCTGCTTGATGTGAAGCTCTCCGACGGCGCTACCCTGCTCAAGGGCCGGCGCGTCACCGGCTTCACCAAGGGTGAGGACGCCGCCGACCCGCTTTTCAGCCACATGCCTTTTTCCCTGCAGGCGCGGATGGAAGCCGAAGGCGCTGCCTTCGTCGAGCAGCCGCCCGGGAGCGTTCACGCAGAGGCGGACGGCCGCCTCGTCACGGGCCAGAACCCCGCCTCCGCCGAAGTCACCGCGCAGGCCTTCCTCGCGGCACTGGCGGGCCGGTGACATGGCCCTCTATGCCTGCCTGTGCACCATCGACCGCGGCAAGCTCGACCTGTTCGGGGCCGGCTTCGGGCCGACCATTACGAATTCCTAATCGCCCAGCAGCACCGCATCCGCTTCGGCGGCCCCACGCGTGCCGCGGGAGGCGGCCGGCCGGAGACGATGATCATCGTCGTCGAAGCGGAGGACCAGCTCGACGCCGAAGCCTGGATTGCAGCCGAGCCCTACAACGCGCATGGCGGGTTCAACGGCGTCGTCGTCCGCTCCTGGAGCCAGGTGCTTCCGGAGCCGGAGCCGTCCGCGCTGCGGCGGACGCTGGAGGAGGAGCGGGCAAAGATCGCCCGCGAACCGGGCGTCGGGGCGCTCGAAGACGGCCGGCGCGGCAGGACCATCGGGGCGGGATCGGGACGCGCAAAGTGAGGATCGGTGTCATCGGCGCGGGCAATATCGGCACCGCGCTCGCCAGGCGATTGAAGCCGCAGGGCCATGAGCTGATCCTCACCTACAGACGCGACCTGGAAAAGCTCGAGCGGAGCGCGGAGACTTTCGGCGTCGGTTCCGGCGCGCCCGGCGAACCGCCTGCCTGGGCGGATGTGGTTGCGCTGGCCGTCACCTGGGGCGCTGTTCCCGATGCGATCGCCCAGGCAGGCGATCTGTCCGGGAGGATTCTTTGGGACTGCACGAACGCCCTGCTGCCCGACATGCGCGGTCTGGCCATCGGCACCACCACGTCGGGGGGCGAGGCGGTGGCGCGACTGGCGCCTCGGGCGCGCGTCGTGAAAGGGATCCCGCCCATGGCCGAGCTGCTCCATTCGGACGATCCGACGGTGAACGGCCGTCCGGCGGGCCTGTTTGTGGCCGGCGATGACGCCCCCGCGAAGTCGGTCGTCGCGGGGCTGATGATGGGGTTGCCGGGCGAGGTCATCGACGCGGGAGATCTTTCAGCCGCGCGGTTTATCGAACCAGCGATGATGCTCTTGGTGCGGCTCTCCTACGGCTTGGGCCGCGGACCCCGAGTAGCACTGCGGTTCGATGGGGAGGCGGCTCGATGACCGATCTCCGCGCGGCGGACGGATACGTGCTGATCCGTGACGAGAGCCGAATTTCGAACTGAAAAGGCACCGCCCCGAAAGTCGCACGCCGCCTGGACCGGAGAGGGCAATGCCGGCACGCGCGACAGCCCTCTCCGGACGCTCCGGCTATTCCGGCATCAGCACGTATTTCTTCCCGTCGAAACGCGCGAGCCGCATCGCCTTGAGCGCGCGGTAGTCCGTGGGGCTGGTGTCCGCCGTCACGCCCGGCAGCATCACGTCGGAGGCGAAGCCGTTCAGGCTGGTGGCCTGCTTCATGATGTTGGCGCGGGAGAAGTCGCCCTTGCACTGCTCAAGCACGTACACCATCGCCTGCGCCATGTTGTAGCCATAGGTCCACATGATGTCGGACGGGTCGGCGTTCGGCGCGTACTTCCCGAGCCACGCCATGAAGCGCTGCACGCCGGGATCGTCCTTCCATTGCGGATCGGTCACGTCCTTCAGGTAGAAGGCCGTCACCACGCCCACCGCCTTGTCGAGGCCAGCGGCGGTCAGCGCCGGGTTCACGGAGTTGCCGTTGGAATCGATGATCACCAGCGGATGCCAGTTGAGGTCCGACAGCTTGCGCAGGATCAGCGGCGTGAACTTGGGCGTGGTCGCGCCCAGGATCGTATCGGCGCCAGCGTCCTTGGCGCTGATCACCTGCGAATCAAGCAGCGGGTCGGTGATTTCGTAGGAAATCTCCTTCACCACGATCTTGCCGTACTGGTCGGCGAGACCGTCCTTCATGCCGAGTACGTAGTCGCGGCCGAGATCGTCGTTCTGGTAGATGATCGCAACCTTGGCATCCGGCTTCGTCTTCAGGATGTATTTCGCGAACATCGCGCCTTCGACGCGGTAGCTCGGCTGGAACGGGATGCTCCAGGGGTATTTCTTGCCGTCGAGCAGGAGCGAGCTGCCGGAGGCCATCCAGATGTCCGGCACCTTCTTCATGTTGGTGTA
>DATKOE010000209.1:0-2621 GCA_035524815.1 Rhizomicrobium sp.
GATGATGAGGAACAGCAGCTGGCTCTCGAAGCTCACCGAGCCCGTCACCGCGGCCCAGCCGATCATCGGCGGAAAGGCGCCGGCGGCACCTCCGATGACGATGTTCTGCGGCGTGCGCCGCTTGAGCCACATCGTGTAGACGAAGAGGTAGAAGGCGATGGTGAAGGCAAGCAGCGCGCCCGCCGTCCAGTTGACGAGCACCCCCAGCGTCAAGATGGAGAAGAGGGAGAGCACGGCGCCGAAGCTCAGGGCCTCGTCGCGCGTGAGCCGGCCGCGCGGAATGGGCCGCGCCGCCGTGCGCGCCATGTGCGCGTCGATGTCGGCGTCGTACCACATGTTGAGCGCGCCCGAGGCGCCCGCCCCGATGGTGATCGCGAGCAGCGCGATGACGGCGAGCACCGGGTGGATCGTTCCGGGCGCGACGACCATGCCGGTCAGCGCGGAGAACACGACGAGCGACATGACGCGCGGCTTCATCAGCTGCAGGAAATCGCCGACGCTCGATTCGGTCGTCGCCCCTATGCGGCCGATGTCGGTTTCTACGCCCGTCCCTTGCATCTCTCACCTGCGGCCCCGCGCGAGGGCCTAACCAGAACTTGCCGTTTCTATTGCAACGGGCGGAACCGAACCGCCCCGCCCGTCGCCCTTATCAAACCTCGATGCCCGCACCCTCAGTGGTGGCCCGCCGCCTCGATGCGTGGCAGCGTCACGTAGGAGTGGAAGGCGGGTGGCGAGGGCAGCGTCCACTCGAGCGTGGTTGCACCGATGCCCCACGGATTGGCGCCCGCGACCTGCTTCCGCGAGAAGGCGACGATCACACCGAACAGGAACACGAGCGTACCGAGCGTGGTGATATAGGCGCCGGCCGAGGAGATGCCGTTCCAGAATGCGAAGGCGTCCGGATAGTCCGCGTAGCGGCGCGGCATGCCGGAGAGGCCGAGGAAGTGCTGCGGGAAGAACAGCACGTTGGCGCCGATGAAGGTCAGCCAGAAGTGCAGCTTTCCGAGCGTCTCGTTGTACATGTAGCCGGTCATCTTCGGGAACCAGTAGTACCAGCCCGCGAAGATGGCGAAGACGGCGCCCAGCGACAGCACGTAGTGGAAGTGAGCGACCACGTAGTAGGTGTCGTGCAGCGCGCGATCGACGCCGGCATTGGCCAGCATCACGCCGGTGACGCCGCCGACGGTGAACAGGAAGATGAAGCCCAGCGCCCACAGCATCGGCACGCGGAAGCTGATCGACCCGCCCCACATGGTGGCGATCCACGAGAAGATCTTCACGCCCGTGGGCACCGCGATCACCATGGTGGCGAACACGAAGTAGGCCTGCGTATTCACGCTGATGCCGGCCGCGTACATGTGGTGCGCCCACACGATGAAGCCGACGAGCCCGATGGCGACCATGGCGTAGGCCATGCCGAGATAACCGAACACCGGCTTCTTGGAGAAGGTCGACACCACGTGGCTGATCATGCCGAAGCCGGGCAGAATGAGGATGTAGACCTCGGGGTGCCCGAAGAACCAGAACAGATGCTGGTAGAGCAGCGGATCGCCGCCGCCCTGCGGGTTGAAGAACGAGGTGCCGAAGTTGCGGTCGGTCAGCAGCATCGTGATGGCGCCCGCGAGCACCGGCAGCGACAAGAGCAGCAGGAACGCGGTCACGAGCACGGACCAGACGAACAGGGGCATCTTGTGCAGCGTCATGCCCGGCGCGCGCATGTTGAAGATGGTGGTGATGAAGTTGATCGCGCCGAGGATCGAGGAGGCGCCCGCGAGGTGCAGCGAGAGGATCGCGAAGTCCATGGCGGGGCCGGGATGGCCGGTGGTCGAGAGCGGCGCGTAGACCGTCCAGCCGGCGCCGACGCCGAGGCCGCCCGCGGGACCTTCGACGAACAGCGAGGTCAAAAGCAGCGTCAGCGCGACGGGCAGCAGCCAGAACGAGATGTTGTTCATGCGCGGGAAGGCCATGTCCGGCGCACCGATCTGCAGTGGCACGATCCAGTTGCCGAAGCCGCCGATCATGGCGGGCATGACCATGAAGAACACCATGATCAGGCCGTGGCCGGTGACGAACACGTTGTACATGTGGCCGTCGGCGAAGTACTGCAGACCAGGCTCCTGCAGCTCGAGCCGCATGGCGACCGAAAGCGCGCCGCCGATGAGACCGCCGATGATGGCGAACACCAAGTACATCGTGCCGATGTCCTTGTGGTTCGTCGAGAACAGCCACCGCCCGATGCCGGATGGCGTGTGGTCGTGTGCGTGCGCCGTGTCTGCCGTGCTACCCATTGTTCGTTCGCCCTGTGAGCCAGATTGGTGTGTGTTGTTGCCGGTATCGTCCGGTGGCGAGGATTTGCGTTTCCTTGTCGTAGGCCGACCGCCCCTGCCCTTTATTGGGCCTTGTTGACGTCAGCCGCAGCAACCGCGTGCACGCCGGCCTGATCGAGCGCGGCCTGATGCACGATGCCCTTGGCCTTCTCCAAGAGCTCGCGTTTCTGCTTGAGCTTCTCTTTGCGCTTTTCCTTGTCCTGCTCGGCAGCGGCGTCCTTACCGGCCGCCTCGGCGGCTTTCATCGCGTCGACCCAGGCGTTGAACACTTCCTCCTTCACGACGCGCACCGCG
>DATKOE010000210.1:0-27743 GCA_035524815.1 Rhizomicrobium sp.
CAGCGCAGCACGTATTCGGCGCCGACGATCGCCAGCGCAAAGCTCTTGGCGGTGCGGTTGAGTGTGGCGACGAACGTGAGCCCACCGGGTTTTACCGTTGCCGCCGTGAGTTCGACGAACCGGGCGACGTCGGCGACGTGCTCGACCACTTCCATGTTCAGCACCACGTCGAAGCTCGCGCCATCGGCCGCCAGCGCCTCGGCCGTCGTGACCCGGTAGTCGATGGCGAGCCCAGCCTGGGCGGCGTGGGTCATGGCGGTCTTGACGTTCTTCTCCGAGGCGTCCGCGCCGACAACGGCAAAGCCCAGCCGCGCCATCGGCTCCGACAGCAGACCCCCACCGCAGCCGATGTCGAGCAGGCCGAGTCCCTCGAACGGCTTCAACCCCTGCCGGCCGAAATGGCGTCCTGCGGTCTCGCGGATGAAGGCGAGGCGCACCGGGTTGAAGCGGTGCAGGGGGGCGAGCTTGCCCGCCGGGTCCCACCATTGGGCCGCCAGGGCCGAGAACTTGGCCACTTCGGCAGGATCGATGGAGGGTGCGGGCGAGGACATGGGAGGGCTTTATATCGTAGCACCGCGCGTCTTTCTCCCCCTGTTTACGGGGAAGGAAAGCGAAACTGCGCGGATTTTTCCGCCTCCCCCACACGGACAGAGGTTACGCCGGAGTTGAGCACACGGATGCTGCCGTCTATGAATGCCCCGCAAGCAGCGTTCCCGAGCGGGCGGAGGCCATGGCGAAGATAGCGATGAAATTCGGCGGTACGTCGGTGGCCGACCTGGATCGCATCCGCCATGTCGCGGGCCTGGTGAAGACGGAGGTCGACCGCGGCCATCAGGTGGCGGTTGTGGTCTCCGCGATGGCGGGCGAAACCAACAAGCTGGTCGGCTGGATCAACGCCATTTCGCCCCTGCACGACGCCCGCGAATACGACACCGTTGTGGCCGCGGGCGAGCAGATCACCGCCGGCCTCTTGGCGGTGGCGCTGGGCGCCATCGGAGTGTCGTCCCGCTCCTGGCTCGGCTGGCAGATTCCCATCGAGACTTCGGCCATGCACGGCTCGGCGCGCATCGAGGCGATCCCGGCCGACCTTCTGAACGAGCGGCTGGCGCAAGGGCAGGTGGCGGTCATCGCCGGGTTCCAGGGCATCGCGCGCGACAACCGCGTCTCGACGCTGGGACGCGGCGGCTCCGACACCAGCGCGGTCGCCGTCGCCGCCGCCATCAAGGCCGACCGTTGCGACATCTACACCGACGTCGACGGCGTCTACACCACCGATCCGCGGATCGTGCCCAAGGCGCGCCGCATGGAGAAGATCGCCTTCGAGGAAATGCTCGAGATGGCCTCGCTGGGCGCCAAGGTGCTTCAGACGCGTTCGGTGGAAATCGCTATGCTTTATCGCGTGCCCGTCCGGGTCCTTTCGACGTTCGATCCCGACGCGGGCGGCACGCTTCTGTGCGACGAGGAAGACATCGTGGAAAAGAAACCGGTCACCGGCATCGCCTATTCGCGCGACGAGGCGAAGATCTCGCTGATGAGGATTCCCGACCGGCCGGGCATCGCCGCCGCCATCTTCGGGCCGCTGGCCGACGCGGGCGTCAACGTCGACATGATCGTGCAGAACGTCTCCGAGGACGGCAAGCGTACCGACCTCACTTTCACCTGCAACCGCAGCGAACTCGCCCGGGCGATCAAGGTGTTGGAGGACGCCGCGACCTCGATCGGCTACCGCGAGATCACTTCGGACGCCAACGTCGCCAAGATTTCCATCATCGGCATCGGCATGCGCGCGCACCCCGGCGTCGCCCAGACGATGTTCCGCACGTTGTCGGAAAAGGGCATCAACATCGGCGTGATCTCGACTTCGGAGATCAAGGTCAGCGTTTTGATCGCGGAGGAATACGTCGAGCTTGCGGTGCGCGCGCTGCACGCGGCGTATGAACTGGATACGGCATGAGAGCATCGACCCTCATATTCCTCTCCCGGCAAAGGGGAGGTCGGTCCGCGCAGCGGACCGGGCGGGGGTTCTTTGCGCGCTCGGGGCAGCATGACCCCTCCCCGAAGCGCTTCGCGCTTCGACCCTCCCGGCTACGCCGTGGCGAGGGAGGCGCACAAGGCACGCCGAAGCTGAAAGCGAAGGCGGCCCCTTGCAGGGGAGGGATGTAGATGCCCCCGGTCGGCGCAGCGGGACCGAGGACGCTGCTGCGGCGGCTGCGCGAGATCATGGCCGAGCAGACGAGCGCGCAGATGCGACTCGACAAGCTGGTGCAGGTCATCGCGGCAAACATGGTGGCCGAGGTCTGCTCGATCTACCTGCGCCGCGCGGGCAAGGCGCTCGAGTTGTTTGCCACCGAGGGCCTCAACCCCGCCGCCGTCCATCGCACCCGCATGAAGGCCGGCGAGGGACTTGTGGGCTTGGTCGCGGAGACGGCCGAACCGGTCAACTTGAGCGATGCGCCCGCCCACCCGCGGTTCTCCTATCGCCCCGAGACCGGCGAGGACCCCTACCATTCCTTCCTCGGCGTGCCGATCGTGCGCGGCGGCCAGGTGTTCGGCGTTCTTACCGTGCAGAATCGCGCGGCGCGGCAGTATGCGGAGGAAGAGGTCGAAGCGCTGCAGACCGTGGCGATGGTGCTGGCGGAAGTCGTCGCCCAGGGCGTGCTGTTCAACGTCGCGGAGCTGGACGAGCCCGAACTCAGCCGCGACCGTCCGCGCAAATTCCGCTGCGAGGGTCTGTCGGAGGGTGTGGCCGTGGGGCGCGTCGCCCTGCACGAGCCGCGCGTGAAGGTCGAGCGCATGATCGCCGACGATCCACAGGTCGAGCTGACGCGCCTCGAGGAGGCGATCGGCGCGCTCAGGGCCTCGGTCGACGAAATGCTCGAATCCGGCGAGCTCGACCTTTCCGGCGAGAGCCGCGAGGTCATCGAGACCTACCGCCTGTTCGCGCACGACCAGGGCTGGCGCCAGCGCATGCGCGACGCGGTGCGCACCGGACTGACCGCAGAAGCGGCCGTCGAGCGCGTGCAGGACGAGATGCGCCTGCGGGTCTCGAAGATGAACGACCCGATCCTGCGCGAGCGCGCCCACGATCTCGAAGACCTTGCCCGGCGCCTGCTGCGCCACCTTTCGGGCGACGGCGGCCAGCGCGGCCAGGACCTGCCGCACGACTCCGTCCTGGTGGCGCGCGCCATGGGTCCGGCGGAGCTGCTCGATTACCGCCGTGATCGGCTCGTCGGGCTCGTACTGGAAGAAGCAGCCTCCACCTCGCACGTTGCCATCGTGGCCCGTGCGATGGGCCTGCCGCTGGTGAGCGGCGCCGAAGGCGTCACCGACGCCTCGCGCGCGGGCGACCCGATCGCCGTCGACGGGGAGACGGGTGAGACACATCTGCGCCCGCCGCAGGACATCGTGGCGGCATTCGAAGTCAAGCGCGCCATGCGCGAGCAGCGCGTGGCCCAGTTCGCCAGCATCCGCGATCTGCCTGCCGAGACCAAGGACGGCGTGCACATCCGCCTGATGATGAACGCGGGCCTTCTGCTCGACATGCCGCATCTGCGCGATTCGGGCGCCGACGGTATCGGCCTGTTCCGCACCGAACTGCAGTTCATGATCGGCGAGACCATGCCCAGGCTCGCCCATCAGGTGCAGTTCTATCGCGAGATACTCGACGCGGCAGGCGACAAGCCCGTGGTGTTCCGCACCCTCGATCTCGGCGGCGACAAGGTTCTTCCCTACGCGCGCTGGGAGCGGGAGGAGAACCCGGCGCTCGGCTGGCGCGCCATCCGCATCGCGCTCGATCGTCCCGCCCTCATTCGCTATCAGGCCCGTGCGCTTCTGGCCGCCGCCGCAGGCAAGGTCCTGCGCCTGCTGCTGCCGATGGTGAGCGATGTTTCGGAATTCAACCGCGCCCGCGCACTGATCGACCGCGAGGTCGAGCGCGCCAGGCTGCTCGGGCATCGCCAGCCGCGTCAGGTGCTGGTCGGGGCGATGCTCGAGGTCCCGGCGCTGATGTTCATGCTTCCCCAGATCATGCGCAGCGCCGATTTCGTCTCGATCGGCTCCAACGACCTGTTGTCGCTCGCCTTTGCAGTCGACCGCACCAATCCTCGCGTCGCCCGGCGCTACGACACGCTCAGTCCGGCGGCGCTGATGCTCATCCGCCAGATCGCGCGCAGCGCTTCGGAGAGCGGAGGAGAGGTCTCCCTGTGCGGAGAGATGGCCGGGCGGCCGCTCGACGCGATGGCGCTGATCGGCCTTGGCTTGCGGACGCTTTCGATGTCGCCGGGGCAGATCGGGCCCGTGAAAATGATGATCCGCAGCCTGAATTGCAGCGAAGTGTCCCAATACGTTGAGAAGTTGTGCGGCCGGACCGACCACTCGCTGCGCAGCCGTCTCGCAGCCTTCGCGGCGGAACGCGGCGTCGTGCTGAGGTGACATCCGCGGGTGTTTGCGCGTGTGCGCCGCATTGTCACGGTCCTCGAAGGGTGCTCGTCCCCGCCTCGGAAATGGCAGCGGAAACAGATAGCTGGCGGCGCTTTTGACCGGGCCGCAGGGGCAGGCCACCTCCTTGCCGGCGAAACCGGTCAATCCGCGGGCACCGGTTCCCCGGAACATGCAATCGCCGCGGTGGGGGCACCGGCGGAACAAAAAGCCCGCGGCATGGGAGCGTTCCTCAAGGCGTCGCCGCCATCCCGCAAGCCGGGGCCGGCAGGATCGAGCGAGCGCCACCCCGCGCCGAATCGGGCGCGAACGGGCGTAAATCTACCTACGTGAATTTTCTTTATTCCCGTGGCCTGTCACGCGGAATTAAGATATGGAAGCAACGGGATAGTTGCTGAGCTTCGAGTCGTTCGGAGCCGGTGCAGGTGTGCTTTTCTCTATGACCAAGGTTACGCGGCTTACATTGGACGATGACGGCGGGCTCGACCGGCGGCGTATCCATTTGCGCGAGATTTCGGGCGACCTCGACACCCCGCTGGACACCGTGGGGCAGGACCTGCGCGCGGCGCGGTTGCGGCGCGGCGACGACCTCGCGACCGTCTCGCGCGCGCTCAAGATCCGCAAGGAACATCTCGAGGCCCTTGAGGAAGACCGCATCGATGCGCTTCCCGGGCGCGCCTATGCGATCGGCTTCATTGGATCGTATGCGGATTATCTCGGGCTCGATGCCGTGCAGTGCAAGGAGCGCTTCAAAGCGGAGATCGCGGGGCGTTCCGACAGCAGCACGCCCACCATCACGGTGATCGACGAGGATGCCGAACGGCGCATGCCGCAAGGCTGGAAGATCATGGCGCTGGTTGTCGGCATCCTGGTTCTCTACGGCGCCTGGCAACTCGCCGCTTCGGTCGATCGCGTCATGAACGCGCCGGAAGTTCCAGCACCGGCCGTGGTCAAGCATCCGGTTCCCCACAGGCCTGCGCCGCCGACGACCCAGTTCACGGTGCAGCAGCCTCCGACGAGCCCGCTCGACACCAGCCTGCCGTTCGCTGCCGGCAATTCGCAGACGGCTCCGGCCGGCGCGGCGCAGACGGGGGGAGCGGCGCCCGCCAACGCCGCGGGTGCGGCCGGATCCGTGGCCGCTCCGAATACGCCGCCCCCGCTTCCGAAGGGTCAGGTGTACGGCGAGCAAAACAGAAGCGCGCGCGTGGTGCTCAGGATGCGCGAGACGGCCCGCATCCTGGTGCAGGGCCGCGACGGCCGGGTCTACATGAATCGCACGTTGAAACCGGGCGATTCCTATCAGCTTCCGAACATCGTGGGACTGACATTAACCACATCGAATGCGGGCGGCGTGGAAATCGACCTGGACGGGCAATCGATGGGAGTTGCCGGCGGATACCAGGCCACGGCGGAAGCTCTTTCCCTCGACCCGCAGTCGATTATGGACCGTTATAATGGTAACCACGGCGGGTGAGTGCCGCTGATCGAAAGGTTGCCATGAGCGTGATGTCCTACCGCCACATCGTCAGGCGGAAATCCCGTCAAATCCATGTCGGCCGTGTGGCCATCGGCGGCGACGCACCCATCAGCGTCCAGACCATGACCAACACCGTCACCGCGGACGCGCGCGCCACGATCGATCAGATACGCCGCATCGAAGAAGCGGGCGCCGACATCGTGCGGGTTTCCTGTCCGGACGAGGAATCCACGGCGGCGATGAAGACGATCTGCAAGGCGGCGCAGATTCCGATCGTCGCGGATATCCACTTCCACTACAAGCGCGCCATCGAAGCGGCCGAGGCGGGCGCGGCGTGCCTCAGGATCAATCCCGGCAACATCGGTTCCGAGCAGCGGGTGAAGGACGTCATCAAGGCGGCCAAGGATCACGGCTGTTCGATGCGCATCGGCGTCAATGCCGGCTCGCTGGAGAAGGACCTCTTGGAGCGCTACGGCGAACCGTGCCCGGAAGCCATGGTCGAAAGCGCGCTCGATCACGCCAGGATTCTCGATGACAACGGCTTCCACGAATACAAGATCTCGGTGAAGGCGTCCGACCCGTTCCTGGCTGTCGCGGCGTACCGCGCGCTTGCCGAGGCGATCGACTGTCCGCTGCACCTGGGCATCACGGAAGCGGGCGGGCTCATCTCCGGAACGGTCAAGTCCGCGATCGGCATGGGCGCGCTGCTGTGGAGCGGCATCGGCGATACCATCCGCGTCTCGCTTTCGGCCGATCCGGTCGAGGAAGTGCGGGTGGGCTTCGACATCCTGAAGTCGCTCGACCTGCGCACGCGCGGCGTGAACATCATCTCGTGTCCGTCCTGCGCGCGGCAGGGATTCGACGTCATCGAGACGGTTCGCATTCTCGAGGACCGCCTGAAGCACATCACCACGCCGATGTCGCTGTCGATCATCGGCTGCGTCGTCAACGGTCCCGGCGAGGCGCTCGGCACGGACATCGGCTTCACCGGCGGCGGCGCGGGCAAGGGCCACGGCCAGATCTACCTGAACGGCGAGCCGGTGTACCGCATCGACAACGCCAACATCGTCGATCACGTGGTCGAACTCTGCGAGAAGAAGGCGGCCGAGATCGAGGCCGCGCGCGGCGACACCGTTGCCGCCGAGTAGGCGCGCGAACCGCCACACCCTGCCTGTTCGTCCGGAACAGGAATTCTTGCAGCGGTAGAGTTGCGCCGCACGCCGCAAACGAGCGGGATCGTCGGTGCGAGCAAGGAGGCCGAGCCCGCCGACTGGCCGTCCGGGGCGCTCATTAGTTTCACTGCAAAATCGCCTCGCGCAAAAATGACATGCCCCAAAAAGCGGCAGGCTGATACGATTGCCGGCGCTGGAAGACGCTTCGCGATGTCCGCCGAATTCTTGGGGGAGTTCATGCCGAGCACGTTCGCCGACTTGCCGCGCCGCAGACTGCTTGGCTGCGGGCTTGCTTCGCTCGCCTTCGGACGGGCCGCTTGGGGCCAGAGCCAGGATCAGACTCCGGGTCAGAACCAAACCTCGTTTCAGCAGCTTCCGGCACAGATCAAGGTCACGCCGAACCATCTGACCATCGATGTCCGCGTCAACGAGCACGGCCCGTTCCGCTTCGTCGTCGATACCGGCGCGGATACCAGCGTCATCGCCGAGGATGTGGCCGAGGCGCTGCACCTGCCGCTGGGCAAGCCCGTCGTGGTGCAGGGCATCATCCGTGCGGTGCCCGCGCAGAGCATCCCGATCGCCCAGATGAGTTTCGGCTCGATCGTTCGCGACAATTTGCAGGTCCCGGTGCTGCCGCGTTCGATGCTGCAGGCCGACGGCTATCTTGGTCTCGATGCGATCGGTCCGAACCGCGTGCTGTTCGACTTCCAGAAAAAGACCCTTCAAATCCTCTCGCCCCGGCCCGCGACATTCCTCATCAGGCGCGGCACCAACGAATCCACGATCGACGCACCGGGCGACCGAGGCCACCTGCGCGCAGTCGCCTGCCGCGTCGACGGGGTGTCGACAATGGCATTCATCGATTCAGGCGCGGAGGTCTCGGCCGGCAACCTGGCGCTGCAACGCGAGCTTCTGAACAACAGCTCGGCCTATGTCGGCTCGCGGGACATCGAGCTCACCGGCATCACCGGCGGATCGAGCAAGGGACGCGTGATCAACGTCGAAACGATCCTCCTCGGCGACCTGGAGTTTTCGGGCTGCGAGATCGCCGTGGCCGACCTGGACGTTTTCAGGATCTGGGGCCTGGTGGACCGGCCGGCGCTGCTCATCGGCCTCAATTTCCTGAGGGAGTTCCAGACCGTTTCGGTCGATTACACGCGCAAAGAATTCCGGCTCAAGCTGGCGGCGAGCGCCTTCGTCAACCGGGCGTATTGACGGATCCCGCCGAAGCCGTGCCCTCGTGCGGGGGCGAATCCGCTTGCGTGTTTCCCCGATCTGCTAGAAAGGGACGGCGTATCAGTTCTCCGGGCATGCCATGATTCCGACCGCCAAGCTCGAACGGCTGCTGAACCGCTTTCAGGCGGTCGAGGCGGAGCTTGCCTCCGGCGTGGCCGGTTCGTCGTACGTGAAGCTCTCGAAAGAGCACGCGGAGCTGGCGCCCGTGGTCGAAGCGGCGAGGGCTTACCGCGCGGCGCGAAATCAGCTCGAGGATGCCGAGACGCTCGCCGGCGATCCGTCGACCGAACCCGAGATGCGCGCGCTCGCCGAGCAGGAGCGGGCGGAGCTCAAGGGTTCGCTCGAACGGCTCGAGCACGATCTCAAGATAAGGCTTCTGCCCAAGGACGCAGCCGACGAGTCCTCCGCGATCGTGGAAATCCGCGCCGGCACCGGCGGCGACGAGGCGGCGCTGTTCGCTGGCGATCTCTTGAAGATGTACCAGCGCCATTGCCAGCTTCAGGGCTGGAAGACCGAACTGATGAGCCTGTCCGAAAGCGATCTCGGCGGCATCAAGGAAGCCGTCATGGACGTGCAGGGGCAGGGCGTCTACGCCAAGCTGAAGTTCGAGAGCGGCGTCCATCGCGTCCAGCGCGTGCCCGTCACCGAGGCGAGCGGGCGCATCCACACCTCCGCCGCCACCGTCGCGGTGCTGCCCGAGCCCGAGGACGTCGACATCGAGATCAACGAGAAGGATCTGCGCATCGACGTGTTCCGTTCCTCCGGCGCCGGCGGCCAGCACGTCAACAAGACCGAAAGCGCCGTGCGCATCACCCATCTGCCGACCGGGCTCGCGGTGGCGCAGCAGACCGAGAAGTCGCAACACAAGAACAAGGCGCAGGCCATGAAGCTCCTGAAGGCGCGCCTCTACGAGATGGAGCGCGAGCGGGTCGACAAGGAGCGCGCCTCGGAGCGCAGGAGCCAGGTGGGCTCGGGCGACCGCTCCGAACGCATCCGCACCTACAATTTCCCGCAAGGCCGCGTCACCGACCACCGCATCAATCTGACGCTCTACAAACTCGACCGCATTATCTCCGGCGACGACCTCGGCGACGTCATCGACGCGCTGGTGACTGAAGATCAGGCAAGCCGTCTCGCCGAACTCGAATCGGACGGCGCGTGAGCGGCGGCCGACGCGACCGGGGCATGGTTGATTCGCGCGAGTTCGTCGCCGAAGCCGCCCGTCGCCTCGCCACCGCGGGGATCGACAATCCGCGCCTAGACGCGAGGCTGCTCTTTGAGCATGCACAAAAAGCCTCCCTCGCCGACGCAGGCGGGAGAGGGAATGCGGCATTCGCCTCCCTCGTCGCCCGCCGCATCGCGCGCGAGCCGCTCGCCTACATCACGGGTCGCAAGGAGTTCTGGAGTCTCGATTTCGAGGTCGGCCCCGGCGTGCTGGTTCCGCGCCCGGAGACCGAGACGATCGTCGAGCAGGCGATCGAGCTTCTCCCTGATCGATCCGCGCCGCTCCAGGTGTTGGACCTCGGAACCGGCACCGCCTGCCTGCTCGTCGCGTTCTTGAAGGAGTTTCCGAACGCTCGCGGCTTAGGCATTGATGAATCGGAACAAGCCTGCCGGTATGCGGCCGCCAACGTCGCCCGTCACGGCCTCGGCGGGCGCGCCGAAATCCGCAGCGGCAACTGGGGCGAAGGAGCGTCCGGCTCGTGGGATGTAATCCTGTCGAACCCGCCCTATATAAAGTCCGGCGACATCGCGGGCCTTGCGCCGGAGGTGCAGTTCGAGCCGCGGCAGGCGTTGGACGGCGGCCCGGACGGTCTCGATGCGATCCGCCAGGTTGCGAAGGTTCTGCAACGCCTCCTGGGGGGCATCGGCCTCGTCGAGATCGGGGCCGGGCAGGAAGTCGCAGCGTCACGCATCATGGTTGAAGCCGGGCTTCCCGTCGGCGGAACGGCGCGGGATTTGGCGGGGATTCCGAGGGTTATCGTGGCCCGTCCGGGCGGAAAGGCCGCCAAAAAGGTGTTGGAAACCGGCCCATGACCGGTTAGTTTCCGGTTCTGGGGAGAGGCGCCTGCGGCTGGTAGGGCTGCGGATGTGGCGCGTTGAGCGCGTCAGGCCTCGGACAAAGCGAAAGACGATTCTCGATGTGGTCATGCCAGGCGTTCCGCGCGCGCGCAGCGGACGTTTCCAATCCCAGGGCGCGTATCGGCAAGTACCCAAAGGGGACACTGTGAAACGCTCAAGAAGAGGCGGCCGCAGGCCGCAGAACGGTCATAACGGACACGGCGGCGGTGGCGGCGGCGGTGGTGGCGGCGGCGGCGGGTTCAATCCCAACCGCACCTACGACTCGAACGGCCCGGAGGTGAAGATCCGCGGCTCGGCCAGCCATGTGTACGAAAAGTACCTGCAGCTCGCGCGCGACGCGAACGCCTTGGGCGATCGCATCATGGCGGAGAATTACCTGCAGCACGCCGAGCACTACTACCGCATCATGGCCGCCACCCAGGCGCAGCAGGCCCAATACCAGCAACAGCAGCAACAGCAGCAGGCCGCCGCCAACGCCAACGGCCAGCAGTTCCGCCAGCAGCCGAACGGCGCCGGCGATCAGCCCTTTGTCCAGCAGCCGCAGCAGGGCAGTACACCCTCCTTCTCGCTCACCGAAAACCAGGACGAAGGCGGCGAGGAGGAAGAGAGCGACGAAGCCGAAGCGACGGAATAGTCCCCACCGGCCCCGATTCGTACGCGGTGCCGCGCGAAGTCCGACTGAAAGCGGCACTTATTATCGTCTGCCGGGTTGACGCCGGCTTCCGCAAGGGACTTGGTCCTCTGCCGGTGATAAGGTCGGACCGGGTCTGACTCTGGGGGATTCCATGAAGTACGCACGTATCGGCGCTGCGGCGCTGGTGCTTGTTTTTTCCGCGGGAATGGCATGCGCCGGTCCCGTTCCGGCGGGAGGCATGACGGTCAAGGACGTGGCGGGCTGGCTGCAGTCCAAGGGGTTCAAGGCGGAAATCCAGCAGGGCAAGAACGGCAAGCCCAAGATCGCCAGCGCAACGCAGGGCGCCGACTTCTACGTCCATTTCTACGACTGCAAGGCCGATCGCTGCGCCTCGATCCAGTTCACGGCCGGCTTCACCACGCACGGCACCTACTCGCTGGAAAAAGAGAACGCCTGGAACAACGGCAACCGCTGGCTCACCGCTTCGATGGACCAGGAAAACGATCCCTGGATCAGCATGGACGTCGATCTGTCGCCGGGCGGGAGCTACGAGCTGCTGAACGACCAGTTCCAGGTCTGGAATGACTCCGTCGCGCGCTTCGAGAAGACGATAAAGGAATAGCCGGCTCCGTACCGATCCGCGCGCATGCCGGCGCGGATTTCACTGCGGCGCGCCGAAGTCGTGTCCGGTGTGGACAATGACGCGCCGCTCGAACGTGTGCGCCTGCAGCCGCTTCAGTTCTTTTTCCAGGATGTCCTTCACGCGCGCGCGCCCGGCGCCCGCCGCCTCGTGCATCTGGCGCGTGTTGAGCGGCAGCGAAGCGCCCTTGAATCCGCGCGGTCCGGGAATGCCCATGTACAGCTTCACGCGCCCGCGCACGCCCGTGGCGACGAAATCGATGAACCACGGCTGGCGCACGGTCTTCAGCGGATTGCCGACCAGGATCATGCTGAGCGCGGTTTCGCCGTCGATCTCCTCGATCTCCACGAACACGCCGGAGAGGTCGGGCCGCCAGTTGTCATCCAGGATCGGAAGCTGCCGCCAGCCGCAGTGGTAGTGGCGGCACAGCGGGGGCCGCGTTTCGTAGATGGTGCAGCCGCCGCGGCAGTGGCGGCAGGTCACGCCCGCCTCCTTCTGGATGTCGGGCTTGTCGATCGCCATGACGGTGCAGCAGACCGAGCACTCGCCGCACACCCGCCCCGGCACGAGTTCGAGATCGGTGATCTTCATGGCGGGCACAATACCTCGCCTCCGCGGCGAAGGGGGAGGAGTGCCGTGCACGGGGGTGGCCGTCGCATCATAGAAAGCACTCCCCACGACCCAGGAGGACACCATGCCCTCTCCTAGCTCTTCCCCCTGCGCGCCACGGAAATTGCCCGTCGAGAGATGCCGGAGACACTCCCTTGCGAAAAATGCCGCCCTTGCGGTTCCACGGCCCAATTCCCACATACTGTGCCGGGTGCAGCGCTCTTCCCGGGGCTGTACCTTAATCCACCGGACTCGTCCTAGGCTGCCCAAAACGGGGCCGGGACTTGGGCTTGAGAGGCAGAGATGGACATTCAGAAATTCACCGAGCGGGCGCAGGGATTCATTCAATCCGCGCAGGGTTTGGCGCTGCGCTCCAATCACCAGTACTTTACGCCGGACCATCTGCTGAAGGTCCTGATCGACGACGATGAAGGCCTGGCGGCGCGCCTAATCGCTGCGGCCGGCGGCCGTCCCGAGCAGGTGAAGGCCGATGTGGCGCGTGCGCTTTCCAAGCTACCACAGGTACAGGGTTCCGGCTCCGGCCAGGTTTATGTCAGCGGCGAGACCGCGCGTCTTCTGGATGCCGCCGAACAGGCCGCCCAGAAGGCCGGCGACAGCTACGTTACCGCGGAATACCTGCTCCTGGCGCTCGCGCTGGCCAACGGCACCGACGCGGCAAAGATCCTGAAGGATGCGGGCGTCGCGCCCCAGAACCTGAACAAGGCCATCAACGATCTGCGCAAGGGCCGCACGGCCGACAGCGCCACGGCCGAAAACGCCTATGACGCGCTCAAGAAATACGCGCGCGATCTCACCGAACTGGCGCGCACGGGCAAGCTCGATCCGGTGATCGGCCGCGACGAGGAAATCCGCCGCTGCATCCAGGTGCTGTCGCGGCGCACCAAGAACAATCCGGTGCTGATCGGCGAGCCCGGCGTCGGCAAAACGGCCATCGCGGAAGGCCTGGCGTTGCGCATCGTCAACGGCGACGTGCCCGAGTCGTTGCGCGACAAGAAGCTCCTGGCGCTCGACATGGGCGCGCTGATCGCCGGCGCCAAGTATCGCGGCGAGTTCGAGGAGCGGCTGAAGGCCGTGCTGTCGGAGATCACCGCCGCCGAAGGCAAGATCATCCTGTTCATCGACGAGATGCACGTTCTGGTCGGCGCCGGCAAGGCGGAAGGCGCAATGGACGCCTCAAACCTGCTCAAGCCCAGCCTCGCGCGCGGCGAGTTGCATTGCGTCGGCGCCACAACGCTCGACGAGTACCGCAAGCACATCGAGAAGGATGCCGCCCTGGCGCGGCGCTTCCAGCCGGTATTCGTCTCCGAGCCGACGGTGGAAGACACCATCTCCATCCTGCGCGGCCTGAAAGAGAAATACGAAGTCCACCACGGCGTGCGGATCACCGACTCGGCAATCGTCGCGGCGGCGCAGCTTTCCAACCGCTACATCACCGACCGCTTCCTGCCCGACAAGGCCATCGACCTGATGGACGAGGCCGCTAGCCGCCTCAGGATGCAGGTGGACTCCAAGCCGGAGGAACTGGACGAACTCGACCGGCGCATCGTGCAGCTCAAGATCGAACGCGAGGCGCTGAAGAAGGAGACCGACAAGGCGTCGAAGGACCGGCTTTCGCACCTCGATAAGGAATTGGCAGACCTGGAGCAGGAATCCGCAACCCTCACGGCCAAATGGCACGAGGAGAAGAAATCCGTCCAGGACGTGCAGTCGATCAAGGACCGGCTCGACAAGGCGAAGGCGGAACTCGACATTGCCCAGCGCAAAGGCGAATACGAACGCGCGGGGCAGTTGACCTATCAGATCATCCCCGGCCTTCAGAAACAGCTCGACGCAATCGAGGAAAAGCGTGCCGACGTGATGGTCAACGAGGCCGTGCAGCCCGAGCACATCGCCCAGGTCGTCTCGCGTTGGACCGGCATTCCCGTCGACAAGATGCTGGAAGGCGAGCGCGACAAGCTGCTCAAGATGGAAGAGGCGATCGAAGCGCGCGTCGTCGGCCAGGATCAGGCCGTGCGGGCCGTGTCGAATGCCGTGCGCCGCGCACGCGCGGGCTTGCAGGACCCCAACCGGCCCATCGGCTCGTTCCTCTTTCTGGGCCCCACCGGCGTCGGCAAGACCGAACTCACCAAGGCGCTCGCCGCGTTCCTGTTCGACGACGACAACGCGATGGTGCGCATCGACATGAGCGAGTTCATGGAGAAGCACTCCGTCGCTCGCCTGATCGGCGCCCCGCCGGGCTATGTCGGCTACGAGGAAGGCGGCGCGTTGACGGAAGCCGTCCGGCGCCGGCCTTACCAGGTTGTGCTGTTCGACGAGGTCGAGAAGGCCCACCAGGACGTGTTCAACGTCCTGCTTCAGGTGCTCGACGACGGGCGGCTGACGGACGGGCAGGGCCGCACCGTCGATTTCAAGAACACCGTCATCATCCTGACTTCGAACCTCGGCACCGAACTGCTTTCGGGAGAGGAGAACCCCGAGACGCGGGCGCAGGTGATGGCGGCCGTGCGCGGGCATTTCCGTCCCGAATTCCTGAACCGGCTGGACGAGATCATCATCTTCCACCGGCTCACGCGCGCGAACATGGACAAAATCGTCGACATCCAGATCGCCCGGCTGTCGAAGCTGCTCGAAGACCGCAAGATCGAGATCCACCTCGACCACAAGGCGCGTGAGTGGCTTGCGGCCGCCGGATACGATCCGGTCTACGGCGCGCGTCCCCTGAAACGCGTGATCCAGCGCCGCTTGCAGGACCCGCTGGCGCAGATGCTGCTCGAAGGCAAGATCGGCGACGGCGCCAAAGTGAAGGTCAGTACCGGCCGTTCGGGCCTGACCCTCGACGGGCAGGAGTTCGCCTCGTCCGCGGACGACGACGTGTTCGAGCAGGCCCCGAGCAGGAGCCTGAATTAAGGGTGGATCGTTACCCCAGCGGCAAGACCGTCTTTCCGAAAGTGGAGTTCGTCACGATCGCGAAGCTGCCGTACATCGCCAGGCTACCGCACACGATTCCCAGCCAGCCGCCCAGATGCGAAAGCCCCGGAGCGGACATCAACGCTCCGGCGCCGAGCAGGAAGAAGGTGATCCACAACGTAAGGAATATCAGGAACAGCAGCCGCGGCAGCCGGAACGTCGCGATCCACATGTAGAGGGTGAACACGCCCCACAACAGCAGCGCGACGCCGATCGTGCTGCCCGCGTCCTTGAGGTCGAGTACCCCGTTATGGCCGAGCACGAGGAGAAGGGCAAACCACCACCAGAAGCAGCCGTACGACGTGAACGCCGTCATTCCGAAGGTGTTGCCGGCACGGACCTCCATCAGCCCGGCCAGGATCTGTGCCGTGCCGCCGAACGCCATGGCAAGAGGGATCACCACCGGCTCGCCGCCCGCAGGCAATACGCCCGCATTGATGAGGCTCAGTAACACGGTTGTCAGGCCGAAGCCGACCAGCCCCAGGGCCGCAGGGTTCGCTTGCACCGAAGTCGGCGTTTGTGAGTTCGCCATGCATCGCTCCCATCCAGTCGATCAAGGGAAGAGTGCTGGATTCGGCGCGAGTTGCCCAATGGAATAAGCTGACGCCGCGTAGCCTAACGGGCGCTCGCCCGCAGGTTCGTGGCGATGTCGGCGACTTTCGTCTCCAGTCTGGTGGAGGCGAGCTTGTCGTCGACCTTCATCCGCTCCGCCTGGAAGGCGCGCAGTTCCGCCCCGGCGAGTTTGCGGCCCTCCGCCATCTTCACCTTCAGCGGATTGACCTGCACGTTGTTGATGCGGATCTCGTAGTGCAGATGCGGTCCCGTCGTCATGCCGGTATTGCCGCTGTAGGCGATGATCTGCGCCTGCGCCACATGGGAACCGCGGTGCAGCCCCGGCGCAAAGCGCGACAGATGCCCGAACGCGGTCGAGTAGCCGTTGCCGTTGTTGACCAGGATGAAGCGGCCGTACCCGTTCTCCCAGCCCATGAACGCGATGGTGCCCGCGCCGGCGCTCATCACCGGAGTGCCGACCGGAACGCCGAAGTCGATACCCTTGTGCATGCGCGAGTAGCCGAGGACCGGATGGAACCGCATACCGAAGCCGCTTGTGATGCGGGCGCCGTCGACCGGCGTCTTCATCAGCATGCCCTTGGCGCTCTCGCCCTTGGCGTCGAAGTACTCGGGCGGCGCGTTGGGATCGGGCTGATAGCGGTAGAGGGCGATTTCCTTCCCGCCCAGGCGCATGGCGGCGTAGGAGATGCTGCCTTCCTTCGCCGGCTGGCCTTCGGGCGTGTAGTAGTAGTCGTAGAACACCTCGAACGAGTCGCCGGGGTGCAGGTCGCGCTGGAAATCGACCTTGTAGGAGAACATCTTGATCATTTCCGATACGACGTCGGTCGGGATGCCGGCCTTCATGGCGGAGAGATAGAGGCTGCCGTCGATCGTCGTGCCGGCGCGGTGGACGTGCGCCACCAGCTGCTTGACGGTGTCGGTGGCGGCGAAGCTGCCGTCGGCGCCGCGCGCAATGACGATCTCGTGATCGACCGCGGGCGAGAACCTGATCGAAAGCAGCCGCGCGATGGCTTCGCCGTCGGAAGGCTGGGCGTTCGAAAGATCGCCGTTGTCGTCGTCGTCCGAACTCGAATCGTTGAGCGCGCTGGAGGCGATGTTCGGAGCGCCGTTGAACTTGAGTTCGAGGGTCTGGCCAGCGCGCAGGCTGCGCGGGCTGAATACCTTCGTGAGCGCCGACAATGCGGCGTTGGCCTCATCCTTCGAAACGCCGGCGTTCTCGAGAGCGCCGGCCAGCGTATCGCCCGATTGCAGCGTCAGCGTCTGAGTTTCGATGTCGGGCCTCGGATTGGGGCGTTCCGCCGCTACCACATGCTGAAGCGAAGATCCGGAGCCGGCACCGGGTATCCCTCCGATGCTGGCAAACAGAGCGCTGCTGCCCGACTGGGTCAGTTCCTGAAACAAGCGGTAGGGCAGAAAGCCGTATCCGGCGTTGTCGACCACGACCGAGGTGACGTTGGGCATCGTGCCCAGCGACAGCCATGCGATGGACCCGACGATCAGGGCGGAAATCGAGGTGGAAACCAGCGTCCAACGGCTGTCTGCGCTGAGGACGTTTTCGGCTCCGGCGGCGGAGCCAGGCCATTCGGGGTCAAGTGTAAGCGGCGTCGTTTCGTTGCGACGGTCCACGTTTGCTCCTGTTACGGATTGCGTTCTTGTTGGTGCATTTCCCAGCCACTTGATTCCTTCGGTCCCCCCGAAGGAGGGCGCATATAGCCCGACCATATGCTGAGCCGTCAACCATTACTCAGCTGTTAACGATAGGGGACTTCACTTAGGCGCCCGGAACCAATCCTCTTTGGAAACTCGACTCGCTTCGTTGCATATCGCGGGCCAAAAAAAGCGGCGCACGGACCTTTTCGGTGCGTACGCCGTGCATGTTTGGAATTGTTGTAATCAGAGTCTTACGAGGAGGCCTTCGGCGATTTTTCCGTGCATCCAGCCGATCAGCCGGACCAGATGCAGCACGAAGAAGAAGAGAACGAGTCCAACAATCGCCAGCAGAACGAGCCCGGGAGCGGTGTTGAACAGGTGCTCCGCCCAGGGAACCCCGCCAAACTGGAAACTGCTGTGGTTGGTGATCAGCGACCAGATCGACGCACCGGTGACGCCGAGCGAAACCGACAATCCAACGACTCCGATCACGAAGTAGACGACGCCAAGCGGCAGCATCAACAGCAGATAGAACATCGAAGTCCAGGTGCGCAGATCGCTGAGCGCGTCCTTGATCCGAGTCCAGATCTTCTCGTCGGGCGGTGTTGTCGGCGGCAGCCGGCGCGGCATGCGCACGCCGAGCAGTCCTTCGACGATGCGGCCCTCCACATGGCTCAGGAGACGGATGGAGCCGATGAAGAGCAGGGCGAACGGGATGCCGATGATGAGGATGGCAAAGCTGGCCGTCATCGAGATGCCGGCAACCGTCCACGTGAAGTAGAAGATGCCGGTGATCAGCGACAACAGCATGTAGAGCAGCGCGCCGTAGGTGCGCGGATCGGAGACGACGTTGAAGAAGCCGTCTTTACGGGTCTCGGCCGGCGTTTCGGGCTGTTTGGGGAAGGGCGTCGAGATTGCGGCTTCCATGTCACGATACTCCTCTGCGATTTCCTGGGGCGAGCCGTAGGTTTCGATGACCATCGCCATCACGGCGGCCTCGTCCATGTCGGGGTTCTGGGCGACTTCCATGTTCAGATGCTCTTCGCAGTCGGCGAGAGCATCGGCGATCAGCCCGCGGGGTGCGCCTTTCAGCGCGCGGCGCAGCTCGGTCAGATAGCTGCGGACGCCGTCAGGCGGTTGGACGAAATTCATTGCCCGTCCCTCCGGGGGTGATGCCGGCTTTCAGTGCGTCGTCGACGAATTCGCGCATATCGCGCCAGGCGAACTGCCACTCGGCCAGCGCGCGCTTTCCTTCGTCGGTGATGTTGTAGTAGCGCCGCGGCGGGCCGAAGGCGGACGCCTCCACCCGGCTCTCCAGGAGCCCCAGCGCATGCAGCGAGCGCAAGACAGGGTAAATGGCGCCCTGCTTGAAGATCAGCCCGCCTTCGCCTTCGGCCTTCACGGCCTTGGCGATCTCGTATCCATACATTTCCCGTCCTGCGCGCGCGAGCACGGCCAGCAGGACCAAGGACGACAGTCCGGCCATTAGTTCCTTACGGAATTTGCGCGTGTACGAAGTCTCGTTTTCCACGTCGCGTTGCTTCCGCCCTCTTGGCTATTACGAAGTCATATCTAGCACGAACTACACAATATGCAAGAGCCCAGTAGTGGTAAGTTCAAAATATTTTCGAGTCCCCACGCGTTTGGAGCTAACAAATTGCTTTTATTGATGTTTATCATGGCAAGCGCAATGGCGCGCTGACCCGGCATCCGCGCCGCGCGGCATGGCAAGGTGCAAATCGTCAGAAGGCTGAGAAGAAGTCCCAGTTAGGTTCCCAGTCCGCCGTCTTGCGAAAATAACGGTCCTGGGCCTGGCGGCCCTCAAAGCCGGCGCGCAGTCTCTGCCAGCGGGTGTCGCCTGCGGGGATGCGCTTCAGGCCCACGGAAATCTCCTCGTATTTCCTGTGCGAAACGACAAACCGCAGGACTTTATCGACCGCGGGCCACGAGCAGTCGTTGAACGCCGCGATGCCGCCCACGTCGAGCATCCTGTCGATGTAGAAAAAGTCGAGCAGGGTGTAGTCGAACGTGTGCCAACCGTCGATGTAACCGAACTGAAAGCGCTTGCCCTGACGCAGCAGCGCGGGCAGAGCCTCGTAGTCCGCCTCTTCGATCAGCGTGTGCCATTTCGAATATCCGGCACGCTCCACAGCGAGCGCGCCGCTGCGGTCCCAACGCTCGGTTTGTTTGGGATCGACGGAGATGAGCCCGCTGTTGGGCGCGTTGAGTTCAGCAAGGGCCGCCAGAATCGCAAGACTGCTCGCCCCAAATGCCATGCCGATTTCGATGACCGAGACTGGCGCCTCGCTCAGCAGCGTTTCGTAGAGTGTCTGCGCAAGCTCCGGCTTGACGGTCGAGCGCGGCTTATTTGCCGCCCCCGATGCGCCGACAGCTGGTTGCCCGGTCAGGATGCGATCCAACTCCGGGCAACGCGCCGTCACGGCGAGTTGCGACATGCCCATCCCCACGGTCTCCAGCTTCGGGCCGATTGGTGCCCGTCCTTTCCTCGCGGAAGTCAATCCGGCTGTTGCATTGCAGGGGCCCGTTTTGGGTAAGTCGGAACGAAGCATGGCCGTTTCGCAGCGGCCAGCCGCTGTGGTAGCAGCACTTCATGGACCTTGCCGCGTATCTCAAGCGCATCGGCTACGACGGGCCTGTGAGAGTTGACCTGGCGACGCTGGGCGCGCTGCATCGCGCCCATCTGCGCGCGATCCCCTATGAAAATCTCGACGTGCAATTCGGCCGGCCGGTGACCATCGAGGCCCCGCCGATCTTCGACAAGATCGTTAACCGCCGCCGCGGCGGCTGGTGCTATGAAATGAATGGGCTGTTCGGCTGGGTTCTGGGCGAGATCGGCTTCAAAGTCACGCGCAGCGCCGGCGCCGTGGCGCGCGACGCTCGCGGGGAAGACGCTGTCGGCAATCACCTCGTGCTCAAGGTCGAGATGGAGGACAGCATCTACCTAGCCGACGTCGGCTTCGGCGATGGCCCGCTCGATCCCATTTTCGTCGTTTCGGGACCGTTCGTCTCGCAAGGATTCGAATTCGCGTTGACGCGGGAGGAGGGCGGCTGGTGGCGGATGCACAATCACAAGGCCGGCGGCGCCGCCAGCTTCGATTTCGACATGACTCCCGCCGACGAGAAAATGCTCGCAGAGCGCTGCTTTTGGCTTCAGACCGCGACCGATTCGCCGTTCGTGCAGAACGCGGTTCTCCAGCGCCACGTCGACGACGGATTATGGATGATGCGCGGACGCGTGCTGCGTCACGTGACGCCGCACGAGCAGAAGGACTTTCTCGTCGAGAGCGCACCGGAATACGTCGCCATCCTCGCGGAAGTTTTCGACCTCAAGCTGCCGGAAGCGGCGGAGCTCTGGCCGAAAATCTGCGCCCGCCACGAGGCCATCTTGGCGGAACGGGAAACGCTCCGCCGGGCCTAGAAAAAGCGCGACGATCCCGGGGCGCTCAGTTGTTCGGCAACGGCGCCGCCTGCACCATGCGCTCGACCTTGACGTAGTCGGTCTTGCCCGTGCCCATCACCGGCACTTCCTTGACGTGGATGATCCGGCGCGGGATCGCCAGATCGGAAACGCCGTGGTTGTGCACCCAGCCGACCAACTCCATGCGCTGGGCGTCCGGATTGGTGGTGACGAGCACGATCTGCTCGCCCTTGCGCCCGTCTGGGAAGGTCACCGCAGCATGCGCGAAGTCCGGCCACACCGCCGAGGCGCAGTTCTCCACCACGGCCAGCGACACGACCTCGCCGCCGACCTTCGCAAAGCGCTTCATGCGCCCCTTGATCGAGATGAAGCCCTCCTCGTCGATCGCGACCACGTCTCCCGTGTCGTGCCAGCCGTCCGGCGGCGGATTGATGACGCCGGGGTTTTCGGGCTTGATATAGCCCATCATCACGTTGGGGCCCTTGAGGAACAGGCGTCCCGCATGCGGGATGCCTTCCACCGGTTCGAGCCTGGCTTGCATGCCTGCGAGCAGGCGGCCCACCGTTCCGTGGCGATTGTCGCCGGGTTGGTTGACCGACACCACCGGCGAAGTCTCGGTTACGCCATAGCCTTCGATGATCTCCATCGAGTATTTGCGCTTCACGAGCTGGCGCGTTTCGTCGCGTACGCGTTCGGCGCCGCAGAACACGAGCCGCAGCGAGTTGAGGTCGCCCTGGTCGCCGGCACGCGCATATTGCGACATGAACGTATCGGTGGCGACCAGGATGGTCGCGCCTTGCGCCTTGATCCGCCGCACGATCTCGTGCGGCTGGCGGGGCGTGGGGTGATAGACGCACTTCAGCCCCAGCAGCAACGGCATCAGCGCGCCCGCGGTCAGGCCGAAGCAGTGGAACGTCGGCAGCGGATTGAACATCGCGTCGTTGGGATAGAGCGCGACCGCCGCGCGCATCTGCTCGACGTTGGCGAGCAGGTTGGCGTGCGACAGCGCCACGCCCTTGGGTGCGCCCTCGGTGCCGGAGGTGAACAGTATCACCGCCACTTCGTCCTGGGCGCCGCGCCAGGCGATCAGCCCGGGCAGGAACTGCCCGACGCCGGCCGTGAGCTTGTCGGTCAGGCTCAGATGCTCGCGAACGTCTTCGAGATAGACGATCTCGACGACGCTCTCGAGTTCCTTGATCAGGTCTTCCAGCTTGGCCAGTTCGATGAACTTATGCGCGGTTACCAGGCGCTTCACCTTGGCGGTGCGCAGTGCGCTGGTCACGCCGGTCGCGCCGTTGGTGAAGTTGATCATGGCGGGCACGCGATTGAACGCGGACACCGCCAGGAACGCGATCACCGCGGCGGCGCTTGTTGGCAGCATGATGCCGACCGCGTCGCGCTGCTTCGTGCCCTTCTTCAGCGCGTGCCCCAGCGCCAGCGTGGCGCGGATGATCTCGTCATAGGTCAGCTCGCGATCGTCGCCGTCGACGACGATGGGCCGCTTGCCGCCGTTGCGGGCGCGGGCGTCCGCCAGAGCGAGAAATACCGATTTCTTGGTTCGCACCATGTCGAACGCAATGATGTCTTCGCCGGATGCAGCGGCGAGCGTAGCTACGGCCAATTGCTCCTCCCCCAGGATGGCGGGCGGCCGCCCGCGCTTTGGCTCTCGGCTTCAACCTAACGGAACCTGGCGGATTTCGGTAGAGCAATGTTTCAAAAGGCGTCTTCAGCCTGCCGGAGCCCGCCGGGCCGGGGGTTCTAAATCCGCCTACGGCCGAAAGGCAAGCCGCCTAACGCAGTGCCACAGAAAAATCGCCGCGCGGGGGCCGTCTCACCCCGCGGCAAGTTTGGCCAGCACCACTTCCTCGACCCCACGAAAATCCGGCTTGCCCGTTCCGAGCACGGGGATGTCGTCCGCGGAACAGATGCGCCGCGGCAGCGCGATCTCGGCCATGCCGTTGGCCTGGGCCCAGGCGATGAGTTCGGAACGCAATGGCTTGGGATTGGTCGTCAGAAGCACGATCTGCTCGCCCTTGCGCTCGTCCGGCAGGGCGATCGCCGCGTGGCGATAGTCCGGCCACGCCGCACTGGCGCAATTCTCCGCCAGTGTGAGCGAAATGCACTCACCTCCCACATTCGCGAAGCGCTTGAGCCGGCCCTTGATGGTGATCAGGCCTGCTTCGTCGATCGATACGACATCGCCGGTGTCATGCCAGCCATCCGGGGGCGGCTCGATGACACCGGGATTGTCGGCCTTGATGTAGCCCAGCATCACATTCGGGCCTTTGACGAACAGACGTCCGCCGTCATTGATGCCGCTGGCCGGTTCGAGACGAGCCTCCATTCCCGGCATCAGAGTGCCGATCGTGCCGGGATGCAGGTCGCCCGGCTGCTGGGCGGCTACGATCGGCGAGCATTCGGTCAGGCCGTAGCCTTCCACGACTTCCAGCCCGTGCTTCTTGCGCAGCAGGCGGCGGGTTTCGTCGCGCACCTTCTCGGCGCCGCACACCGCCATGCGCACCGTCTTGAATTCGCCCGCTTCAGCAACGCGCGCATATTGCGACATGAAGGTGTCGGTCGAGAAGAAAATGGTGGCGCAGGTTTCCTTCACGCGCTTGACGATTTCGTGCGGGCGCAAGGGGGTGGGGTGCAGCACGATCTTGGTGCCGGTGAACAGGCCCAACAGCGCGCCGACCAGTCCATAGCAGTGGAACGTGGGCATCGAGTTGAACCAGACGTCGTGCGGATAGAACGTCTCGTGACGGCAGACCTGCAAGATGTTCGAGAGGATGTTCCTGTGCGACAGCGCCACGCCCTTCGGTGCGCCTTCGGTGCCGGAGGTGAACAGGATCACGGCGGGATCGTCGTGCGGCGGAAGCGAGGCCACCGCCCGGGGCATGAACTGCCCGATGCCGGCGGCCACCTTGTCGAAGATCGACAGCCTGCTGCGGACGTCCTCCAGGAACTGCACGTGGGCGGAGCGGGAAATCTCCGCGGCCAGCCCGTCCAGCTTGGCAAGGTCGATAAAGCGGCGCGCCGTGATCACCCGCTTGACCACGGCGGTGCGGATCGCGCTCATCACGCCGGCGGCGCCGGCTGTGAAGTTCACCATGGTCGGAACGCGGCCGAACGCCGAGACCGCAAAAAACGCGATCACCGAAGCCATGCTGGTGGGCAGCATGATGCCGACGTTCTCGCCCCGCTTGGTTCCCTTCTTCAGGGCGTGACCAAGGGCGAGGATCGCCTTCACCATGTCGTCATAGGTCAGGGTGCGCTCGTCGCTGTCGACCAGGATCGGGTAGCGCCCTCCGAACTTCACGCGCGCTTCGATCAGCGCTTCGAACAGGGTTTTGCGGGCCGGGCCAAAATCGAGCGGGAAGCCCGTGGCGACGTTCACAGCGGCGGTCAAAGGTCTTCTCCCAACGGCAGGCGGCGCCTTTTTCTTTTCAGTATAGGAGAATCCCGCGCTGTCCAGGGGTCCGGTATCGAAGTTTATGACGGCAACATCAAGAGCGCTCTGTGTGACGCCGCACTGACAAAACGCCGCGCGGTCGGTCTGTCATGCGTTCGGGTGACATGGATTGGCGCTCCCGACCGGCTTATATGCAGCCCATGACTGTCGTGATCGACCAAGCCGAGAAAGACCGCCACGCCGCCTTGCGCCACCCGGAAAAGGCGCGCCGCCCGGACAGTCCCGTGCTGCGCAAACCGGAGTGGATTCGCGTCAAGGCGCCCATGGGCCGCGCGTACTCCCAGACGGAAACCATCGTTCGCGAGCACGGCCTGCACACCGTGTGCGAAGAGGCGGGCTGCCCCAACATCGGCGAGTGCTGGACGCACCGCCACGCCACCATGATGATCATGGGAGACACCTGTACGCGCGCTTGCGCTTTCTGCAACGTCAAGACGGGACTGCCGGACGCGCTCGATGTGGAGGAACCCAAGCGTGTGGCCGAGGCGGTGGCGCGCCTGGGCCTCAAGCACGTAGTTGTGACGTCCGTAGATCGCGACGACCTGGCGGACGGCGGCGCCGAGCATTTCGCCGACACCATCGACGCCATTCATGCCGCGAGCCCCGGAACGACCGTCGAGGTCCTCACGCCCGATTTCCGCGGCAAGGCCGGCGCAATCGAAACGGTGATGGCGGCGCGGCCGGACGTCTTCAACCACAATCTGGAAACCGTTCCGCGCCTTTACCTGACAATCCGCCCGGGCGCGCGTTATTACATTTCGCTACGCCTCCTGGAGCGCGCCAAGGAGATTGTTCCCGGCGGTTTCACAAAGTCGGGGCTGATGGTCGGTCTCGGCGAAAGCCGCGAAGAGATCATGCAGGTAATGGACGATCTGCGTGCGGCAGGCGTCGACTTCCTCACGATCGGTCAATACCTGCAGCCGACCCGCAAGCACGCGCCGCTGGAGCGCTTCTGGTCGCCCGACGAGTTCAAGGCGCTGGAAGCAACCGCGCGCGCGAAAGGATTCCTGATGGTTTCCGCCACGCCGCTTACGCGCTCTTCCTATCACGCCGATTCCGACTTCGCGCAGTTGAAGGCGGCGAGGGCGGCGCCGGAGGGTTGAATCGTGCCCTCGCACACCGAAACCAAAATCGTTGCGTACCCGGCCGATCTCATGTTCGCGATCGTCTCCGACGTGGAGAAATACCCCGAGTTCCTGCCGTGGGTGAACGAACTCAGGATAGTCAACCGCGTCAGCGACACGGTGTTCGACTCCGAGATGCGGGTCGGCTTTGCGGGCGTCAACGAAAGCTACGTGAGCCGCGTGGCGCTCAATCCTCCGGAGCGCACGATCGACGTGGCCCTCGTGCGCGGGCCGTTCCGCCGGCTCGAGAATCACTGGCGCTTCGTTCCGCAAAACGGCAGCTGCGAGATCGAATTCGCCATCGCCTTTGAGTTCAAGAGTCCCGTGCTCAACATGGTCGCCGGCAAGGCGTTCGGGCGTGTGCTCTTGAAGATGGCGGACGCATTCGAGGCGCGGGCCAGATCGCTGTTGCTGCGCGCCGAATAGAGCGTCAATGCGGCTGAACTGCGGGTGGACGCATCATCGGCATGGCGCTCATCGGCCGCTCATTCGCCTGGGGATGGCGCATTTCTTCTCGCGCAAAACTGAGTGTGATCGTTTCGACGGGCCGCGGCCCGCTCGAAAAGCCCATGCTGGAGATGAACACGTCTTGCAGGACGATCTGCATGTATACCGCGTTGCGGCCGTCGGGGCCGGCCCGGCACAGATCCAAGACGGCGTTCCTGAAGTGCTCGCCGCTCGAAGCAGCTTCGTGCAGTTTGGGAGACGAAGAATCGATCAGCTTCGAAATCTGGATTTCGTGGAGTTCCGTGCGAGAACGCGCGCCGCCCGCCGATGCCATCGCGTTCGAGCCCATTCCGCCCATGCCTTCGTGGTAGCTCAGAACTTCGATCCAGTCTTTGTGCTGATCTTCCTGGGCTTCACCCCTGATGCCCTCGATCTGAAGATAGGCATTGACGGCCGCCGCCGCGGGCGATGCGAACGTCGTCATGACGGCAAAGGCGACCAAAGCGCATGGTGCTCCAAATCGAAACATGAAGAACCCCAGCTGGATTTCGGGGCGGATGTTAGCGCCGGAACGTTCCACCGAAAATCGCTCGTGCACGAATGGCACGTGACGCTTACATCAACTTGCGAACGAGTTGGAGCGCTGCCGCTACGGTTCTGAGCCGCACTTCGCGACGTCCGACATCGCCGAACTTGTGCATTTCGTGTAATGGGGGCTTTCCGCTGCGCACGGCGGCGATATGCACGAGGCCCACGGGCTTCTCCGCAGTACCGCCGCCCGGACCCGCGATTCCTGTGACCGCGACGGCGATCTCGGCTTCCGCCCGGGCAAGCGCTCCTTCGGCCATCGCCCGCGCCACGGATTCGGATACCGCACCATCCCGAGTGACCAAGGTTCCCGGAACGCCGAGCAGGTCCCGCTTGGCTTTGTTGGAATAGGTGATGAAGCCGCGCTCCAGCACGTCCGACGAGCCCGCGATTTCGGTGAGCAATCCGCAGATCAGTCCACCGGTGCAACTTTCCGCCGTGACGATGCGAAGCCCCTTCGCACGCGCTTCGTTGAGCACGTTTTCGGCCAGTGCGAGCAAGGCAGGGGGAAACATCACAGAAACCCCGACTGCGTGAACAGGAACACCACCACTCCGGCGACGATCCCGGCCGCCACGTCGTCCGCCATGATTCCCAGTCCGCCCTTCAGAGATTCTGCCTTCGAAATCGGCCACGGCTTGGCGATGTCGAAGAGGCGGAACAGCAGGAAGGCGAGCAGGTAGCCGACCAATCCGACCGGCTCGCCTTCAAGATAAGCACCGAGCCCCGCAAGAGCCAGCGTGAGCCACTGGCCCGCAAACTCGTCGATCACGCATTCCTGAGGATCATACTTGCCGATGTCGAGTGCATAGACCTCCGAAACCCACACGCCGACTGCCGTGGCAGCGAGCGCCAGAGCCAAAATGGCAAGCCAGCCCAGGAAGTACAAGATCGGCACGGCCACGATGACGGCAACAAGGCTGGCGGCCGTGCCGGGCGTGTATGGAGTGCGTCCGATGCCGAACGCCGTGGCGAGTTGTTCGTGAATCGTCATGGCAGCCGTACCGTCGCAATCGCCTGCGCCGCAATTCCCTCGCGACGGCCGGTGAAACCCATGCCTTCCGTCGTGGTCGCCTTGACGCTCACCCGCGCGGCATCGATGTGCAGGATTTCGGCGATCCTGTCCCGCATGGCTTCGCGGTAAGGGCCGACTTTCGGGCGCTCGCAGATGATCG
>DATKOE010000211.1:0-47650 GCA_035524815.1 Rhizomicrobium sp.
GAGGAGCTCGGCTTCTACTACGTGGGCCCGATCGACGGGCACAATCTCGATCACCTGATCCCCGTGCTCGAAAACGTGCGCGACACGCAGAACGGGCCGATCCTGGTGCACGTCGTGACCCAGAAGGGCAAGGGTTACGCGCCCGCCGAGGAAAGCGACGACAAGTACCACGGCGTCACCAAGTTCAACGTACTCACCGGCGAGCAGAAGAAGTCCGCTTCCAAGACGCCGACCTATACCAAGGTGTTCGCGGATGCGTTGATCGCCGAAGCCAAGGCCGACCCGCGCATCGTGGGCATCACGGCGGCGATGCCCGCCGGGACGGGCCTCGACGCCTTCGCGGAGGAATTCCCCGACCGCTTCTTCGATGTCGGCATTGCCGAGCAGCACGCGGTGACGTTCGCCGCGGGCCTGGCGGCCGAGGGCCTCAGGCCGTTCTGCGCCATCTATTCCACCTTCCTTCAGCGCGCCTACGACCAGGTCGTGCACGATGTGGCGATCCAGGGTCTGCCGGTGCGCTTCGCGCTCGACCGCGCCGGTCTGGTTGGGGCCGACGGTCCCACCCACGCCGGTTCGTTCGATGTCACCTACCTTGCGACGCTGCCCGGCTTCACGGTGATGGCCGCGGCCGACGAGGTCGAGTTGATGCACATGGTGGCGACGATGGCGCGCCACGACGAAGGTCCGTCCGCCGTGCGCTATCCGCGCGGCGAGGGTCTCGGCCTGGAAGTGCCTTTCGTCGGCACGCCGCTCGAGATCGGCAAGGGCCGGATCATGCGGGAAGGCAATTCCATCGCCATCCTGTCGCTCGGCACGCGGCTCAAGCCGGCGCTGGAGGCGGCCGAGCGCCTTGCCGGCTTCGGTCTTTCGACCACCGTGGCCGATGCGCGCTTCGCCAAGCCGCTCGATCGCGATCTGATCCGCCGCCTGGCGCAGGAGCATGAGCTTCTGATCACGGTGGAGGAGGGTGCGGTCGGCGGATTCGGCTCGCACGTCCTGCAGTTCCTGGCGCGCGAAGGCCTGCTCGACCACGGCCTCAAGGTGCGCCCGATGACGCTGCCCGACCAGTTCCAGGCCCAGGACACCCCCGAGCGGATGTATATCGAAGCCGGTCTCGATTCCGGCGCCATCGCCGAAACGGCGCTCGCGGCGCTTGGCCGCTCCAACTCGGCCGCTGTGGCGGGACGGATAGCTTTGTAACCTCCCCCTAGCGGGGGCGAGTGGCGGCCGCGTGCGAGCGAAAAATCACGAAGTGATTTTTCGGGTGGAGGGCGGTATAGCCGCCCCATGTCCACCCGCGCCGACATTTTCCTGGTCGAACACGGCTTTGCCGCCTCCCGCGCCGAGGCGCAGGCGGCGATCCGCGCCGGCAACGTGCAGGCGGCCGGCATGCCGGTCCTGAAACCCTCGCAGCCGATCGCGCTGGGCGCGGAGATCTCTTACGTCAAGGCGCACCCCTATGTCTCGCGCGGTGCACTCAAACTCGTCGCCGCCTTGGACCGTTTCGGCCTTTCGCCGGCGGACCGCACTTGCCTCGACATCGGTGCCTCGACCGGCGGGTTCACGGAAGTGCTGCTCGAACGCGGCGCTCGTCGCGTCTACGCGGTCGATGTCGGCCACGGCCAGCTTCGCGCCAAGCTGAAGACGGACCCGCGTGTCGTCTGCCTCGAAGGGACTGATGCCCGCCATCTCACGGTGAAGACCGTTCCCGAGCCCCCGCAGGTGGTCGTGGCGGACACGAGCTTCATCAGTCTGAAGCTGGTGCTGGCTGCAGCGCTGCCGCTGGCGCGCGATGCGTGGCTGGTTGCGCTCGTCAAGCCGCAGTTCGAGGCCGGGCGCGAAAACGTCGGCAAAGGCGGCATTGTTCGCGATGAGACGGCGCGGGCGATGGCGGTGCAGTCCATCGCCCGATGGCTGGAAGAGCGGCGCTGGACGGTGCTCGGCACGATGGAAAGTCCGATCACGGGCGGTGACGGCAACCGCGAGTATCTCGTCGCGGCGAGGCAGACGCGATGACGCTCTGTCCCCACTTCGGCGTCTGCGGCGGCTGCGCCTACCAGGACATTGCGGATGCGGACTATCGCACGCTGAAGCGAAACCTCGTCGCCGGCGCGCTGGCGCGGCACGGCGTCGAAACCACGATCGCGGAAATCATCGAGGTGCCTCCCGGCACGCGCCGCAGGGCCACGCTCAAGGCGAAGAATACCGCCGCCGGCGTCGCGTTGGGTTTCCATGCGGCGCGCACCCATTCCATTGTCGATCTCGCTCGATGCCTCGTGCTGAGGCCGTCGCTGGTTGCGCTGCTGCCCGGCCTGCGCGTGATGCTGGCGTCGCTGCTGCCCGCGGGCGGCGACGCCGAGTTGCGGCTGACCGAAACCGAAGCCGGCATCGATCTCGGCTTGCGCTGGAGGGTACCGAACGATGCGGCCGCCATCGCGGCGCTGGCGGGTTGGGCGGAAAAGCTCGATCTGGTGCGCATTTCCGCCCACGGCGAGAGCGTGGTTTCGCGCGGCGTGCCGTCCGTGCGTCTCGGCAAGGCTCTCGTCGAGTTGCCGGCGGAGACCTTTCTCCAGTCCACGCGCGAGGGCGAGGCGGCGTTGCAGACGTTCGTGCGCGAAACGCTTTCCGGCGCCAGGCACGTCGCGGATCTGTTTGCCGGCTGCGGCACCTTCACGTTCCCTCTGGCGGAGACTGCCCGCGTCCACGCGGTCGAGATCGAGGCTGCGATGCTCGCCGCCATCGCCGCCGCCGCGAAGAAAACGCCGGGCCTCAGGCCGGTCACCACCGAAAAGCGCAATCTCTTCAAGCGCCCGCCCGGCCCGGCGGAGCTGAACGCCTTCGATGCGGTCTGCCTCGATCCGCCGCGCGCGGGCGCCATCGAACAGGCCGGTGCACTGGCGAAGAGCACCGTCGGCCGCGCCGCCTATGTGTCCTGCGACGCCGCCACCTTCGCACGCGACGCGCAGGTCATGATCGCCGGGGGCTGGCGCCTCATCCGTGTCGTTCCGGTGGACCAGTTCCTGTGGTCGTCGCATATTGAGCTCATGGGGAGTTTCGAACGATGAAGCCTCTTGCGTGGCTGTGCGTTTTGGCGTCGCTGGCGCTGCCGGCGCGCGCAGGCGACTTCTCCAACTGGGCCGCCATCGTGGTGGCGGGCGACTTCCACGCCGAGACCGGCGAGCCCAGCGAGGTCTTCGACAACGGCCGCGCAACCATCGCGCGCCAGCTTGTGGACCTGGGCTTCTCGCCCGCGAACATCGCGCAGTTCTCCGTGCGGCCGGAGCGTTATCCTTCCGACCACGCCCGGCCTTCGACGCTCCCGAACATCGCCGATGGACTGCGCGACGCGGCGGGCCGCGCGCCGGGCGGCTGCTTTGCGTATTTCACGTCGCACGGTTCCGACGACGGCATTCAGATGGGCGAAGGCGAAATCACGCCGCGCCAGATGGCGAAGTTGATCGACCAAGCCTGCACCGGACGTCCCGCGGTGGTGGTGGTTTCGGCCTGCTATTCGGGCGTGTTCGTCCGCCGCCTGAAGGGCCCCGACCGCATTGTGCTGACGGCTGCGGCGGCCGACCGGCCGTCGTTCGGCTGCGGCGCGACCGACCGCTACACCTATTTCGACACCTGCGCGGTCGAGTGGTTGTTCAAGGCGGGCGATTTCGTCAGCTTCGCCGACCGCACGGTCGACTGCGTACACGCCCGGGAGAAGGCCGAAAAAGTCGAAATCGCCTCCCATCCGCAGCTCGCCGTCGGCAGGAATGCTGAGCTGTTTCCACGCTGGAGCGCAAAGCCGGATTGACCGGCTTGCACGCGAAGATGCGGGGCTTCCGCATTCCCCGCGTGTCCGCGTCGATTCGCTATCTTCCTTTCCCGTCCGGAGCTTTCGCTGTTGCCGCTTCCGTGCCGGTGATGATCGCGGAGCTGAGTTGCTGGGAAAGGTCCGCCATGCCGCCCGGCGCATGCGGCGTCAGGATCACTTTCGACCCCGCGGATACGCCGATCTCCTTCAGCGTGTCGAAATACTGGGTCAGCAGCACCAGGTTTAGTACCTCGCGTTCCGAAACGCCTCCGACCGCCTCGGTGAACGCGGCGATGGATTCGCGCAGACCCGCCACGATAGCCTGCCGCTGTTTGGCGATGCCTTCGCCCTGGAGCCGTTTGGATTCGGCCTCGGCCTCGGCGTTCTTCACCACCAGGATCTTGTTGGCCTCGCCCTTGGCGGCGGCGGCCACCTGAAGCCGCTGCTGGGTCTGGATTTCGTTCATCGCCGCCTTGACGTTGTCGGCGGGGTTGACGTCGGTCACCAGCGCGTTGGTGATCTCGAAGCCGTACACCTTCATCGATACGTCGAGTTCGGTTTTTACCGCCTGGCCGATGTCGTCCTTCTTCTCGAACACCTCGTCGAGGTTCATCTTCGGAACCTTGGCGCGCACCACGTCGAGCACGTAGGACTTGATCTGCTCCTGATGGTCCTGCAGCCGGTAAAAGGAATCCGACTCGCTGCCTTGCAGCACGCGATACTGGACGGCCACCAGCACCTTCACGAACACGTTGTCGAGCGTCTTGGATTCGACCTCCACCAGCAACTGCTGCACGCGCAGCGACACGCGCTGGACGATGCTCTCGATGAACGGGATCTTGAAGTTCAGGCCCGGGTGGGCGGTGCGGACGTAGCGGCCGAACCGTTCGACGATGGCGCTGGTCTGCTGCTGCACGGTGAAGAAGCTGCCGAAGAGCGTCGACAGCGCCAAGAAGGCGAGGATGAAAAGCAGGATCGTGACGAACAGGTTCATGTCTAGTTCCCTCCCAGATCAAGTCAAAGCCGGAACGAAAGCAGCGCTGTGTAGACGGTCATGACGAAGACGGAAAACGGTGCCAGAAACCAGTGGAACCAGCGCGATTTTGTGGCCGCCGCAATCGTGAAGAGGACGAGGCATGCCTCCAGGAAATACGCGTTCCAGTTCGAACTGACGCGCCCGATCGTGACATAGTCCTTCAGGAAAGTGGAAACGACCGTGGCGGCGATAGTGCCGAAGAACCATCGCGAATGGGCGAAGTACGCCTCGCGCATGTCGACGATGCCTTCGGCCGGAACGTCGGGCACCACCAATCCCGATGCGAGATACATGAGCGTGGTCTGAAGCACGACGGCGCCGTACATTGCGAAATTCCACAGGCCGATATCGCGCATCCCGAACATGCCCCACCAGGCCTGCGCCACGATGAAGATCATCAGCACGGCCCAGATCAGCGCGGGCAGAAAGACGACGACACGCGAACGAGCCAGCATCAACGCACGCAGCCCTTGGAGAATCTGGGTCAGCGCCAGCCCCATGATGACCGAGAAGAGTATCGAAAGATAATCGAAGACGCCCACTAATGCCCCCTCGCGGACGGTCAGCCGATCTGCCCCCTGTGGCGGAGCGCATGATCGGCCAGCGTCAGCGCCATCATCGCCTCGCCGATCGGCACGGCGCGGATGCCGACGCAAGGATCGTGGCGGCCCTTGGTGGCGATCTCGGTCTCGGCGCCGGCAACGTCGATGGTCTTTCGCGGCGTGAGAATGGAGGAGGTGGGCTTGACCGCGAATCGCACCACGACCGGCTGGCCGGTGGAAATTCCCCCGAGAATCCCGCCGGCGTGATTCGACAAGAAGCTCGGCCCCGCCCGCATCTCGTCGGCGTTCTCTTCGCCCGACATTTCGGCGGTGGCGAATCCGTCGCCGATTTCCACGCCTTTGACCGCATTGATGCCCATCATCGCGGAGGCAAGGTCGGCATCGAGCTTGCCGTAAACCGGCGCGCCCAGACCAGGCGGCACGCCTTCGCCCACCACTTCCACGATGGCACCGCAGGACGAACCCGCCTTGCGGATGGTCTCCAGATACTCCGTCCACGATTCCACCGCGCCCGCGTCGGGACAGAAGAAGGGGTTCCTCGCCACCTCGGCCCAGTCCCAGGCATCGCGGTCGATTTCCATCGGACCCATCTGGATCAGCGCGCCGCGGATCGTCACCGCGCCGTAGAGATGGTTCAGCACCTTGCGGGCGACGGCGCCCGCCGCCACCCGTGCCGCCGTCTCGCGCGCGCTCTGGCGGCCCGAGCCGCGATAGTCGCGCACGGCGTACTTGGCCCAATAGGTGTAGTCGGCATGACCGGGGCGGAACTTGTCGCGGATGTCGTCGTAGTCCTTCGAGCGCGCGTCCACGTTTTCAATCAGCAGCGCGATCGGCGTGCCGGTCGTCAGTTGCAGCGGCATGCGCTCGTCCTGGAACACGCCGGAAAGGATGCGCACCTTGTCCGGCTCCTTGCGCTGGGTGACGAATTTGGATTGCCCGGGCCTGCGGCGGTCGAGATCGGCCTGGATGTCGGCCTCGGTCAGCGCAATTCCGGGCGGGCAGCCGTCCACCACGCAGCCCAGCGCCGGGCCGTGGCTTTCGCCGAAACTCGTCACCCGGAACAGATGGCCGAACGTGTTGTGGGACATGCCTCAGTCCTTGGCCGCCGTCATATCCGGCGCATCGGGGGCCTTCATGCCGACGATATGATAGCCCGAGTCGACGTGCAGGCACTCGCCGGTCACCGCCTTGCCCAGATCGGAAAGCAAGAACAGCGCTGCGCCACCCACTTCGCCGGTCGTCACGGTCCGGCGCAGGGGTGCGTTGTACTCGTTCCATTTGAGGATATAGCGGAAGTCGCCGACGCCAGAGGCCGCCAGCGTCTTGATCGGCCCGGCCGAGATCGAATTGACGCGGATCGCCTTCTTGCCGAGGTCCTCGGCGAGATAGCGTACGCTCGCTTCCAGTGCCGCCTTGGCCACGCCCATCACGTTGTAGTGCGGCATCACCTTCTCGGCGCCGTAATAGGTGAGGGTGACGAGGCTGCCGCCGTTCCCCATCAGCTTTTCGGCGCGCTGCGCCACCGCCGTGAACGAGAAGCATGAGATGTTCATGGTCATAACGAAGTTTTCGGCCGTCGTGTCGACGTAGCGGCCCTTGAGTTGCTCCTTGTCGGAGAACGCCACCGCGTGGACGACGAAGTCGAGACTGCCCCAGGCCTTGGCCAGAGCATCGAACACCGCGTCGAGCGAGGCCGCGTCGGTCACGTCGCAGTCGAGCACGGCGGCCGGCTTCATCGGTTCGACCAGCGGGACGACGCGCTTCTTGAACGCCTCGCCCTGATAGGTGAAGGCCAGCTCGGCGCCTTCCTCGTGCAGCGCCTGCGCGATGCCCCAGGCGATCGAATAGCTGTTCGCCACGCCCAAGATGAGGCCGCGCTTGCCCTTCATCAGGCCGTTGGCTGCCATGTCGCCCTCCGAGTCTGTTCTTTGCCGCCAAATGCCTTGAAAGGGCGAGGAAAAGCAAGAATCGGGATGTTCGCACGCCGGTACCGGATTCAACCAAAGGTAGAACCGTGGAAATACGCGGTCTAACGCAGGCTTAAACTCCGTTCACGATAATCGGTGCCGCTCGACCGGAAGAAAGGCACTTGGGCATGAACATCTTGGTTGGCCGGCCGGAAACAGTCCAGGAGCAGAAGTCTGTCGGCTCGACCAGGCAGGGGATGGTCGCGCTGCATGACCTGGGTCTTGCCGTGCTGCTGGTTGGCGCAGTGCTTTTCATCGCGGCAATGCTGCTGCTGGGCGCCAATCTCGCCGAGCTCCGCCAGACCTACGTCCGCGTCCAGCATTCGAATTCCGCGTTGCTGGAATTGTCGGAAGTCCGCGCCAATGCGCTCATGATGGAACTGGCTTATCGCGGTTATCTGCTCACCGGCAATTCGGCCTTCATGACGCGTGGCGAGCAGGGCGGCCGTAGTCAGGAGCAGTCGTTTCGCACGCTCTCCGCGCTGTTCGCCGAAGATCCCGGCCAGATGACGAAGCTGGCCCGCTTGCGCGCGGATTGGTCCGAATTCAGGCTCAAACTCAGAGCGCTCAGGCGGATGCCGCACGACCAGGCTGTCGCGACGATCGCCTCGCTCGCACGCGCGAACGCGCGAAAGCCGCTGATGCAGACGCTCAAGACGATGCAACAGGGCGAAGAGAATCTGCTTTCGGAGCGTGTTCGGGCGGCAGACCTCCGGGTCCGCGATGCGTTCCTGCTGGCCCTCGGAATTCTCGTTGTGGCCGTCGTTGCCGCAGCGCTGGGCTTTGCCTTGATCCTCGACCGGCGGCGCGCCGCCGAAGCAGCTTAACGCTGCTTGGCGCGCGGATCGTAATTCGCCTGCCACTTCTCGACGAAGCTTTTCAATTCGGGATCGGGCGCATCGGGCAGGGCGACGATCAGCCGGACATAGAGGTCGCCGGTGCGCTCGGTGCCGTGAGCGGCAATGCCCTTGCCCTTCAGCCGCAGCACCTTGCCGGTGTTGGAGCCGGGCGGGATCGACAGCGACACGGTGCCTGAAAGCGTGCGCACCGGCACCTTGGCGCCCAGCACCGCTTCCTTGAGCGTGACCGGAAGGTCGATCTTGAGGTCGTGGCCGTCGCGGGTGAAATAGGGATGCGGCGCCACGCTGACGCGGATCATCACGTCGCCCGGCGGTCCGCCGTTTGTGCCCGCGCCGCCGCGGCCCTTGAGCCTGATCTGCTGGCCGTCCTTGAGACCGGGCGGAATCTTCACGTCGATCTGTTCGCCGTTCGGCAGCACGACGCGGCGCGTTCCGCCATTGGCGGCTTCTTCGAAGCTGACCGTCGTCTCGACCTCGAAATCCTGGCCCGCCCGCGGCGGCTGGGCGCGTCCGCGGCCACCGCGTGCCCGCCCGCCGAGCCCGCCCAAAAGGTCCGAGAACAGGTCTTCCGCGCGGAAACCCTCCGCGCTTTGTGCGCCCGGCTCGCCGGCGCGCGTCCAGGTGAAATGGAATCCGCCCGGATCCTGCCCAGCCTGGCCGAACGGCGAACCGCCTTCGAAGCCCCCCTGTCCGAATCCATGCGCGCGCGGATCGAAGCCGCGGGCGTTGCCCTGTTCGTCGATCTGGCCGGCGTCGTACTTGGCGCGCTTGTCCTTGTCGCCGATCACGTCGTAGGCGGCGCCGATCTCCTGGAAGCGCTTCTTGTCCCCGCCTTTGGTATCGGGGTGAAACTTCTTGGCCAGGCTCCGGAAAGCCTTCTTGATGTCCGCTTCGCTGGCGGTCTTCGAAACGCCGAGCACTTCGTATGGGTCGCGCATGCCTCCGCCCGAGTCGATAAGCTGTCCCACTATATAGGGTGCGGTTTCACGAGCCGCTAATGGCGCAGCGGCGGGTCGGGCTCCGGCGGAAGGGCCTTAAGCCGGTCCTGGGCGCCGTCCACGCCCGCCGCCGCGGCGAGCTTGTAGAGCTTGCGGGCCTGCTCGATGTCCTGCTTGACCACGGTTCCCTCTTCGTACATCCGGGCGAGCTCGAAGGCGGCCAGGGGATGGCCGGCCGAAGCGGCGCGGGCCAGCCAGGGCACGGCGGCCTTGGGATCGGGGGGGCCGGCTTCGCCCTTGATCAGCATGTCGGCGAGGTCCGCCTGGGCGGTGGCGAGTCCGGCATCGGCGGCTTCGGCCATCAGGGCTTCGGCGGCCTTGGGGTCCTTGGGCACGCCTTCGCCTTTGCGGAGCATGAGGGCGACGTTGCGCAAGGCCGCCAGATCGAACTGGTCGATCGATCGCCATTTGTCATAGGCGGCGCGGTAGTCGCCGGCGTCGTAGTCCTTGAGGCCGGCATCGAAGGTGGTCTTGATCTCTTCGCCCGAAGGCGCGCTGGCGCAGCCGGTCACAAGCGCGCCGGCGGCGCAGAACGCCAGGGAAAACAGGACGCGCGCTCGCATGGTCCGTAAGGCTAGCACGTGCAATATGAAGATGGTATGCCGCCGCCCATGAGCGAAATCGGCGGACCCATCGACGATGGCGGCATTGCTGCCGCCCGCGATCCGTTGGAGCTGTTCCAGGCCTGGATGAAGGACGCCGAAAGGACCGAGCCCAACGAGGCCAATGCGATGGCGGTGGCGACGGTGGACGCCGAAGGTCGCCCCAACGTGCGCATGGTGCTGTTGAAGAGTCTCGACCGGCGCGGATTCGTCTTCTACACCAATTTCCAGAGCGTCAAGGGCACCGAGCTTGCCGCCCATCCCTATACGGCGCTGAACTTCCATTGGAAGACGGTGCGCAAACAGGTGCGCGTGCGCGGGCCGGTCTCGGTCGTGAGCGAGGCGGAAGCCGATGCCTATTTCGCCTCGCGCGCCAAGGACAGCCAGATCGGCGCCTGGGCCTCGGCGCAGTCGCGCCCGATGGAGGGCCGCTGGGTGTTCGAGAAGGAGATCGCGAAGTACGCCCTCAAATACGGCCTCGGCACGGTGCCGCGCCCGCCCTACTGGTCGGGCTACCGCGTGAGCCCGCTCGAGATTGAATTCTGGCGCGACCGGCCGTTCCGCCTGCACGACCGGCTGGTGTATCGTCGCGGCTCGGTTGACGAACCCTGGCGGACGGAGCGCCTCTACCCGTGACGCCGAACGTCTCGCAGCAAGACCGCCTGCTGGCGCGGTACGGCAGGCTGATGCGCACGGCGGCGCTGGCCGCGGTGGCGACCGGCGTGTTCATGCTGGTGATCAAGATCGTCGCGTTCCTGGTGACGAATTCGATCGCCATGCTCGCGTCGATGGCGGATTCCGCGCTCGACGTGATCGGCTCCTTCATCAACCTGCTGGCCGTGCGCCAGTCGCTGACGCCGGCCGACCGCGAGCACCGCTTCGGCCACGGCAAGGCCGAGCCGCTGGCGGGCCTGGCCCAGGGCGCGTTCATCTCGGGATCGGCGGTATTCCTGGTGGTGGAGGCGGTGCAGCGCCTGATCGACCCGCGCCCCGTGGATCACGGAGAGATCGGGCTTGCGGTGATGGCCGTTTCGATCGGCTCGGCCGTCGTGCTCGTGCTATTGCAGCGCTACGTCGTGCGGCGCACCGGATCGATCGCCATTCACGCCGACTTCATGCACTACCTCGCCGACATCCTCATCAATTTCGGCGTAGTGGTAGCCATCGTGCTGGCGACGCGCTTCGGCATGCCGGTGGCCGATCCCGTCATCGGCATCGTGGTGGCGGGCATCCTGGCGTTCGGAGTGCTCAACATCTTCCGCCAGAGCTACGATCAGCTCATGGACCGCGAGCTGCCCGACTCCGACCGCGAGCGCATCAAGCAGATCATCGCGCGCCATTCCCGGGTCCACGGCATGCACGACCTGCGCACCCGCGCGGCGGGCACGCGCGCCTTCATCCAGGTGCACATCGAGCTTGATCCCAAGCTGGACCTGTTCGACGCCCACGCCATCAGCGACGAGGTGGAGGCGGGCATCGCCGCCGCCTTCCCGCAGGCGGAGATCATCATCCACCAGGATCCCGAAGGCTACGAGCAGCCTGAGGCGCTGGCGAAATCGTAAGGCGCCGCCGCCACTTCGCCCTTGAGATGCCTGCGCGCCCGCGCGACAGTGGCCTCGCACCGAAACCCGGCAGGCGCACGGCATGAAGATGGTCTTCCGCTGGTACGGCGACGGCGATCCCGTCCGGCTCGACTACATCCGCCAGATTCCGGGGCTCTCCGGCATCGTTTCCGCGGTCTACGACGTGGCGGTGGGCGAGGTGTGGCCGGTCGAGAACATCCTGCGTCTGAAAAAGACAATCGAAGCCCAGGGTCTCGCGTTCGAGGTCGTCGAGTCCGTTCCCGTGCACGAGGACATCAAGCTCGGCCGTCCTTCCGCCGCGCGCCTCATCGCCAATTACGGCGAAACGCTCGCGAACCTCGGCAGATGCGGGATCAAGGTGGTCTGCTACAACTTCATGCCGGTATTCGACTGGACGCGCACCGTCCTCGACAGGAAGCTGGACGACGGTTCCACCGCGCTCGGCTTCGACGCCGAAACCGTCAGCCGCATCGATCCGGAACAAGGCATCGGCCTGCCGGGCTGGGATGCGAGCTACAAGCCCGCGGAACTGAAAGCCCTCCTGGCGGCCTATCGCGGCGTCGGCGAGGAGGCGCTGTGGGCCAACCTCGCTGCGTTCCTCAAGGCCGTCGTGCCGGCGGCGGAAGCGGCAGGCGTCAGGCTCGCCATTCATCCCGACGATCCGCCGCGCCCGATCTTCGGCCTGCCGCGAATCGTCAAGAACGTGGACGACCTGCGCCGGCTGCTGGCGATCGTCGACAGTCCGTACAACGGGCTCACGCTGTGCGCGGGCTCGCTCGGCGCCGATCTCGGCAACAACATCGTGGAACTGGTGAAGGAGTTCGGCGCCCGCGGACGCATCGCCTTCGCCCACATCCGCAACGTGAAGGTGGACGCGGCCGGAAATTTCCACGAGACGGCGCACAAGTCCGATTGCGGCTCGCTCGACATCGCCGCCATCGTCAAGGCCTATTACGACGTAGGCTATACGGGCTACGTGCGCCCCGATCACGGCCGCATGATCTGGGGCGAGCACGGCCGCCCCGGCTACGGCCTCTACGACCGCGCCCTAGGGGCGGTCTATCTGAACGGTCTGTGGGAAGGACTGGACAAAGCGGCAAAGAGCTAGTCGGGCTCGTCCTGCGAAGCTCCGCAGGAGCGAAGCAGGATGGGGAGGATTGGCGAAAGCGGCGGCGTGGCCGCGGCGGCTCGTCCTGCGGTCAAAGCAGCAACCTGCTGAGGCGAATGCTATCGTATTCACGTCGCGGCGGGACAACCTCGTTCTTTTGGAGATGGCCTCTTTGCAGCCCGGAACGCGTCATTTTCGCTGCACGCAATGCGGAGCGTGCTGCAATCGCTCGCCCGAAGTGGGATTGTCTGAAGCCGCCCCGCTCTCCGATCAATTCGTTTTCAGACTCACATTCCGGCTGTATCGGTTTCCGAAGAACGCGAGGGACCGCGCGAGTGTGGGTTTGAGTTACGCGGGCAAGAACGCATTCTTGGAACAGAGCCGTCACGTGGAACGTTTTGCGGCCCGCAAGAGCTCGGCAAAATTGAAGTCGAACGGCAGGACCGTGGAGTGCAATCAGTACTTGGTGATATCCGCCACGCCCCTCGACAGTCCGCCAGGGGCCTGCGCCGCACTGCGCGACGGCAGATGCGGAATATATGAGCGCCGCCCGCTGTCCTGCCGAACCGTCCCTGCCCACTATTCCCGTGCCGAGGCGCTGGCGGTACGCGATTTCGACGAGTTCATCCGGAGGCCGGGCTATCGATGCGATACGGACCCGAGTGCCGAGATCATTCTGGACGACGGACGGATCGTGCGGTGCGACATTGTCGATGCGCGGGCGCGTGCCGTCGATTTGGCGGTCTCTGACCGGGCCTGGGGCTGCGCAATTTTGCAGCGCATGACGTCGAATGCCGAAGCGCAGACCTCTCTGCCGAGCCTGAAACAGATTCATGACAATGCCCCACGCGGCGCGATGACAACCTCGATGAGGGTCGCCTGGCAGATCGCCGGGGACTCGCACCTGCTCGAAACAGCAGCCTATCTCGAAGCGCTTCATAACCAGCTCCGGCTGATTGAGAAGGAAATCGCCGGCGCGCGAACTTCGCGGGACGACCTGGATACGCTTGCCCGGATGGAGGTCGAGTATAAGCACTGCGTACAATACGAGGAGCGCACACGGAAGAACGCGTCGTCATTGCGTGCTTGGGTGGCGAACTTGCGCGGACACTGGTCGGCCGGTGAAAAATAGCCGTGCGACACAGGAACGCCGTGATCTGCGCGAGTCTTTTCTGTCCCCGCTTCAGCGGGGGAAGTCCGCCCGGCTTGTCCGCCATAGCCCGAAGGGCGAAGGGGGGAGGGGGCGCGCAGCGGCGCATATGCGCGAGTGCTTCGGCCAGAATTTCCTTCGCGGCCGCCTGAAGCTAACGGCCGGCGGCGGCATTTCCTTCACCCCGTCTCCGCCACACCCCGGCCCGCCGCATTGCGCAGCGTGGCGGCATCGTAACCGGCAAGCTCGCCGATCGCGTCGATCGAAAGGTCGGCCGCGGGATACTCCGTCAGGGTCGCCATGTCGTGCGCGTAATGGCCCTGGCGCGGGAACACGGTGGTCACGCGCTCGCCCCAATAGCGCTTGATGGCGTCGAGCAGGCGCAGCTTGTCGTCGATCATCACGTAATGGCGCGCGGGGAACAGCTTCTCGACGTATGCGAGCTCGTCCTCCTTGTGGATGTAGATCAGCACGCGCCGCCCGAACAGGTGCAAAAGCCCGCTCTGCGCAACCTTGCGCGGCTGGAACACGGCGTCGCCGTCGGAGAGGATCACCGTCTCGCCGAAGCTCGCCAGGTGGCACACGGCCTCGGTCGCACCCGGATACAACCGCTCCGCAAACGGATAATCGATCAGCCAGTTCGCCATCCTCAGGATGCGCGGGTCGTGCAGGTGGCTGGCGCGGTATCGTTGCAGCGCGCCGAGGTAGTCGGCATAGCCGAGTTCGTCGCGCAATTCCTCGAAGATGCGCCAATAGGCGTCACGCGTCGGCTGGCCCAGGGCGCGGGACAGATGTTCGGAAAGGTCGGCCGCAACGCGGTCGTTGTCGATCAGCGTGTTGTCGACGTCGAACAGGCACACGATGTCGGCGGGCTCGCGCATCCTCCGACGATAGCCTACTCCCCGCGAACCGCTAGACGGCCTGGCGCCGGCGGAACCACATCAGGCCCAGCATTGCCGCTACGAGAGCCAGGGTCGGAACCTCGGGCGCGTCGCGCGGCGTGGGTGCGTCGGCGGCGTCTCCGAACTCGGTGTCGAAGTTCGCTGCGGCCATTTCGAGCGGTGCGGTCAGCGCGGCCACGTTCGAAGTTGCGCCGATCACCGTGCCGGCGCCTTGGAGCGCGGTGGTCTTCTGACCCAGCAGCGTGTTGTCCTGCAACACCAGTCCTGCATATTTCGTCTCGTTGCGCACGAATACGCCCTTCATCGAGCTGTCGTTCTGATAGGTGTTGTCGGCGATCAGCATCGGCCCTTCCACCTTGCGCACGCCTTCCTCGCCGATCGAGATGGCGTACATCTTGTTGGAGGTCTTGGGGCCCTTCTCCAGGTAGTTGTCGCTGATGGTCAGGATGCCGCCGTCGGGAATGTCGATCAGGTAGCTCGACGTGCCGTCTGGCCCGTCCTGGATGCGGTTGCCGGTGATGGTGTTGGTCAGCGCGCGCGATTTGATGTCGTGACCGCGTTTGGTTTGCCAGAAATGGGAATTCTCGATGTCGAGCGAAGCGATCGCGCCGACATAAACGGCGTGCGCGCACGAGTTGATGCAGGCGCCGTTCTTCTGGAAGATGCTGTTCTTGATGACGACCGAACTCGTATTGTAGTCGCCGGTCAGGATGCCGTCCTGGTTGCCGATGAACTTGCTGTTCAGTACGGTGAGGTTATTGCCCTCCATGCGGATGCCCGAACCGTTGCCGCCGGAGGTCTCCGCGCCCATGAAGGTGAGGTTCTCGACCGTCACGTCGCTGCCGATGATGTCGAACAGGCCTTTGTTGTTCTGCACGTTGTAGGTGATGGTCGCGCCCGAACCCATTCCCACGATAGTGATGTCGCTGGGGTACCAGGTGGCGCCGCCGTAGGTGCCGGGAAAGATCTCGATGGTGTCGCCGTGATGCGCCGCCGCCGCCGCCGCCTTCGGGTTTTTGTACATCTCGCCGGGACCGACGGTCAGCACCGATGCCGATGCACTTGCCGCTCCAAGCACGAACGCCGCGCCCGCCGCGCAGGCTCGCAGGTTGTTCCGGGTGATGGGCATTTCCCCTCCGCACTTCCGTTGCGACAAGGGGTGTAGGCGGGCGGCAACGAATGCACCAATGACAAAGATTGGCCCTTCCATCGCACTTTTGTGAAAAGCGTCTTGGTGACGCCGCCGTCAGAGCTTCGTATATGATGCGGCGGGACCGGCGGAATCCGTGCCGGATGCGCCGGAACGATGCGATCGGGAGAAACTCTGTGGCGACTTACACCGGGTCCTGCTTCTGCGGCGCCATCCGCTACCGTCTCGAGAGCGGGCCGATGTTCGTGCATTGCTGCCATTGCCGCGATTGCCAGCGGCAGACGGGTTCCGCATTCGCCGTCAACGCGATCATCGAAACCGACCGCATCACCGTGCTGCCGGGCGAAGTCGAGCCCGAAGCGATCGAGATGAAGACGGACTCGGGGCGGCCGCACGACATCTACCGCTGTCCGCGCTGCCAGTCGGCGCTGTGGAGCGATTACGGCCGGCGCGGCGTCGTGCGCTTCGTGCGCGTGGTCACGCTCGACGACCCGTCGGCTCTGCCGCCAGACGTTCACATCTTCACGCGCTCGAAGCTCGACTGGGTGGTCCTGCCGCAGGGGGCGCGCGCGTTCGAGGTCTATTACGACACCAAGCGCGAATGGCCCGCCGAGAGCCTGGCCCGGCGCGAAGCGCTGCTGGGGCCGTTGCGCTGACGTCAGCGGGCGGCGGCGGTGCCGTGCGGATCGTGCGGGACGAGGTCGTCGCCCCATCTCGCTTTGGCTCGGTTCAGCAGGTCGGAAAGCTCGCTCGCGGCCATTTCCCAATTCGCGCCGAGGCTGCCGAGGGGCGAACGGCGGTGAGGATGTTCCCACAGATACCACTGGGACAAGTTGTAGAAAACGACCTCGCGCGAACGCGAGGTGCCGCGAACGTAAAAATGATCGATGTCGTTCCATGCCAGTTGCACCGTGCTCCACATCGACTTGAAGGTGAGGCCGCCGGGCCCGAGCGACAGAACCGCAGGATTGAGGAGCATCATCACCGTGAAAACCGCAAGGGACGTGAAAACGAAAAGCGCGCCGTAAAGCAGGACCGCGGTGAACGCCTTGCCGATGTCGGGTCCATGCAAGGGAACGGTTTGGCGGACCTGCAGCACCAGCACCAGTCCAAGCGCCAGCGCCAGCCACAGTCCGAACTGCAGAGACAGCCTCAACCGGCTCTGGCGGATGACGACAGGTCGACCGTCGAGAGAGCCGTCCATTGTGTTGCCTCTGTTCCCACCAACGCGTCTTACCATCTATTGCCAATTCCCGGTGCGGCAGGTTCCGCTTGTTTGGCGTCGGTGTTGGGCGCGCGGCAATGCTACGGATGGATTTCATCCATGTGCTCGTAGAGATGCGCTCAGGCTGCCGCCCTTGTCGGCGCGGCCGGTCCGGCGTTTCGTTTGGGATCGGTGCGGTGGGCCCGTGCCGTCCCGGGCGGGCAGGCCGAAAAACCACTATCAGGCGAACGGACAAGCCGTGCCGTATATGCCGCCGGGCTTAGGGTCGAATACGCATCATGTCGCGCGCTTGGCGGATTGGGCGAACAGCTCGGCGATGGCGTCCTTGCCTTCGTCGCTGTGGATCCAGCCTTCGGCGGCCTGGAGGCTGGCGAATTGCCCGGCGATGCGTTGCGGCTTCACCCGATCGGGCACGGGCACCAGAACTTCGAAGGTCCCGGCGTGGCGCTGGTCCTTGGTGAGGGCGGCATAGGCCTGAGGCTTTGCGTATTTCTTCATGGCGGCGGCCCCAGGGATTGCGGGCGCTCTCCTACCACTTCGCCGCCGCCGTTCAAGTCACTTACCGCCGCTTGCGGCCGATGCCGAGTTGCTCGCGCCACATCCTCGCCGGGATTTCCTCGACCGCGCCTTCCCCCAGTTGGCCCAGATGGAAGGGGCCGAACTGCACGCGGATCAGCCGCGCGACTTTCAGCCCCAGGCTTTCCATCACCCGCTTCACCTCGCGGTTCTTGCCTTCTTTCAGGGTTACCGTCGCCCAGGAATACACGCCTCGCGAACGCTCGAGATCGGCGACGATCGGGCCGTACTTCACGCCGTTGATGGTCACGCCCTGCGCGAGCTTGTCGAGGTCCGCCTGCACGACTTTTCCGAACAGCCGCACGCGGTACTTGCGCACCCAGCCGCCGGCCGGAAGTTCGAGCCGGCGCGCGATCTCGCCGTCATTGGTCAGCAGCAGCAATCCCTCGGAATTGAAGTCCAGCCGGCCGATGGAAACCACGCGCGGCAGGTTCTTGGGCAGGTTGGCGAACACCGTCGGCCGGCCTGCAGGGTCGTGGTGCGTCGTCACCAGACCGGACGGCTTGTAGTATCGCCACAGCCGCGCCGGATCGGGCTCGCCCAGCGGCTTGCCGTCGACCGATACCACTTGGTTTTCGCCGACCTTGGTGGCCGGCGTCTTGACCGTCTCGCCGTCGAGCGCAACACGCCCTTCCGCGATCAGTTTTTCGGCATCCCGCCGCGAGCAGATGCCGGCGCGGGCGATCACCTTGGCGATGCGGTCGCCTTCGGACGTGCTAGAACCGACCACGGATGGAGTCCGCCCATGAATGACGACGAAGCCATAGCACTGGCCATCGAGGAAGCCAAAGAGGCCGCGGGGCGCGGAGAAGTGCCGGTGGGGGCGGTGCTCCTGTCGGCGGACGGGGTACTGCTGGCGCGCGACGGCAACCGCATCCTGGAACGCAAAGATCCCACTGCCCACGCCGAAATGCTGGTATTGCGCGCCGCCGCAGCCCTTATCGGCAACGAGCGCCTGATAGGCTCGACACTCTACGTCTCGCTGGAGCCTTGCGCGATGTGCGTCGGCGCCATCAGCCTGGCGCGCGTCGAACGGCTGGTGTTTGCCGCCGAAGATCCCAAAGGGGGCGCGGTGCTCCACGGTCCGCGCTTTTTCGAGCAGCCAACGTGTCATCACCGCCCAGTAGTTTCGCGCGCGGGGGACGCTGCGGAAGCCGGTGGCGTCCTTAAGAGTTTCTTCCAGTCCCGGCGGGACCAGCCTTGATCGGTAGCGGTGCCTACCTACATTCTGGCTGCACCGCGCATGGAGCAAGTCAGGGCGGCAAGAGGCAGCAATGATCGATCTTTACACCGCATCGACGCCGAACGGCATCAAGGCGTCAATCATGCTCGAGGAAGTGGGGCTGCCCTACGAGTTGCACGCCCTCAAGCTCTCCGAGCAGCAGCAGAAGCAGGATTGGTTCCTCAAGATCAATCCGAACGGGCGCATTCCCGCCATCGTGGACCGCGACGAGGACGACTTCGCGGTCTTCGAATCCGGGGCGATCCTGATCTACCTGGCGGAGAAGTCGGGCAAGCTCCTGCCGAAGGACGCAAAAGGCCGCTCGCGGGCGATCCAGTGGCTGATGTTCCAGATGGGCGGCGTCGGCCCGATGATGGGGCAGGCGAACGTCTTTTTCCGCTATTGGCACGAGAAGTACCAGCCAGCCATCGACCGCTATCAGAACGAGTCCCGCCGGCTGCTAGCCGTGCTCGACCGGCGCCTCGCCGGCAACGAATACCTGGCCGGCGAATACTCGATCGCCGACATCGCCAACTGGTCGTGGGCGCGAAGCCACGAGTGGGGCGGCGTTTCCATCGACGGGCTCGACAGCCTCAAGCGCTGGCTCGCGCAGATCGGCGAGCGCCCGGCGGTGAAGCGCGGCATGAACGTTCCGCCGCGGCCCGAGGCGTCTGATGACGAAACCAAACGGCAGGTGGAAGCGGCGCGCTCGATACTGCAGCGCTAGCGTCCCGATTCCGAAATTCGCAGCATGTCGATATCGGGAACGGGCGAACTTCGGAACCGCGACACTAGAACCAGCTCGGCGCCAGGGCGGGGAACAGGTTCACCAGCACCTCGCGCGCGCTGATCAGCCCGGCTCCGAAGCCCACCAGCACGTCGCTCAGGAAATGAGCGCTCAACAGCGCGCGCGTCAGGGCTAGCCAGAGCGCGATCGCGAACCACAGCAAAGCCAGGTGCGGCCACAGGGCAGTCGCGACCACGGCGACGCAGGCGATCGTCAGGGCGTGCCCGGAGGGAAACGAGTTCATGCTGAGGTCAAAGCCGAACAGGACAAAGCCGTAGAGCTTCATCTCCAGTTCGTCGCGCGGCCGGCGCCGGCCCAGCACCAGCTTGGTGGCATGCAGCAGCGCACTGCCCGCGCCGAGGCCGATGATGAAGGCGAGCGCGCAGTTCAGTGCCAGCTTCACGGCGGCGTTGAACTGGCCGAAGCTGAGCCAGCACCAGCAGACGGCGTACGCCGCCACCGCCGCAATCAGCCAGTGAGCCGCCTTCGCAAGATGCGTCGTGGCGTTCAGGAAGCCGTGGAGGCGCGTGTCGACGTGGTCATAGATGAAATGCGTCGCGCGGCGGTCGATCGCCACGCAGCCGATGCCCGATGCGACGAAGAGGAGACCCACCCACAGCAGCATGGCGCGATTGCTTGCCGCGACGGAGCCCGGCTGTCAAATCGGCGTGAAGTCGCTAGGCGGCGGCGCGGCTCTTGGCCTGGACCGGGAAGGTGACCTTCACTTCGGTGCCCACGCCTTCTTCGCTCGCGATCTTGAGCGAGCCGCCGTGCTTTTCGACCAGCGCCCTTACCAGCGCCAAGCCGAGGCCGGAGCCGGATTTGGCGAGCATGGGATCGCCGTTCACCTGCTCGAACGGATTTCCCAGGCGTTCGAGATCGGACTCCGGAATGCCGATTCCCGAATCGCGCACGCAGATGGTCACGACGCCGTCGCCTGCGCGCACGCTGACGCCCACTTCGCCCCCGGCCGGCGTGAACTTGATCGCGTTGGAGAGCAGGTTGAGCATGATCTGCTTGACGGCCCGCTTGTCGGCCGTCGCGAAGGCCGGCTCCTTGGGAAGGGAAAGGGTGAACTCCAGGCCGCTGTTTTCGGCCCGGTCGCGCAGCAATCGGGCGCAGTCCTCGACCGTGCCGTTGAAATCGACGTTCTCGAGATTGAGCTCCAGCTTCCCCGCCTCGATCTTGGCCATGTCGAGCATGTCCGAGATCAGGTCCAGCAGAAGCTGGCCGGAATCGTAGATCAACGTGGCGTATTCCTCGTACCGCTTGTTGCCCAGCGGCCCGAGCGTTTGCTGGCGCATCATGTCGGTGAAGCCGATCACCGCGTTGAGCGGCGTGCGCAGTTCGTGGCTCATGTTCGCGAGGAACCGCGACTTGGCCTTATTGGCGGATTCGGCGCGCTCCTGCGCCGCCTTGATGTCGAGTTCGCGCTGAACGCGGTCGGTGATGTCGCGCGAAACCGTGATCACGTTGCGCAGCTCGCCGGTCGCCGTGTCGTAGATGCCGCGGGCGGTCATTTCGAGCCAGATGTACCGGCCGTCGCCGTGGCGCACCCGGAAGATGGCGTTGAGGGTTTCGGCCGGCGGCGGAATGGCCATGACGGCCATCGCCGTGGGGCCGTCTTCGGGATGGACGATATGAAGCAGGGTGCTGCGGCTGAATTCGCCGGGGCTGCGCATCAACACGCGCTGCAGGGCGGAGGAGGCGAAGTAGATCTCCCCGTCGGGCTCGTACACCACCACGATGTCGGAGGATTCCTCGGCTAGGAGCCGATAGGCTTCCGACGCATTTTTGCGTTTCTCATCACCCGCTTCGGCCGGCATGACTTTCCTCGTGCGGCACTGCCAATCGCGAGCGGCAACACTAGGCCACTCGTGTTAATCAAGCATTGCCGCGGCGGCCGTTAAGCGGCGCTTAACGTTTCGGAACAAGTGCCGAACGGCGAGGTGAAGCTGGCGCGCAATGGCGCCGCGTGTATAAGACGCCGGGATCACCTTGAGGGGACTGTCATGCGTTTGACTTATTTTGCCGTTCTGGCGTGCGTCGTGGCTCTTGCGGCGTGTTCGCCCAAGCCCAATCCGCCGGCGTTGAGCGATGAAGCGAATGCGCAGTTCCTTGCGGACAATGCAAAAAAGGAAGGCGTGATATCCGTTCCCGGCATCCAGTACGAAGTGCTGAAGAAAGGTTCGGGCGAGGAAATCGAGCTTCAGGACTGCGTTACCGTCAACTACACGGGATCTCTGACGGACGGAAAGGTGTTCGACAAGACGGAGCCCGGCAAGCCGATCACCCTGCCCGTGAACAGGTTGATCCCGGGCTGGGTCGAAGCACTGCAGATGATGCATGGCGGCGATAAGTGGCGCATCGTGATCCCCTCGGGGCTCGCCTACGGCAAGAAGGGGGCGGGGAACGGCGTCATTCCACCCAACCAGACGCTCGTGTTCGAGCTCGAAATCGTCAAGGTGTTCGGACAATTCAACGGCTCGTGCGCCGCGTAAGGCGCCGGAACGCCGTGCCGGTTCGAGTTGATCGAAAGACGGCTCAGGCGTCCCGTGCGATCGCGCGCCAGCCGATGTCGTGCCGGCAGAATCCCTGCGGCCAATCGATGAGATCGGCGGCCGCGTAGGCGCGGTGCTGCGCCTCCCGCACGGTCTTGCCCGTCGCGGTGATGTTGAGCACGCGCCCGCCGGCGGCGACGATCTTGCCCTCCTTGCGTGCGGTGCCCGCGTGGAAGATCTGCACGTCCGCCAGCCTCTGCGCCTCGTAAAGGCCGCGGATTTCCGATCCCTTTTCATACGCGCCCGGGTAGCCGTTGGCGGCCATGACGACGGTCAGCGCCGCGTCGTCGCGCCAGCGCAGGTCGATCTGGTCCAGCACCCCGTCGCGCGCCGCGACCAGGGCGGTCAGCAGGTCGGATTTCAGCCGCATGACCAGGACCTGCGTTTCCGGGTCGCCGAAGCGGCAGTTGAATTCGATCAGCTTGGGTTCGCCGTCCTTGATCATCAGCCCGGCGAACAGGACGCCCATATAGCGGCGGCCGCGTTCGGCCATGGCGCGCACGGTGGGCTTCAGGATGCGCTCGACCGTCTTGTCGACAACCTCCGGCGTCAGCACCGGCGCGGGACTGTAAGCACCCATGCCGCCGGTGTTCGGCCCCTTGTCGCCGTCGAAAACCCGTTTGTGATCTTGCGCCCCGGCCAGCGGCAGCACGTGTTCTCCGTCCGTGAGCGCGAAGAAACTCGCCTCTTCGCCGTCGAGATACTCCTCCACAACGATCTCCGCGCCGGCTGCGCCGAAGGCGCCGTCGAACATCGAGTCGATAGCCATGTCCGCGTCGCTCCGGCTCTCGGCGATGATCACGCCCTTTCCGGCCGCCAGCCCGTCGGCCTTGATGACGACCGGGTAGCCCAGAGTCGCGGCAAAGGACTTCGCGCGGATCGCCTCCCGGAAGCGGCGATAGCGCCCCGTCGGCAAGCCGAAGTCGTCGCACAGGTCCTTCACGAAGCCCTTGGAGCCTTCGAGGATCGCGCCCTTGGCGTTCGGTCCCAGCGCCCTGATGCCTGCCGCTTCGAACCGGTCCGCCAGTCCCGCCACCAAAGGCGCCTCGGGCCCGATCACGGCGAAATCGATCGCCTTCTCCTTGGCGAAAGCGATCAGCCCGTCGGCATCGGCTGGCTGAAGGGGCACGCACTCGGCCACCGCCTCGATGCCGGGATTGCCGGGCGCGCAGTAGAGCTTCGACAGGATGGGGCTCGCCGAGATGGACCAGGCCAGGGCGTGCTCGCGGCCGCCGGAACCGATGAGAAGGACATTCATGACCGGGCTCCCTTCGGCCCGACCGTCGCCCAACGGCGGCCCGGATTCAAGCTCGGTTCTTGCATGATCTGTGGGTCGTGCCGGTCCGGCCTCGCCGCAGGAGCCGTCTGCACTGCCCCCGTAATGGCGGAGTCAAGTCTGCTAATGCAACAGATATTCTTTAGACGGAGTAATGTCCCAGCGCGTTGAGGCAAGGATCGCGAAATACCGCTCCTGGAGCACGTGTCACCGCATTGCGCGCGCCTTCCGCGCCGCGCCCGCCTCGCGCACCTGCAATTTCTCCTTATGTGCGCCGCGTGGAAGAGACTTCGTCCATCCAAATTTAATCCTCCGAAAATCTTGAAACGCCTTTTCCGCACTCCCATCTCAGGCGCGTGGCATCCGTCGTGGTGCTTTTCCCCCAAACCCCAAGGAGAGACGAAAGGCAGCCGACGGGCCGCCGACGAGACAACCATCCGGAAGAACGCGAGACATCCTGGGTCAGAGTGCGCCCCTCGCGCGCATGACGATGGAAAGGCCGGCTGAGGTGCCCGCCGCCGCTGCGTGCGAAGGCGGGCCGGTTCGCAAGAAGCCTTTTTCGAAAAGCCCGGCAAAAAAGTGTCGATGGCGCCGGTTGCCTGCTTGCGTGCGCGCACGCGAGGGCGACGTGCCTGCCGTAGCACTCCCGCAGGCGGTCTCGCGGCAACGCGGGGCCGCCGCGGTTGTTTTTTGGGGCGACGGGGGCCCCGCCTACCAAGCGGGCGGACAGGGAAGGGCCCCTCCCTCCCCCAAAAAACGAAATCGAATGCTCCAGGCAATCGCATTCGAACGGCTCGGCGGGGAATGCCCAAAGTCCGGCAACGAAGCTCATGGAGCGGTAAAGCATGGAGCGGTAAAGCGCCTGGAAAACCTACACTTTCGGCAATCCGGTCTATATCATCGGTGAGTCATGTCCGAAGCACCCTTGGCCAACCTGCCCGAATACAGCGTCTCCGAGATTTCGGCGGCCCTGAAACGCACGGTCGAGACCGCCTTTCCGTTCGTGCGGGTGCGCGGCGAGATCAGCGGCCTGAAATTCCATTCCTCGGGCCACGTCTATTTCGACCTCAAGGACGAGAAGTGCGTCCTCAACGCCGTGGTGTGGAAGATGACCGCCCGCGCCCTCAAGGTGCGCCCGGAGGCGGGGCTTGAGGTGGTGTGCACCGGCAGGGTGTCAACCTACGGCGGCACGTCGCGCTATCAGCTTGTGGTCGAGCAGATGGAACTCGCGGGGCTCGGCGCGCTCATGGCGATGCTGGAAGAGCGCAAGAAGAAGCTCGCCGCCGAGGGTCTTTTCGATCCCGCCCGAAAGAAGAGTCTGCCGTTCCTGCCGGAAGTCATCGGCGTCGTCACTTCGCCCACGGGCGCCGTGATCCGCGACATCATGCAGAGGCTCGCGGCACGTTTCCCGCGGCGGGTCCTGTTGTGGCCGGTGGCCGTGCAGGGCGACCGGGCGGCCGGCGAGATCGCGGCCGCCATTCGGGGTTTCGGCGCTTTTCCGCAGGACGGGCTACCGCGTCCCGACTTGCTGATCGTGGCGCGCGGCGGCGGTTCGATCGAAGACCTGATGGCATTCAACGAAGAGGTCGTCATCCGCGCCGTCGCCGATTGCGCGATCCCGGTGATTTCGGCGGTGGGGCACGAGACCGATACCACGCTGATCGACCTCGTTGCCGATGTCCGCGCCCCGACGCCGACGGCCGCGGCGGAGATGGCAGTTCCGGTTCGCACCGAGCTCATCGGCCAGACGCTCGATTTCGAGCGCCGCCTGTTGCGCTGTTTCACGGCAGGCATGGACCGGCGCCGCGACGGTCTGCGCCAGCTTGTGCGGATATTGCCGCGGGCCGACCAGTTGTTCGCCCAGCCGCGCCAGCGTTTCGATGTTGCCGCCGAGCGTCTTGCCAATGCGCTGCGCCGCAATCTCGATGTCCACCGGCGCGCCTTCATCGAAACGGCTGCGCAACTGCGTCCCGCCGGTCTTAGAGTCAGGATTGCTCAATGTGGCGAGCGTACGCAGGTGCTCGCCGTGAACATCGAGCGCGGCTTCCGCGCCCGCGTTTCCGACGGTCGCGGCCGGCTCGAAGGGCTCGCCCGGATCCTGGAATCGGTCAGCTACCGCGCGGTTCTGGAACGCGGTTTTGCCCTTGTCCGCGGCGCGGACGGCAGGCTGCGGCGCCGGGCGGCCCAGGTGGTGGCGGGCGAGGCGCTTGCCCTGACGTTCGGCGACGGGACGGTTTCCGCCGCTGCGGTCGAGGGGGGGCGGCCGAAGGCCAAAGGGCAACCCAAGAAAAGCGGCGGCAACCAGGGCGATTTGTTTTGATGGCGGAAAGCGTCGGGCTCGCCTAGATTTCGGGGGCACCAATTCGGTTGTGTCGGTGAAATGAACAAGATGGAACGGGATTTGCGGCCGGAGGGATTGGCCGAGCTGGAATATCTCGACGGCGAATATCGCGTCGTGACGCCGGGCTCCTACGTCGTCTGCGCCGTCACGGGCTTGCACATCCCGCTGGAGTCGCTGCGCTATTGGAACGTCGATCTGCAGGAGGCCTACGCCACCGCCGATGCTGCGCTGAAGCGGTTTCAGGACAGCGGAAAGACGCCTCGATGATCGCGCGCCGAAATTTCCTGGCAGCGGGTGTCTCGCTGGCGTTCGCACCGCGCGCATTGGCGGGCGAAGGCTCGCGTCTTTCGTTCCGCGGCTCGCTGGAGCAGGGCGGCCTCGTCATCGGCCGCGCCGTTCCCGGCGCGAAGGTCACGGTCGGCGACCGGCCGGTGCTCGTTTCTCCCGACGGCGTATTCGCATTCGGTTTTTCGTACGACTGCGCAAATCCAGTTCGTGTCGCCGCGCAATTCGCCGACGGCACCGGGGAAGCTTCCGACGTGACGGCGCTTGTCCGCCAATACGAGGTGCAGACCATCAACGGCCTGCCCGAAAAGCTCGTCACGCCGCCGGAGGAGGATCTGCAGCGCATCAGGCGCGAGGAGGGACTCGTCCGCGACGCCCGGCTGCGCGAGACGGAAGGCACCGGTTTTGCAGAGCCGTTCGATTGGCCGTTTCCCGGCATCATTTCGAGCGTGTACGGCAGCCAGCGCGTGCTGAACGGCAAGCCGTCGGCCCCGCATCTGGGCGTCGACATCGCCGCGCCGGAGGGCACGCCGATCCATGCGCCCACCGGCGGCGTAGTTTCCCTGGTCGGCGATTTCCTGCTCGAAGGCGGGATCACGCTGCTCGACCACGGCCACGGCGTATCCACCTGTTACCTGCACCAGAGCAGGCGCGACGTCGCGGTGGGCGACAAGGTATCGCGCGGCGACGTTATCGGGTTGGTGGGGAAGACTGGCCGCGCCACCGGGCCCCACACGCATTGGGGTCTGGCGTGGTTTCAGGTCAAGCTCGACCCTTCGCGCTCGACGCGCACGCCCGAACCGCCCAGGGCATGAGGCTTCATCTTCAAGAGATCGCGTTTCGTCGTCCAGCGATGATGGGTCCACAGCCATTGCGCCGGACGTTCCCGCACGATGCTCTCGATGACGGCGTTGACTTTGGCGGTCAGCGCCAGCACGTCGCGCTCGGCGTTGCCTGACGGCTCGAATTCGATGGCCGGATAAATGCGGACGCAGAAGCGCGCGCCGTCGAGGCGTTCGGCCGATGCCGGCAGGAGAATTGCCCCCATTTTCAGTGCCAGCGATGCCGGCACGGGCGTCGTCATCGCGTCGCGTCCGAAGAAGGGGGCCGGCACGCCCTGCCAGGTTTTCTGGTCGACCAGCATCAGGATGGCTTTGCCGCGGCGGAGCAGGGTGAAGATGCGCCGCGTGCCGCTCGCGCTTTTCGTGATCTGCTCTTTCGGGCCGCCGGAGGCGCGCATGCGCGAAATGTAGCGGTCGACGTACGGATTGTTCGGCGGGCGATAGACGATGGCGCCTTCGAGCCCAAGCTGGGTCGCGGTGATGGGCATCGTCTCCCAGTTGGCGAAGTGCCCCGAGATGAACATCACGCCTTTGCCCGTGCGCAATGCGGCGTCGATGTGCTCGCGCCCCTCTACGAGAATTCGTCCCTCGGGCCCCAGCTTGAGCTTGTCGAGGTGCGGATACTCGGCGACGACGCGCCCGAGGCTCTCGCAAACGGACTGTACGATGGTTTCGATTTCGTCGCGGCGCTTGTCGGGATAAGCCGCCTTCAAATTCGCGCGCGCCGTGCTGGCGGGCGGAAGGCGATAGAATACGTGCCTGCCGATGAAGCCGCCGGTTGCGGAGGCGCGATCGATGCCCAGCAGCTTGAAGAAGTACATGAGCAGGAAGAAACCCGCCGATTCCCCGAGATACCGCAGGGTCTTGACCGGCGACAAGGGTGGCGAGGCTTGCATCGGGTCGGGCGCTATCGCGGCAGAGGAAGGCTGTCAAGCAAACGTTCTAACCCGCCCGGCGGCGAGAGAACGGCCTCCACGGGGAGGGCGGCAACCTCCGCGCGCGCGGCCTCCGGCAGCCGTACGTAGTCCTTTTCGGTCGTGACAAGCTGTGCGTTTTGGTCGCGCGCCTGCTTTTTCAGGCGACCGATCTCGAACGCCGTGAAGTGGTGATGGTCCGGAAATGCCTGAATCGAAACGATCTCGGCGCCGATTGATTTCAGGGTCTCGAAGAACTTGGCCGGCCTTCCGATGCCGGCGAACGCCAGGACGCGGCGGCCGGCGAGGTCCCCGCTCACCGGCTCCAGCCGCGCGCGCAGAACGGGGCCCGCATAGCCCTTGAGCGCGGGAGAGCCATCTCCCATCACGATCACGGCACCGGCGCGATTCAGTCCTTGTCGGGCGGGCTCGCGCAGCGGTCCTGCGGGCAGGACTCGGCCGTTGCCGAAGCCGGTTTCGCCGTCCACCACCACGATGGAAACGTCCTTGGCGAGAGTGAAGTTCTGGTGGCCGTCGTCCATAACGATCACGTCAGCGCCGCACTCTACCGCGAATCGGGCGCCTTCGCGCCGGTTACGCGAGACGACGGTGGGCGCGATGCGCGCGAGCAGCAGCGGTTCGTCGCCCACAGCCTCCGCCGATTGTCCCTCCACCCTGACCGGTCCGCGTTCTTCACCGCCATAGCCTCGCGTCAGGAAGAAGGGATGCCTGCCGCGCGCGATCAGGGCCCGCCCGACCGCGATCGCGACCGGCGTCTTGCCGCTCCCGCCGGCCGTGATGTTGCCCACGCAAACGACTGGGACCGGCGGCCGGAAGCTGCGAACGTGCCGCGATTTCCACGCGACGCTCGCGCCGTACAATTGACCGAACGGGGCCAGTGCGCCCGCGGCCAGCCGCGAAAGCACATCGTCTCGGTTCCAGAAATCAGGCGCGCGCATCGGCGAGCATCTTCGTGACGGCGGCGGCCGTCTTGGCGACCGCGCCGCCAAGCGTCTGGGCGCCTTCGGCAGCGGCTTCACCCATCGCCTCGGCTGCCCCTGCATTGCCGAGCAGCTTGGAGGCTAGCGCGACGATGTCGCCGCTGGAATTGACGCGGCCCGCTCCCTGCGCGGCGAACACGGTCTCGTAGGCCGTCGTGAAGTTGAAAGTATGGGGTCCCGCCATCACGCCGCATTCGAGCTTGGCGGGTTCGAGCGGATTCTGGCCGCCGTGCCGGATCAAACTGCCTCCGACGAAGCAGAATCTCGTGAGCCTGTAGAACAGGCCCAATTCGCCCATCGTGTCGGCGATGTAGATCGCCGTGTCCGGGCCGGGATTGCCGCCGGTCGAGCGCAGCAGGTTATTGCGCGGTCCGCACAGCATCGAGATATCGGGTCCGCGCGGCGGGTGGCGCGGCACGATGATGGTCAGGAGGTCGGGGAAGCTCCTACGCAGCGCGTCATGCGCGGGCAGGATCGTTTCCTCTTCTCCCGCATGGGTCTGTGCCGCCAGAAAGATGGGGCGGCCGCCGATCGCTTGTCGTAAGGCTTCGAGTTTCGCGAGATCGGCCGGCAGGACCGGCGCGTCCGCCTTCAGGCTGCCGATCACGCGCACGTCGCCGGCACCGAGCGCGCGAAAGCGTGCGGCGATATCGTCGTCCTGGGCAAGGCAGATCTGAAACGAAGACAGGATCGTCTTCGCCGTTGCGCGCGCCCATCGCCAGCTTTCGAAGGATCGCTGCGACATGCGCGCGTTCACCAGCGCCAGGGGAACGGCGCGTTCGCGCGCGCCCAAAACCAGGTTCGGCCACAGGTCCGAGTCGACGAACAAGCCCGCCTGCGGCCGCCAGTGGTCGAGGAACCGGCTCGTTGCAACCGGCGTGTCGATGGGCACGAACTGGTGGAACGCCTTTTTCGGCAGGCGGTCGTGCATCACCTTCGCGGACGTGACCGTCCCGCTCGTCACCAGCACGTTGCGCCCCGTTGTTTCCAGAAGCGCGTCGATCAACGGCAGCGCTGCCAGGCATTCTCCGACGCTGGCGCCGTGCACCCAGATCAGCGTGCCTTCCGGCCGCGGCGCGGAGGCGAAGCCGAGGCGTTCGTCGGCGCGTTCGAGGCTTTCCTTGCCGCGGAGGAGACGGCGGCGCAACAGCATCGGCGCGGCGGGCGCGAGCGCTTTGGTGGCGAGGCGATAGACCGTGATGCCGAAGGGCGCCATCGCTCAAACCACCGCCGGTTCTTCGCGTTCTTCACGCTGGTAAAGGCGTGCGTACAGCCCGCCCTTGACCATCAGTTCGGCGTGCGTTCCCGACTCCGCCACCGTGCCCTGGTCGAGCACGTACAGCTTGTCGGCGTCGGCAACGGTGCTGAGCCGGTGGGCGATCACGATGGTGGTGCGGTCCTTCATCAGGCGCGCCAGCGCCTCCTGCACCTGGCGTTCGCTCTCGGTGTCGAGCGCGCTCGTAGCCTCGTCGAGCAGCAGAATCGGCGCGTTGCGCAGAATGGCGCGCGCGATGGCGATCCGCTGGCGCTGCCCGCCCGACAGCTTCAGCCCGCCCTCGCCGACGCGGGTGTCGTAGCCTAGCGGCAGCGGAGCGATGAACTCGTGCGCCGCCGCGTCGCGCGCGGCCTGTTCGATCTCGTCGCGGGTGGCGCCCGGCCGCCCAAGCGCGATGTTGTCGGCCACGCTTTCGTCGAACAAGATCGGCTCCTGAGTGACGAGCGCGATGTTGCGCCGGAGCGACGCCAGCGAGACGCTGCGGATGTCGCGGCCGTCGATTTCGATCCTGCCCGAATCGACGTCGTAGAAGCGCAAGAGCAGATTGAAGATCGTCGTCTTGCCCGATCCCGAAGGCCCGACCAGCGCGACCTTGCTGCCGGGCGGGATGTCGAGATCGATGCCGCAGACGGCAGGTGCGCCGGCGTCCGCGACATAAGCGAATGTCACTTTCCTGAATCTCACTGCGCCGCCCAGCGGGGCGCGGCTGACAGCGAGCGTTTCTGCGTTCGGCAAATCCACGATCTCCGGCTTGCCGTCGATGAGCGCGAAAACGCGCAGCGATGCCTGCACGCCGGAAGCCGTCGTGGGCCAAAGCTGGCTGAGGTTGCGGATCGGCTGCTGCGCCAGCAGCATGGCGGTCAGGAATGAGCCGAACTGGCCCAGATTCAGTTCGCCATGAAACAGCTGATAGCCGCCTACGAACAGAATCACCGCGACGACCATGCCCACGAAGATGTCGGTGATGGGTACCGCCGACGCGCGCACGCGCGCCAGCTTGATCAGCAGTTTTAGCCGAACCGCCAGCTTCTCATCGGCCTGTCGCGAGGCGTGGTCTTCGAGCGCATAGGCCTTGATGACGCGCCTTCCGTCCAACGCCTCGGTCACAACCGTCGAAAGCGTGCCCGTGGCGTCCATGTTGCGGGCGCTGTTGCGACGCATCGAACCGCCGACGCGGTCCATCGCCCAGGCCACTCCGGGCAGCACGATCGCCGAGATCAGCGCCAGCTTCCAATCCTGCCAGAACATGATGGCCGTCAGCACGATAAGGGAGACGAACTCGCGGCCAACACCGGCCACTCCCTGCGTAATTGCATCGCGCATCAGCGTCGCATCGTAGAGAAAATTCGAGACGAACTTCCCTGAGTGCACGGCGTTGAGCGAAGCCAGATCGCGATAGACCAGCGAGCGGAACATCTCGCGCTGTGCTTCGTTGACGACGCGTTCGCCGACGGTCTCGATCATCGACTGCTGCAGGTAGTAGGCGGCCCCGCGCCCCCACAGGATGCCGAGCGCGAAGAGTGGGTAGAGGTAGAGAACGGCATGGTCCTTGGCGATGAAGCCATTCAGCAGCGGCTCGATCAGCCAGGCCATGGCGCCGTTGGCCGCGGAATAGACGATCATCGCGACGATCGCGATCATGAGCGTCGCCTTCTGACCGCGCAGGTAGTCGCGGGCAAGCCTGCGGACGATGGCGAAATACCCAGATCCCGGCTGGACGTCGTTCATGGCGGCGGGGTGTAGCACGCCCCCTTCCGCCGGGCGAGGGCGCGCGCTTATTCGGGCGTCATAAGCCGGTGAATATGGACGACAAAATAGCGCATGTGCGCGTTATCCACGCTGGCCTGAGCCTTGGCGCGCCACGCGTCATGGGCCTGTTTGTAGTTGGGGAATATCCCCACGATGTCGAGCGCGGAGAGGTCCTTGAACTCGGTGGTTTCGGGCGAAATCAGTTCGCCGCCGAACACCAGATGCAGCAGTTGACCGGGGACCACCTCGCTCATCGATTCGCCCTTTTTCAATTAACCGGTCAGTCGCGCCCGCAGGGCGGCATGCAGCGCCGGCCCGGCCGCGAGCACCGAAGGCTGGACCGCCTGGGGCAGGTTATATCGCGGCGGCTCGCCTTCCAGCGAGGTGATGACGCCACCCGCCTCGCGGACGATGATGTCCGCGGCCGCGATGTCCCAATCGTGGGTCGCCACCATCGTGATTGCGGCGTCGAATGCACCGCTCGCCACCAGCGACACGCGATAGGCGATCGAGTTCGGCACCTCCACGTGCATCTCCGGCCAAGACTGCCAGCGGGGGTTTCGCAAAGTCGCCTTGCTCGCGAGCAGGCGGCAGCCCGCGACCTCTTTGCATGCGCTCGCGCGAATGGGGACGCCGTTCAGTCTTGCGCCTTCGCCTTTGACCGCCGCGAAGCATTCCTCCGTAATCGGATTATAAACCGCGCCCGCAACCGGCTCGCCTTGATCGACGACGGCGGCGCTGACGGTGAAATGCGGACGGCGCCTGACGAAGGCAAGCGTGCCGTCGATCGGATCGACTACGAAAACGCGCCGCGCCGAGAACCGCGTCGGATCGTCCTCGCTCTCCTCCGAAAGCCACGCATAGTCGGGCCGAGCGCTGCGGAGATTTTTGCTCAGGAACCTGTTAACAGCAATGTCCGCCTCGGTGACTGGACTGCCGTCCTGTTTGCTCCAGGTCTTGTGCGGCCTTTCGTAGATCTCCCTGGCGATGGCGCCGGCTTCGCGCACGGTGCGTTCGAGCAGGGCAAGGTCACTCTCCGGCAACGGTCATGCCCTCGATGCGGCAGGTGGGCGCGTTGGTGCCATAGCGGAAGACGAGATCGTCCGCCGGCGTCAGCCGCCTGTACATATCCTTCAGGTTCCCCGCGATGGTCACTTCCGAAACCGGATAGGCGAGCTTGCCGTTCTCGATCCAGAAGCCTGATGCGCCGCGGCTGTAGTCGCCGGTCACGGTGTTGACCCCCATGCCCATCAGTTCGGTGACGTAGAAGCCGTCGACGATGTCGCCCATCAGCTCGGCAGGAGAGAGAGAACCCGGCACCATGTAGAAGTTCGTGGATGCGGGATGCGGCGGTCCGCCGGTTCCGCGGGCGGCGTGGCCGGTGGTCTGCAGCCCGAGCTGCTTGGCGCTGGCGCAATCGAGCAGCCAGGTCTTGAGCACGCCGTTCTCGATGATCGCCATGTACGCGTTGGCGACACCTTCGCCGTCGAACGGCTTCGAGCGGCGGCCGCGCCGCATGTGCGGATCGTCCAACACCGTGATGGTGGGCGCGAATACCTGTTGGCCCAGGCAGTCTTTCAGGAAGCTCACCCCGCGCGCGATCGCCGAGCCCGAAATGGCGCCGGAGAGATGACCGAGCAGCCCGCAGGATTCACGCGGATCGAAGATGACCGGCACGGCCTGTGATTTCGCCTTGCGCGGATGCAGCCGTGCGATCGTGCGTTCGCCCGCGCGCCTGCCGACAATTTCTGCGGGCTCGAGATCGGCCGAGCGCCGCGAGCTGGCGTGGTCGTAGTCGCGCTCCATTTCGGTGCCTTCGCCCGCCAGCACCGCCACACCAATGGAATGGTCCGTGCCGGCATAGCGTCCGAAGAAGCCTTCCGTGGTAGCAAGCGCGATGGAGGTGCGTCCAAAGCTGGCGCCGCCGCCTTCCGAATTCGTGATGCCCTTGACCGCCATCGCCGAGCCTTCCACCGCGCGGGCCCGCTCCACCAGCGTATCGGCCGACGGCTCTTCGGAGTCCTCGAGATCGAGGTCGGGGATTGATCTTGCGAGGCGTTCCTTCGGCGCCAGACAGGCGAATTTGTCCTCGGGCGCCAACTTCGCCATCGCCACGGCGCGGTCGGGCAGGGCGGAAAGCGAATCGTTCGACAGGTCGGTGGAGGAAACAAACGCCACGCGCTGGCCGACGAACACGCGCAGGCCCACGTCGGAAGATTCGGATCGCTCGACCTCTTCGAGCCTTCCCAAGCGGTAGCAGACGCTGGCGGAGACGTTCTCGACGAAAAGCGCATCGGCGGCATCGGCGCCGACTTTCCGGGCGGCGGCGATCAGGTGTTCGAGCAGGTCTTGCGAGTTGTGTGCCATGGTGCACGTTTTGGCCCGCGCCGCCGCCGAAGGCAAGATGGCGCATCGCGGGAAGCGGGTGCCCAGAGAGGATCCGCTCAGTGCGCCCCGGCGGGCGTAAAGTACATGACCTTTTCGCGATAGGCGATGTAGAGGTGGAGTTGGCGCAGTGTGGACAGGCCCAGAACCACGGTCGGACGTCGATTGCTGAGGTTTGCGATCGCGGCGTTGCGCTCGGGATAGATGAGGAATTCGGGGTTCTCGATCTTGAGGCCGTTCAGGTCGAGCATCTTGAACTGATAGAGGTAGTGCGATTCGCTGTCGCCGACGTCGAATTCGACCTGCTTCATGCGGGCCGGATCAGGCTTGGTGGACATGATCTCGTGCGCCGTCTTGTCGGTCATGTTGGAGACCGACGCGCCGGTATCGATCATCACGTCGACGCTCTCGCCGTCGAGCGTGGCGCGCGCCAGCATGTGGTAGCCGTCCATGTCGAACGGCAGCGTGCCGAACGGCTGTTGCGTCCAGTACGCAACGCGACCCGGGCATTCGTCGTGCGTAAAGATGTTGATCTTGTTGGCGCCGAAGTCGAACTCCACGTCGTACTGGGCCAGGATGTCGGGACCGAGGACGCCGTCGTCGTCCTCCGCCAGTGCGACGGAATGTTCTGGCGAAACCAGGAAGGGCCAGTTCGTACCGCTCATCACCCCGATGCTGAACGTGTCGGCCGTCGCGCGGCTGATGATGGGTACGCCGCCGGCGTCGTAGACGCGCGCGTCCATCTCCAGGCGCTCGGTCCGCAATTTCAGGCGCTGGACTGTGGCAAAGGACAACTCGCTGTCGATCGCACCCGTGTCGACCAGCATGTGCACCTTTGTGCCGTTTACCGTCGCTTCGACAGTCGGCCGCCCGCCGGCGTCGTAAACGATGTCCAGCGAGGCCAGGCGATAGCGCTGGCACGGCTTCGGGTCATCGCCGTTCGCAGGCGGAACGCCGAGAGTGAGTCCGATCGCCAACAGAACGACGCTGCAACGCCACCTGCACATTGATGCCCCCGGGTCGTCGGCCGCACTATACCACAACGCATGTGGGGGCCGGTCAGGGCAGTTTCCAGACGGGTTTACCGTCCCCCGGCAAGCCCAGCCGCGGCCATTTCTCGCTGACGGTTTTAATGATCTCCTCGTCCATGCGGATGAGGCGGCCCCATTCGCGCTTGACCTCGGGCGGCCACTTGTTTGTGGCGTCGAGCCCGATCTTGGAGCCCAGCCCGCTCTCGGGCGCGGCGAAGTCGAGGTAGTCGATCGGCGTGTTCTCGATAAGCGTGATGTCGCGTGCCGGGTCCATGCGGGTGGCGACGGCCCACATCACGTCCTTCCAATTGCGCGCGTCGATGTCGTCGTCCACCACGATCACCCACTTGGTGTACATGAACTGGCGCAGGTACGACCACACACCGAACATCACGCGCTTGGCGTGGCCGGGATAGGCCTTCCGCATGCTGACGACCGCGATGCGGTAGCTGCAGCCTTCCGGCGGCAGCCAGAAATCGACGATTTCCGGGAACTGCTGGCGGATCAACGGCACGAAGACTTCGTTCAGTGCTTCGCCGAGGATCGAGGGTTCGTCGGGCGGGCGGCCGGTGTAGGTAGAGAGATAGATCGGATCGCGCCGCATCGTCATCGCGGTGACGGTGAAGACCGGGAACTGCTCGACGGAATTGTAATAGCCAGTGTGGTCGCCGTAGGGGCCTTCTTCGCGATAGTCGGTGAGCGAGACTTCGCCTTCGAGCACGATCTCGGCTTCGGACGGCACCTTCAGCGGCTGGCTGATGCAATCGGCGAGTTCCACGCGGTCGCCGCGCAGCAGCCCCGCGAACTGGTATTCCGACAGCGTTTCCGGAATGGGCGTCACGGCGGCGAGGATGATACCGGGATCGGCGCCCAGCACGACCGCGGCGGGCAGGGGCTCCTTGTGCTGCTTGCCCCAGCGGGCGTGATGCTGCGCGCCGCCGCGATGGCGCAGCCAGCGCATGATGGTCTGGTTCTTGCTCAGCACCTGCATGCGGTAGATGCCGAGGTTGTAATCGTCCTCGCGAACGCCGCCCGGACCTTTGGTGACGACCAGCGGCCAGGTGATCAGCGGCGCCGGCTCGCCGGGCCAGCAGGTCTGGATCGGCAGCCGGGCGAGGTCTATCTCGGCCCCACGCAGCACCACTTCCTGGCAAGGCGGATTCGACGCCGCCTTCGGGCGCATCGCCATCGCCGTCTTGGCAAGCGGCAGCATCTCGAACGCCTCGGCGACGCTGCGCGGGGGTTCGGGCTGGCGCAGGGTGGCGAGCAGTTCGCCCACCTGGCGCAGCTCGGCGGCCGTGGTGCGCTCCTTGCCGCCGATCGTGACCCCCATGGCGACGCGCTTCACGGTGCCGAACAGGTTGACCAGCATCGGCATGTCGGAAGGCGTGCCGTCGGCCTTGACGGGCTTTTCGAAGATCACCACGGGGCCGGCTTGGGCGATCAGCCGTGTCTGGATTTCGGTCGCCTCGAGCACGGTCGAAACCGGCTCGGTGACGCGGGCCAGTTCGCCTTCGGCTTCGAGCTTGGCGATGAATGCGCGCAGCGAGCGGTAGCTCATCGCATTGTGCCTCTAGTCGGGATTGGTGACTTTCCACTTGGAAGGAGCGGCGTGGTGCAGACCGTAGGCCAGATAGATGACAAGACCAATGGCAGTCCAGACGACGAGGCGCCACTTGGTGCCGTCGGACAACGAATACATCATCACCCCGCAAACGAGGATGCCCGCCGGCGCGGTGAACCAGACCCAGGGTGTCCTGAACTTGCGCACGGCTCGGGGTGCCGTGACACGCAGGATCATGATGCCCGCGCACACCGCGACAAAAGCGAGAAGCGTTCCGATCGAGACCAGGTCCGCCAGCACGTCGAACGGAAACAGCGCCGCCAGAAGCGCCGCCGCGACACCGATGATGACGGTGCCGCGGTGCGGCGTGTGGAAGCGCCGGTGCACCGCCGAGAAGGCAGGCGGCAGGAATCCGTCACGCGCCATGGAATAGAACACGCGCGTCTGGGCATAGAGCGAGGTGAACACCACCGTGCCGAGACCGGCCATCGCCGCGATGTTCACCCATTGCACCAGCCAGGCGAGTTTGGGCTGTTTCGAGACCGCGAAGGAAACCGGATCGGGCACGTCGAGGCTGCGCCAGTCGGCGATGCCGATCAGCACGACGGCGATCAGCACGTAGAGGGCGGTGCAGATGGCGAGCGAACCCAGTATGCCGATGGGAAGGTCGCGGCGCGCGTTCTTGCATTCCTGTGCCGCCACCGAGACGGCCTCGAAGCCGATGAAGGCGAAGAACGCAATGGCCGCGCCGGCCAGAATCCCCGACCAGCCGAAATGCCCGTACTCGCCGGTATTGGGCGGGATGAAAGGCGTGAAATGCGCGCGCGTCACGAACGGCAGGCCGAACAGAATCACCACCAGCACGATGCCGACCTTGAGCAGCACCATCGCATTGTTGAACCGCGCGGACTCTCGCACGCCCACCAGGAGCAGGGCAGTCAGCGCCGCGATCAGGACAACCGCGGGCAGGTTCACGTACGCGTTGGTGAAATGCAGGTCGCCGATGCCGTGGCCCGCGATGGGCGCGTTGGCCCATTCGGCCGGGAAGGTGTAGCCCATGTGCTGCATGAAGCTGAGAAAGTACCCCGACCAGCCCGCCGCCACGCCCGAAGCCGAAACGCCGTATTCCAGCACCATGTTCCAGCCGATGAACCAAGCCATGAAGCGGCCCATCGTGGCATAGGCGTAGGTGTAGCTGGAGCCGGATTCGGGAATCATCGAGGCGAATTCGGCGTAGCATAACCCCGAGAACAGGCAGCCGACGGCGGCGATTCCGAAGGAGATGAGGACAGCCGGTCCCGCGTTCACTGCCGCCGCCTTTCCGGCATAGACGAAGATGCCCGCGCCGATGATCGAGCCGATGCCGATCATGATCAGGCTGGTGGGGCCCAGCGCGCGCCTCAATTGACGCGCCTCGGCCACAACGGGCTCGGGCTGGGAAAGGTCGACCGGCTCGCTGGGCTCAGCCATTCTTCAGGTCCCTTTGGCGCGGGGCGTTCGCAAGGTATCCCGCCAGGTGTGTCCGCGCGGCGCGACGGCGGCCTCGCGCATCGAACGACACCTTACGGCTGTCTGCATAACAGGTCGGGATCAAAGTTCAGGCCATACGCAAAATTGCCGCCATTCCCAACGCTTGCCGCGGAGCAGGACCGCCTCTAGGCTTGATACGTCCGGTCGGGCGGATTCTGAGGAGCAGAATATGGCAGGCATTTTCGTACGCAAGCCTGTGTCGCATGTACAAGACGACTTCAAGAAAAGCGAACTGAAGCGGACGCTAGGGCCGTTCAATCTCGTCACCCTGGGCATCGGCTGCATCATCGGCGCGGGCATATTCGTCCTGACCGGCCATGCGGCGGCCACGATGGCGGGCCCAAGCGTGGTGGTGGCCTTCGTCATTTCGGGTCTCGCCTGCGCCTTTGCAGGCCTCTGCTACGCGGAGTTGGCCTCGACCATGCCGGTTTCAGGCTCGGCCTATTCCTATTCCTACGTCACGTTGGGCGAGGTGTTCGCCTGGACGATGGGCTGGCTGCTGCTCCTGGAATACGGCATCGCCGCCTCCACCGTGGCGGCCGGCTGGACGGGCTACGTGGTGAGCCTCGCGCACGATTTCGGCATTTTCATACCGGACGCCGTATCGCACTCGACGATGCAGTACATCGTGCCGGACCCGAACAACCCTGCGGCGCACGGCGCCTTGCAGACGACGGGAGCCGTCAATCTTGTGGGCGCGTTCGGCATCCTCTGCATCACGGCGCTGCTGGTCATCGGCGTGCGCGAATCCGCCCGGGTGAACAACGTGATCGTTGTGATGAAGGTCAGCGTGCTCCTCGCCTTCATCGCCATCGGCTATGCCTACCTCAATCCCGCCAACTGGCATCCGTTTGTGCCGGCGAACGAGGGCAGCTTCCACTACGGGTGGCAGGGCATCCTGCGCGCCGCTTCCTACGTCTTTTTCGCCTACATCGGCTTCGAGGCGGTTTCGACGGCAGCAGGCGAGGCCAAGAACCCGCAGAGGGACCTGCCGATCGGCATCCTGGGGTCGCTCGTCATCTGCACCGTCATCTACATGGCCGTTTCCGCGATCTTGACGGGCGTGGTGCCGTTCCGGACCCTGAACGTTCCCGATCCGATTGCGGTTGCGGTCGACCGCATGAACCCGCCTTGGGCCCTGGTCAACTGGCCGCTCACGGTGAACCACCAACTCAATCTGTTCGCCTTCGTCATCAAGATCGGCGCGTTTACCGGGCTCACCTCGGTGATGCTGGTATTGTGTTACGCGCAGACGCGCGTGTTCTATCAAATGGCAAAGGACGGCCTGATCGCGCGCATTTTCAGCCGGGTGAACAAAACGTTCCGAACGCCGGCGGCCGGCACGATCCTGTTGGGTTCGATCATTGCCGGGGCAGCCGCCGTCCTGCCGCTCGACGTCATGGGCAACCTCGTCAGCCTCGGCACCGCGCTCGCCTTCACCATCGTCTGTAGCAGCGTGATCTACCTGCGCCGGACCGAGCCCGGGCTGCACCGGCCCTTCAAGGTGCCGTTCTATCCGTGGACGCCGATCCTCGGTGCCTTCTTCTGCCTCGTGCTGATGATGGGGCCGATCCTGCTCGACATCACCGGCGCGGCGATGGGCAAGGACCTCATCGGCTTGCTGTTCAGTTCGTTCAGCCCGACGCAGGCGGGAATGCACGGCTTCAACGCACCCAAGGACCCGATCGCGCTCTACATCCTGATCGCCTACGCCGTCGTCGGCGCGCTGGTCTACATCGTCTATGGCTACCGTCACTCGAAGCTGCGGAAAGGAGTCGAGGTGCACGGACACGAGCCGCCGCCGCTGGAGCTGCCGCAATAGGCGCGCACCGCTTTCGTCAGACCTTGGTCCACACCGCGAGTTCGTTCCCGTTGGGGTCGCGGAAATGGAAACGGCGGCCGCCTTCGAAACATACACGGCCGATGATTTCGCCGCCTGCCGCCTTCACCTTCGCTTCCATTGCATCGAGGTTGTTGGCGTAGAGGACAACCAGCGGCCCTCCGCTCGCGACGACGTTTCGCGTTGCGTTGAAGCCGCCGTCCCGTCCCGCAGCCTGGAACGCGACGTATTCGGGGCCGTAGTCGGTGAAGTCCCAGCCGAACACGTCGTGGTAGAACTTCTTGGTTGCAGGAATGTCCGAACCCGGCAGCTCGATATAGTCCAGCGTCCCGTCGATGGGCATAGGCACGTTCCCTTTTTGTTCCATTTTGATCCCGGCCGTGCCGCCGAGTCAAGCGCCCCGGTAGCGGTAAACGCTGGTCTCTCGGATTTCGCGATCCTCCAGTTCGCGCGTCGTCTGCACGCGGTAGGTGGCGAGCATCTCGACCCCCGCCTTGGGGAAATATGTCCGGCCGGGATCGCCCATCAGGATTGTCGCGCCCGCCCGCGCGCATTTATCGAGCCAGGCGAGCAGACTGTCGGCGAGCGGACGTTCGTAGCACATGTCGCCGACCAGGATGACATCCCAGCCTCCCTCGCGTCCGATCACGTCGTCGGTGGTGATATCCAAGCTGATGCCGTTTTCCCGGGCATTGAGGGCGATGGCGGCCGCGGCAAAGGGATCGATGTCTGCTGCCAGCACATCGGCCGCGCCCGCTTTCGCGGCGGCGATGGCGACGAGGCCCGATCCCGATCCGAAGTCGAGCGTCGAGCCTGCTTCGGCGCCGTGATCGAGGAGGTAGCGCGCCAGCGCTTGCCCGCCCGCCCAAGCAAAGGCCCAGTACGGCGGCGGGACGCCTTCCTTTTCGAGTTCTTCTTCGGTCTTCCGCCACAGCGGCACGATTTCGGTCGCCAGATGCAGTCTTATCTCCGGCACCAGGGGCGGCGCCATGAGCTGTGTCGTTACCTTGATGAAGATGGACGTATCGACCATGCGGGGCGGTGCTTTGTTCCCGCGTGCTACCACGAAAACAACCCGGCGGTCCAAGTCGCGGATCGGGGCAATCCGCTGCGTCATTTGCGGAAAATGCCCAAAACGGCCCGCTTGCCCCAACTGTGCGTCCGGGCCGGCTTTCGTGTATGATCAGTCAGGGTAATTGGGGGGTGGCAGAATGCCAAAGCGCTTCACCGGCATAAGGCTGTTGCTGTTCTTCGTCGTCATCAACCTGGTGATGATCCTGATGCTCGTCACCAGCATGACGAGCGCGCATCCGTGGCTCGCCCATGTCTTGCCCGGCAAGTTCGAGGCCGGGGTCAATTCATCCGGTTACTGGGTGTTCTTCGCCCTTGTGCTCCTGGTCGATGCGCTGACCGTGTTCGTCGCCGGCATTGCCGTCATGCTTCCGGCAATGCTCGAAGGCGCGCCCGTCGACGAGCGGAGGCTGACGCGGCATCTGGTCGACCGCGGCGGCGTCTCGGACGATGCCAAGGAAGCGATCTTCGTTTCTCTGCGCGAGGAAGCGGTTAACACCCACTATCAGGTCATGGTCGGCCGCGCGATCCTGTTCGCCGGGGCGGTGTTCCTGGTCTTCGCCTTCTTCTCGGTCACCTACGTTTTCGCCCGTGCGATTCCCGACGGGCACATGTTCATGAAGAGCGGTACGCCGCTCCTGCAGATGGTTCTTGATCTGTCGGCAGCCAACAAGACGGCGGCGGCGGCGGATCGCTCCGCAAGCGAGAGGCTCAAGATCGGCAACGCGGACGTCAGGGGCAGGGAAATCGCCGAATTCACGGCGGATCAGGTTGTCGCCGCGGTTGCGCTCAACGCGCCGCAAATCTACGGCGTGCAATTCTCGTCCGTGACGAACAACCCGAAGTTCACGTTCTTCACGCACTTCATCTTCGCGTTCCGCACGGTGCTCGGCTTCACGCTGGTACTGATGATCATCAGCTTTCTGCGCCGGCCCCAGCGCCCGCTGCGGCAGAAGAAGACCATCGAAAGCGTCGAGGCCAAGCTGGAGGAAGCCCGGGCCTAAACCGCCGAATCGCTCTTCGGTCCGATTCGACGCGCCTTGAGCCGGGGTGCGCTATCGTGTTGGTTTCCAGCCATCTTTTGCCGGGCTAATACAGCCGTGGCAATTGCGGAGAGACGCTCGTGGCCCGCTGCCGATGTTCCTTGTTCCGTGCCGTAGCTTGGTTGATCTTCTGTGTCGCGTCGTTGGCTGCCCAGCCGTCCGCCCGCCCGATTACGGCCGACATCGCCTCGGTTCTTGGCGCGCGCGACATGTCCTGGCAGGATTGCGTCGGCGCGGGACATGCCAGTCTGCTGCTGCGCAGCGAGAACCAGGCTCAGCTCCGCCTCGTGCACGACGAGATCGGCTTCAAGTACATCCGCTTCCACGGCATCTTCCTGGACGACATGGACGCCTATCGCGAAGTGGGCGGCCGGCCGGTCTACAATTTTGACAAGATCGATGCCGTCTACGACGCGATCCTGAAGACCGGCATGAAGCCGTTCGTCGAGATCAGCTTCATGCCCCAGGATCTGGCCAGCGGCTCCAAGACCATCTTCAACTGGAAGGCCAACGGCTCGCCCCCCAAGGACTGGGACAAGTGGTCAGATTTCATCACCGCCTTCGCCCGCAACCTCGAAGCGCGCTTCGGCCGGTCCGAAGTGCGAAGCTGGCGCTTCGAGGTCTGGAACGAGCCCAATCTCGAGGGCTTTTGGACCGGCGGCGATCAAGAAACCTATTTCCGCCTCTACGATACGACAGTGCGCGCCATCAAAGCCGTCGACCCCGGCCTCGCTGTGGGCGGACCGGCGACCGCAGGAGCGGCGTGGGTGCCGGAATTCATCGCGCATGCAAATACCGCGAACCTGCCGGTTGATTTTGTCACCTCGCACACCTACGGCGTTCACGGCGGGTTCCTCGACGAGAACGGCGAGGGCGACAACAAACTCGATGCTTATTGGTCGTCCGTGGCAGGTGACGTGCTGAGGGTGCGCCGCCAGATTTCGGCCTCGTCAATGCCGGGCCTGCCGCTCTATTTCACGGAATGGAGCACGAGCTACAACCCGCGTGATCCCATCCACGACGCCTATCTCAGTGCACCGTTCATCTTGGAGAAGCTGAAGAAGACCGAGGGCCAGGTTCAGTCGATGAGCTATTGGACCTATACCGATTTGTTCGAAGAGGCGGGTCCGCCGCCCTCGTCGTTCCACGGCGGCTTCGGCCTGTTGAATCGCGAAGGCATCCGCAAGCCCGCGTTCTTCGCCTACAAGTACCTGAACGAACTGGGGCCGCAGGTTCTCTCGAACGGCGATGCTGAATCCTGGCTGACCCGCGACGGCGACGGCTTTGCAGGACTGATCTGGGACTACACCATCCCCGATGAGACGGAGAGCGACCGGCCGTATTTCCGCAAGCTCCACCCTTCCGAACCGATCTCGCCGGTCGATCTGACGGTGGCTTCGCTTGCGCCGGGCAACTACCGGCTCACCGTCCACCGGGTCGGCTTCAAGTCGAACGACGTCTATTCGCAGGCCATCGAGTGGGGCCTGCCGAAAGACCTCACGCCGATGGAGATCGATGCACTGAAGCAACTCTCGGGCGACGCGCCCGAGACGGACGCCGCCGTGCAGGTCGGCGCGGACGGCGACTTCACCCGCCTGATCGCGATGCGCACCAACGATGCCGTGCTCGTAAGACTTGAACGCACGCACTGATACGTGCGGCAACCTCTGACGCTGACGCAACTTATGCGGGCATTTTGTGCCAGCGTGCAATCAGGCCGCATACTCGCGGCGCCCCGGCGGCCGGATCACCCTTTGTTAGGCATCGTTGACTATGGTGCGAAGCCCATTTTGGTACGAGCGGACGGCATGCAGGCCGCAATATCACTCAGAGCCCAGTTGCAGATGTTTTCCCGGACCGGCGTATTGCATTCGCTCGGGCTGCAACTCCTGGCGGTGACGTCCGTATTGATGATCGCGGCGCTGATCTTGATGAGCGTCACGCTCTCCAATCTGCAGAACAGTCAACAGCAAACCGAGGTCACTACCGACACATTCCTCGAGATTACGACGATCGAGTCGCGGCTCTTGAGCAATGACGGTGCGTTGAAGGGCTATGCGCTGACCGGCAATCCGATCTTCCTGAAGGTCTTTGCACGCAGCCAGGGACAGCTTCAAGACGCGATGCGCAAGCTGTCACGCTCTATTGGTGGCGATCCGATACAGTTCCAAAGGTATGAAGCGATCGTATCTCTCGTCAAGAAACGCGAGGCGCTGGACGCATATCTCGCGCAGCCGGAACATCGCGCTGCGCTGTCCGATATATCGGCAACAAAGTCGTCCGCGTTTCTGAACCGCACGATTCGCGGTCGTCTGTGGAAAATCCTCACGGACGAACGCATCAAACGCCGCGACGCATACACCGCCATGGTCAGCCAGGCGCGGCAGAGTTTCTGGGTCGCCGTTGGAGTCGTCGTTCTCACGCTGCTCTTCGGCGGTTTGTGCATAGCCGTCGCGTCGCCGCCGAAGGCGGCGTGAAGCGGCCGCGCTCCCGCTGGCCTAGAAATAGAAATCCCGCTTGCCCGCTTCGATCTTGGCAAGCTGCTCCTCGGTCTTGCGGCGCAGCTTGGGATTGGGAATCTGCTTCAGGTGCTCGGCGATGATCTTTTCGCCCAGTTCCCTGGTGTCGGGCGAGGCGAAGTCGACGAGGTATTCCTTGAAGGTCAGGATCGCGTTGGGCTGGCAGAGGTTCTGGATTTCGCCGATCTTGGCCATCGCCATGAAGCGGTCGCCGGTGCGTCCGTTGCGATAGCAGGCGGTGCAGAACGAGGGCAGGTGGCCCGCCTCGGCGATGTCGAACATCACCTGGTCGAGCGGGCGCTCGTCGTTGACCTGGAACTGCGTCGGCTGCTTGACGCCGTTGGCGTTCTCTTCGCAATAGCCGCCCACGCCGGTGCACGAGCCGCCGGAAAGCTGCGAGATGCCGAGCTCCAGGCATTCGTTGCGGAAATTGGCTTCCTCGCGTGTCGTGATGATCATTCCGGTATAGGGTACGGCCATGCGGATGATGGCGATCAGCTTCTTGAATTCGTCGTCCGAGACGATGTGAGGGAAGCTCGACAGGTTGATGCCGCCGGCGGGGCGGATGCGCGGCACCGAGATGGTGTGCGGCCCGCAGCCGAACTCGGCTTCCAGGTGCTGTGCGGTCTGCAAAAGGCCGAGCAGCTCGAACTTGTGGTCGTATAGCCCGAACAGGACGCCGGCGCCCACGTCGTCGATGCCGCCCTGCATGGCGCGGTCGAACGCCGTGGTGTGATAGTCGTAGTCGCTCTTGGGCCCGCGCGGATGCATCTTCGCGTAGGTTTCGCGGTGATAGGTCTCCTGGAACAGGATGTAGGTGCCGATCTCGGCGTCCTTCAGGCGCTTGTAGTTCTCGACCGTCGTCGCCGCGATGTTGATGTTGATGCGACGGATGTTGACGTTCTTGTGATGCACCGAATAGACGGCGCCGATCGCATCCAGGACGTATTCAATCGGGCAATTGTCCGGATCCTCGCCGGCTTCCATGGCGATGCGCTTGTGGCCCATCTCGATGAGCGCCAGCGTCTCTTTCTTGACTTCGTCCATGGTCAGCTTGCGGCGCGCGAATTTGTGCCCGGCGCCGTAACCGCAGTAGACGCAGTTGTTGATGCAGTAGTCACTGACATAGAGCGGAGCGAACAGCACGAGCCGCTTTCCGTAGATGGAAAGCTTGATCTGTTTGGCGGTCTTGTAGATCTCCTGCACAAGCTCGGGATCGTGGACGTTCAGCAGGACCGCGACTTCTTCGAGCGTGAGTCCGTCGGCCAGCGCGGCCTTCTTGATGATGGCCTCCGCTTCGTCGCGCGAGGCGCGCTGCTTGCCCTCTTCCAGGGCGGCGTAAATGGCTGATTCGTTTATGAAACTGGCTGACTGACGACCGACTTGCTGATGCACAACATAACTCCCCGCCGGAAGGCCGGCGCTTGCTGTCCCCCCGCTGTTTGGAATGTAGCCAAACTACGTTCCGAGGCCCTGCGATGAAAATGAACTTCCGCAGTTTTGGCCTGCAAAATTGTCGCATAAGGAGTACCGCATATCGCGCGTCAAGCGCCTCAATCGCCTGCATAAATCATCTTCTTGGTCATTCCGCCGTCGATGGTGATGTTCTGGCCGGTCATGAACCCGGCGCGCTCGGCGAGGAATTCGCAGGCTTCGGCTACGTCCCGCGGTGTGCCCACGCGGCCCACGGGATGCTGCTCGCGATCGGCCTTCGAGTGATGCGGCTTGGCTGCCTGCGATGACTTCTTCCAGCCGCCCACTTCGATCCACCCCGGGCTGATGCAATTCACGCGGATGCGATACGGGGCGAGGCTGATTGCGAGCCCGTGCGTCAACGCCACGATGGCGCCCTTGGAGGCGGTGTAGCCCTCGGTATCCGGCTCCGACATGTATGCGCGCGTGGAGGCGAGATTGATGATCGCCCCGCCTTGCCCGCGTCGCGCCATCTCCCGTGCCGCAGCCTGTGAGCACAGGAACGTGCCGCCGAGATCGACGGCGATGACTCGGTTGAATTCCGCCGGCGTCAGTTTCAGCACGTCCTTGCGGATCATGATTCCGGCATTGTTGACGAGGACGTCGGGCGGCCCGATCTCGTCCACGGTGCGGCGGACCCACTTCGCGACCTGATCCGGCTTTGAGACGTCGGTGCGCACGAACACGTTGGTCGCACCCATCTTCTTCATCGCGGCGGCGGTATCGCGTCCGGCTTCGGCGTCGATGTCGCAAATTGAGACGGCATAGCCGAGCTTGGCGAAGTGACAGGCGACGGCGCGCCCGATGCCCTGTCCACCCCCGGTGACGGCGACGATCTTCATCTAGTCCTTCCTGTTCTCATGGTTGTTGCTGCAAGTGAGTGGCGTTAGCGTTCGTTGACCTTTGTTGAACAAGCGTCCGGAACCAGGAGGAACGTCTATGAGCCAAACTCGCGCAGCGCAGGTCGGGCAGGGTGGATCCGTGACGATCGCATGCATCAATCACGCGACGGTCGATCTCGGTGTCCCGTTCCAAAATCTCACGACGACTCTGCAAAAGTGCTTCGATACGTACTTCCTTCCGATTTGGGGATATCCCGTCAAACTCTACAACACGACGCAGCCTAAGCCGTCCGACTGGCTGTTCCTGTATCTCGATGACGCCGACCAAGCCGACGCGCTCGGCTATCACGACATCACCAAGAACGGACAGCCCGTGACCAAGGTGTTCGTCAAGACCACGATCGAGGCGGGTGACAAGGTCAGCGTCACCGCCTGCCACGAGCTTTTCGAGATGACCATCGACCCGGTGGCGAACCTGTGGGCTGAGGCCTCCGACGGCACGCTTTACGCATACGAGATGTGCGACGCGGTGGAAGAGGACACCTTCGATGTCGACGGCGTCGCAATGTCGAACTT
>DATKOE010000212.1:0-40973 GCA_035524815.1 Rhizomicrobium sp.
TGTTTGGATCACGTATCTTAGCCGGAATTGCCGGCGCACTTCTTCTCGCCGGATGCGCCGTCGATGTCGGTAGCACGCTGGGCCTGGGCGGTTCCTCCAAACCGCAGGCGCTTGTGGTCGGCGACGAGCCGTACGCGGTGAAAGTCGGCGCCGCGACGCTGGCACAAGGCGGCAACGCGGTCGACGCCGTGACGGCCATGTATTTCGCTTTGTCGGTCACCTATCCGGTGGCGGCCGGGCTGGGAGGCGGCGGCATCTGCATCGTGCACGATCCTGTGCGTAATCAAAGCGAGGAGTTCGATTTCCTGGCGCGCGACTCCGCCGGCGGCGGCGCCTATGCGGTTCCGGGCAATGTGCGCGGCTTTGCGTTGATGCAGGCTTCCTACGGCAATCTGCCCTGGCAGAAGGTGATTTCGCCGGGTGAAGGCTATGCGCGCACGGGCTTTCCGATTTCGCGCGCGCTCGAGGCGCGGCTGGCCGACGCCGGCGACGTCATACGGCTCGACGCTGGCCTCGCCCGTGAGTTCATGGACGAGTCCGGAAAGCTCAAGCCCGCCGGGTCCGTCGTTTCCGACCCCGATCTCGCCGACACGCTGGCGCTCATCCGTCAGCAGGGCGCCGATGGGTTCTATGCCGGCTCGATCGCCGCCAAGATCGCGGCCTATTCAAGCGCCGAAGGCGGCGGCGTTCAACTGGCGGAACTGGCCGCATACAAGGCGACTGCCGGCACGCCGAGGGTGATGCAGGTGGGTTCCGATTACGTCTTCCTTCCGGCGCAGCGTACCGGGGCGGGTGCATTTGCAGGCGCCTTGATCGACAACCTCACCCGGGCCGAAACCACCGAGATGGGAGCCAGGGATCTGCAGGTGGCTGTCCTCTATGCCGTCAAGCAGACGGTGGCCGATTTCAAGCTGACCGAACTGCCGAAGGACCTCGGCGCCACGGGCTTCGCAGCCACCGACGCGCAGGGGCGGGCGGCGGCGTGCGCGGTAACGATGAACGGCCCGTTCGGATCTGGTCATACTGCCCTCGGCACGGGCGTGACGCTGGCACACACGCCGGGCTCGGGCGCGGTCGGACTGGCATCGGCGTTCCTGACGCCGATCATCTCCGCGCGTGGCAGCGATGCGCCGCCGGTTCTGGCAGGCGCGGGTGCAGGCGGACCCAACGGATCGGCGGCCATCGCATACGCGCTGGCGCGCGTGGCGGCGGGCGACGAAGTGCTGACGCGAAAGGACCTGCGCTCCACCGGCGTGGCGCCGTACGACACGGTGAATGCCATCACCTGTTCCGGCGGGATGTGTGCGGCGCTTCCCGATCCTTCGGCGAACGGATTGGGCGCGGCGGTGCAGTGACCTGCGTGACCTCCCCGCAAGGAGAAGGTGAGGTGCCGGTTCTCGGCCTGCAATCGTTTCCACCCTCCCAACACTGAAAGCTCCGTAGGCGGAACGCCCCGGAGGACAGATTGGACCCCTGGCTCTCGAAAACAGGGGGAGGTGCGAGACGCCGCTGGCGGCGAAGTACGGCGCCCTGCGCAAACTGGAGCGGGAGGAGCGATGCGAGTGGCGCTAGTTCCTCGAGTGGCAGCAATAAAGCAAGCGCCGGGCGCGAAGCAAACCTCGTTCAGCGCACGCCCTCTGCGGTAAGTTTACTTCGAAGCTCGCGCCTACTCCGGCCGGAAGGTGCGCTGCCACCAGCCTTTCTTGGGAGGCCCTTTCGGCATTTCCCGAACCTCAGGCGCTTCCGCCGCGAGCGGCTCCGGCGCGGGCGCTTCTGGCAACGGCGTGGAGGCACCCGTCTCCTCGATCTTCGCGCGATCGGGCCCGGGGACAGGTTCCGAAGCCGGTTCGGCGCGCGTTTCTACCGCCGTCTCGGCTCGCGCGGCGACTGTGCGCTTCTCGTGCGCGGTCCTTCGCGAACGCGTACGCGGGCGTGGTCCCTCGGCGACCGGCTCCTCGGGAGGAGCTGCGACAGGTACCGGCGCGATCTCCGCTGCGGCTTCGGCTTCAAGAGACCACACTGGAGTCGACGCGGCGTTGGGCTCGGCTTCTTCTGCGGGCTCGACCACATCAGCGGCGACCGGCGTCCTCTCCGGCTCGCGCGGTTCTTCGCGCGGCGTGGTGTCGATGTCGTCAGCGATGCCGAAGCGGTCTTCATAGAAGATGGGCGCTGGAGTGCCGCCCGTCTCGAGACGCGGTTCACCGCCGGACTGTTCGGTTTTCGGCTGGTCATCGCCCGCCTGTTCGCCACGCTGCTGCTCGCCGCCAAAGAAATCGCGATCACGCCCGCCTCTGCGGCCGCGGCGGCGGCGGCGGCGACGGCGGCGTCCGCCGCCTTCGCCGGGTTGGCCCTGCTGATCGCCCTGGAACACACGTTCGGCTTGGGGCATGCCCGCCGTTTCGCCTTCCGGCACCGTTGCGGCGCCGTTCGGCATCGCAAGATCGGATGCGGGGGAGATGCTGGGCGTCAGCGGCTGCTGTTCCCGCCGCTCGGCGTTGTCGAAGCCGCGATCGCGGCCGCCCCTGCGGCGCCGGCGGCGGCGGCGGCGGCCACCGCCTTCGCCCTCGCGCTGTTGATGCTGCGGCGGCGATTGCGCAGCGATCTCGCCTGCGGCGGTCTCTTCAGCTTCCTCCGGCTCCTCGATCTCGGGTTCGGGCGCAGCCTCGGGCTCTGCCGGGGTTTCCAGCGCGGCGAGTTTGGGACGGCTGGCAGGATCGCGCTGGCCGATGCGATCGATCTCGAAGTCGCCGGCCTTGAGGCCTTCCTTGGGCTCGAGGCTGATGGCGACGTCGTATTCGTTCTCGATGCGCACCAACTCGCGGCGCTTCTGGTTGCCGGTGTAGACGACGACATCGTCCGCCACGTGCACCGCCATGCCGTCGCAACGCTGTTTCTGCGCTTCCTCTTCCAGGGCGCGCAGCACGCGCAGCGAGGTGGATTCGACGGACCGCACGATGCCCTGGCCGCCGCAATGGGGGCAGGGGACCGTGGAGCCAGCAATGACTCCCGCTCGCAGGCGCTGGCGCGACATCTCGAGAAGGCCGAACTGGCTGATCTTGCCGATCTGAACGCGGGCGCGATCGTTTTTCACCGCGTTGTGCAGGCGCTTCTCGACCAGGCGATCGTTGCGGCCGTCCTCCATGTCGATGAAGTCGATCACAATGAGGCCAGCGAGGTCGCGCAGCCGCAGTTGCCGGCCGATTTCGTCGGCAGCCTCGAGATTGGTCTTGGTGGCGGTTTCCTCGATCGAATGCTCGCGGGTGGCCCGTCCCGAATTCACGTCGATGGACACCAGCGCCTCGGTCTGGTTGATGACGATGTAGCCGCCCGATCTCAACGTGACCGAAGGTGAGAACATCGCGTCGAGTTGCGCCTCTATGTGGTGGCGCTGGAACAGCGGGACGGGCTCCTTGTAGGGCTTCACGTTCTTGGCATGCGATGGCATCAGCATGCGCATGAAGTCTTTGGCATTGCGGTAGCCGTCTTCGCCCTCCACCAGAACTTCGGTGACGTCCTTGTTGTAGAGGTCGCGGATGGCGCGCTTGATAAGATCGCCTTCCTCGTGCACGCAGGCCGGGGCGGTCGATTTCAGCGTCAGCTCGCGGATCGTGTCCCACAGCCGCAGCAGATATTCGTAGTCGCGCTTGATCTCGAGCTTCGTGCGGTTCTCGCCGGCGGTGCGGATGATGAGGCCCATGCCTTCGGGCAGGTCGAGCGACTGGGCGGCCGACTTTAGGCGCTTGCGGTCCGCGGCGTTGGTGATCTTGCGCGAGATGCCGCCACCGCGCGGGGTGTTGGGCATCAGCACGCAATAGCGGCCGGCGAGCGACAGATAGGTGGTCAGCGCCGCGCCCTTGTTGCCGCGCTCTTCCTTGACCACCTGCACCAGGATGATTTGCCGGCGTTTGATGACTTCCTGGATCTTGTAGTGACGGCGGCGCATCCAGCGCTGCGACGGGCGTTTGGCATCGAGCGCCTGAGCCGGCTCGCGGCGCGCTTCGGGTTCGGGCATGGCTGCGCCGTCGTTGGAAGGGAGATCGGCGACGGGTTCCTCGAATCCTGTTGCGGGCGTTTTGCCCTCTGCGGCCGGTTCGGAGGAAACCAGCTCTCCATCTTCTTCTTCGGTTGCGGCTTCGGGGATCTCGTCGCCGTTCTCCGGCGGCTCTTCGGCCGGCGGGATGAATTCGATCGTAACCTCTTCTCCGGCGTCGACGATAGGTTCGGGTTCCGACGGCACAGGTTCCGCCGCTTCGCCGGCTTCAGCTTCGGCGGCGGGCTCTTCATCGGCTTCGTCCTTGTCCTTCCTGCGGGAACCACGCTTGGCGCCCGGCGAGATGTCGAAGGACTCGATGTCGTCTTCCTGGCGCTGGCGGGCTTCCGCCTGCTGTTCTGCTAGGATCGCCATGCGGTCGGCTACGGGGACCTGGTAGTAGTCGGGGTGAATTTCCGAAAACGCCAGGAAGCCCTGCCGGTTGCCGCCGTACTCCACAAAGGCGGCCTGCAGCGACGGCTCTACGCGCGTGACTTTGGCGAGGTAGATGTTGCCTTTGAGGGGCCGCTTGGACGCGGCTTCGAAATCGAACTCTTCAACCCGCTGGCCGTCGATGACGACGACTCGTGTCTCTTCCGGGTGGCTTGCATCGATCAACATACGTTTGGGCATTGAAATCTCCAGGCGGCGCACAAGGGCCAGCCGGACTCGTTCGGTCCAGGCTCGGCATGGGCCACCTTGTTAGGGATAAGCGCCGCACCGCCCGCGGCTCGGCCGCGGACCGGAATTCAAGTGGGGGCGCTAGGTCGTTCATCCGTTTGCGTTTTGACGGTCCGGGACCGCCGGGTTCATAAGCTGCCGGTTGGCCGGGGGAACGGCCAAAGCCGAAGGATTTCCTCATGGAAACCCGCGTCCGCGCTTCAGGCGCGCCGACGACGCAGCTTGCCAGAGTATTAGGGGGCTTGAACGGCAACGGCAAGAGGATCGAGGCCAAAACTGCCAAATTCCTCAGGTGCTAACGAGGTCTAAATAGGATATGTCGCAGGGTGCGTCGCGGAGGCTGAGGACGTCGCATTTCCATGCGGTTGCTGAGGGATAGCCTGCTGGCCATTGCCGTCTGCCTCGCATTCGGGGCTGCGGTCGCTCAGCCCGACCAAGGGCCCTCCCAGCCGCAAAGCGTCGACCAGCTCATCGACAACATCCTCAAGGAGAAGACCCCCAAGACGCCCGCCCCCAAGGAGGCGGTGGTGCTGGGCGTGCGCATCGGCGAGCACCCAGACCGCACGCGCTTCGTGGTGGAGTTGTCCGATCCCGTCGAGATGCGGACGTTCACGCTCAACAACCCTAACCGCGTGGTGATCGACATGCCGGCGGTGCGCTGGCACCTGCAAGGTCCGCCGCGCCCCAGCGCCAACGGCGCGATCAAAGGCTACCGCTACGGCCTGTTCCGGCCGGGCAATTCCCGCTTCGTGATCGACCTCAACCGCCCTGCCGCCCTCAGCGATGTTCTCGTGCTGCCGCCGGAGAACGGTTATGGCTACCGCGTGGTGCTCGATCTTTTCCCGACCGCGCAGGCGAAATTCGACCAGGAGGCCGGCTGGCCCGCGGACCTCAAGGCGAAAGAGCAGGCGGCCGATATGGCGTCGCTTCCGCAAAGCCCGCCCCTGCCGCAGACGCCGATCAAGAAGGTCATCGTGATCGATCCGGGGCACGGGGGCGTGGATTCAGGGACGGTCGGCGCCGACGGCACGCTCGAAAAGGACCTCGTGCTGGGCGTTGCGCTCAAGCTGCGAAACGCGCTCGAAAAGCGCGGCTACACCGTGCACATGACGCGCGACACCGACGAGTTCGTCGACCTGCCGCAGCGTGTGCGCATCGCCCGCTCCTATCACGCCGACTTGTTCATTTCGATCCATGCGGATTCGATCCACGACCCCGACGTGGCGGGATTGTCGATCTACACGCTTTCGGAAAAAGGCTCGGACAAGGAAGCCGCCGACCTGGCTCGCCGCGAAAACAACTCCGATAAGCTGGCAGGCGTCGACCTTTCGGGCGAAAACTCGGCCGTCGCGCCGATTCTCATCGATCTGGCGCAGCGCGATACCATGAACAAGTCTTCACACTTCGCCGAGATCGCCCTCAGCGACTTGGCGCAGGCAACGGACATTTTGCCACGCCAGCCGCATCGCTCGGCCGCTTTTGTCGTCCTGAAGGCCCCGGATGTGCCCTCGGCATTGATCGAATTGGGATATTTGTCAAATTCGGGCGACGCCGACCGGATGCAAAAGGAGTCCTGGCGCGCTAGAGTCGCCATCGCCATCGCGGCGGCCGTGGACCGCCAGTTCATGACCGCGGCGCAAGCGGGGCCGGCGACGGCTCGGAGTACGCAGTAACCGGTCTCATATGATCAACGAACACGACGAATTTCCGCCCGAGGGGGACGAACCGGGCCCACCCCTTCAGCCCCCTCCCGCCGATGAGCCTGCCGCTCCGGCGCAGCTACCGCAGCAGGCGGGCGAGCCGCCACCGTGGCAGCTGGATGTGGCACCCGAAGGGTTCGGACGTCGGGAAGCGGACGAGGGCGGCGAAGCTCCCGCCGATATCGACTACGAAGGACCGCACCAAGAGCCCCCGCCGCGAGATCGATTGGCGTTCCTGCGCCGCATCCGCGGAGCGCATATCTTGGTGTATTCGGGCCTGGCCGCGCTGGTGCTGCTCTGCGTCGTCGTGCTGTCGGCGGCGGGTTACGTGTGGTGGATCACGCGCGACCTGCCGAGCGTGTCGGACCTTCAGCATTACGATCCACCGGTCACCACGCGCGTCTACGCCGGCGACGGGACTTTGCTCGGCGAATACGCCCGCGAGCGCCGCGTGTTCGTGCCGATCGCCTTCGTCCCCAAGCTGGTGGTCGAGGCCTTCACCTCGGCCGAGGACCGCAACTTCTTCAATCATCCGGGCGTCGACCCCAGCGGCATCGTGCGCGCGCTGATCAAGGACATCGGCAAAGTCGCGATGGGGCGCCGGCCCGAGGGTGCTTCGACGATCACCCAGCAGGTGGCGCGCATCTTTCTTGGCCTCAAGCAGGACGTCAGAGTCACCCGCAAGATCCGTGAAGCGTTCCTGGCGTTGCGCCTGGATTCGACCTACTCGAAGGATAAGATTCTCGAGCTGTACCTCAACCAGATCAACCTGGGACAGAATTCGTACGGCGTGGCCGCCGCGGCGCTGAACTACTTCGGCAAGTCGCTCGACCAGCTCGACATCGCCGAGGTGGCGTTCCTGGCTGCGCTTCCGAAAGCCCCAAGCCATTACGATCCGCGGTTCCACCATCAGGCCGCCGTCGATCGCCGCAACTGGGTGATCGGTCAGATGGAGGAGAACGGCTACATCACCGAGCGACAGGCCCAGGAGGCGATGGCCGAACCGCTGAACGCGGAAACGCGGCCGCTCGGCAGCCAGACCGAAGACGCGCAGTACTTCGTCGAGGAAGTCCGCCGCCAGCTCTATTCCAAGTATGGCGCGGCGGCGCTCTATGACGGTGGCTTGCAGGTGCGCTCTTCGCTCGACACGGGACTGCAGAACTACGCCGTGAACGCGCTGCGCATGGGGCTCGTGCGCTACGACCGCCGTCACGGCTGGCGCGGCGCCGCCAAGAACATCGACATCAGCGGCAACTGGCAGGCGACGCTGCAACAGATCGGCAACCATTCGGGCATAGACACCTGGCGGATCGCGGTGGTTCTTGCCTTCGGCGCCGACAAGAGCACGCGGATCGGACTTTCCGACGGCTCGCAGGCCAAGATTCCGTTCAGCGAAATGCTGTGGGCCCGCAAGGAATTGAACAACGCCGAAGTCGGCGCCCAACCGTCAAAGCCGCAGGACGCGGTCAAGCCCGGCGACGTGATCTATGTCGAAGCGGTCGACAAGAAGGGAAACTACGGCCTCCGCCAGGTGCCGGAGGTGAACGGGGGCATCGTGGCGATCGATCCGCACACCGGCCGGGTGCTGGCCCTTTCGGGCGGGTTTTCCTACGCCTCTAGCGAATATGACCGCGCCATGCAGGCGCAGCGCCAGCCCGGGTCCGCTTTCAAGCCTTTCGTTTACGCCGCCGCGCTCGACAACGGTTTCACGCCGGTCGCCAAGGTGCTCGACGCGCCGTTCTGCATGCAGCAGGGCCCGGGCCTGCCGATGTGGTGCCCGGAGAACTTCGAGCATCACTTCATCGGGCTCGCCACGTTGCGCCGCGGCATCGTGCTGTCGAAGAACCTGATGACCGTCCGCCTCGCGCAAGCAGTGGGCATGGACAAGATCGTCCCCTATCCGGAGCGCTTTGGCGTCTACACGCACCTCGATCCGCTGTTGGCGAACGCGCTGGGTTCGACCGCCACGACGGTGCTGAAGCTGACGACGGCCTATGCCGAGTTCGTCAACGGCGGCAAGAAAATCACGCCGTCGCTGGTCGACCAGATACAGGACCGCAACGGCAAGACCATCTGGCGCCACGACCCGCGCAACTGCGAGGGCTGCAACAGTCCCGACTGGAACAACCAGCAGGAGCCGCTGCTTCCCGACAACCGCGAACAGATCATCGATCCGCGCACGGCCTACCAGATCGTGTCGATGCTCGAAGGCGTCGTACAATACGGCACCGGCGTCTCGATTTCGGTGATCGGCAAGCCGCTTGCTGGCAAGACCGGTACGTCGAACGACTCCCGAGATGTCTGGTTCGTCGGCTTCTCGCCCGACCTGGCATGCGGCGTGTACGTCGGGTTCGACAATCCGCGGACGCTGGGCAAGCTGGAGCAGGGCGCAACGGTGGCCGCGCCGATATTCCGCGACTTCATGAAAGGCGCCCTTGCGGATGCTCCGCCGACGCCGTTCCGCGTGCCCCCCGGGATCGAGTTCGTAAGCGTCGACCGCCTCACCGGCGCTCCGGTTCCGGACGGCACGCCGGGGTCGATCCAGGAAGCCTTCAAGGTCGGCACCGCTCCCGGCGATCCGGGCGCGCCTCCTACGATCGTGATTGGGGGCGACGAGCCGACGGGAGCGTCCCCGGCAGCACAGACGGGCGTCGAAGAAGGCACAGGTGGTTTATACTGATTACGTAGATACCTGTTTTTGCATGGCAACCGCGCGCCAATTGGGCCATTCTGCGATGCGTAGTCGCGCAGGTTTGTGATGGCCGTCTTCGGCGAGAGTGCGCTGGCCCGGCTGGGCGAGGGGTCCTTCGTCCGCCGTCTTCGCGCCGTGTTCGCCGCTCTCCGGCGAGGTCTCCGTGACGCCGAGTTCGGTCAAATCGTGTTCTGTGGCCTGCTTGGCGCCCTCACCGGCGCGGGAATCGACATCCTGCGCGAGGCCATGGTCTGGCTGCACCGCCAGAGCTTCGCGCTGCCGTTGCGTGAGTATCTGAGCACTGGGATCGGCATCTCGCCGGTGCGGATCATGCTCGTGCCGTTACTGGGCGGACTTCTCATCGGGCTGTTCCGCCGGGCGCGACGCAAAAGCACGAGCGAACTGGTCGATCCCATCGAGGCCAATGCCTTGTTCGGCGGGCGCATGTCGTTCCCCGATTCCGCACGCGTCACCTTCACGACGCTGCTGTCGAACGGCGCCGGTGCGTCGCTGGGGATGGAAGCGGGCTACACCCAGATCGGCTCGGCCTTTTTCTCGGTTGCCGGGCAGTACTTCCGGCTGAGGCGCAGCGACTTGCGCGTGTTCGTGACCGCCGGCGCGGGAGCCGCCATCGCCGCCGCGTTCAACGCCCCGATCGCAGGCGCCTTCTACGGCTTCGAACTCATTCAGGGCGGCTACACGACGCGATCGCTCGCGCCCGTCACGGTTGCCTGCGTCTGCGCCGCGCTGGTGCAGCGCGGCATGACCCACATGCAGGCCCTGTTCGAAGTATCGGGCAGCGTGCCGATGGAGCCGGCGAGCTATTACATCTTCGCGGTCATGGGTGTGATTGCGGCAGGGATTGCCATTCTCACTATGCGCTCAGTGACCTGGACCGAGCGGCTGCTTCGGGTTTGTCAGGTGCCCGACTGGCTGCGGCCGGCCACAGGCGGCCTGTTCCTGTCCGCGATTGCGCTTTGGTTTCCGCAAGTGCTGGGAAGCGGGCACGGCGCCATCCAATTCCATTTTGACAACCAGCTACCGTGGCTGTTCCTCACACTGCTGCTGCTCGCCAAAATGGTGGCCTCGGCAGTTTCGGTGGGCGCCGGATTTCGCGGCGGGCTTTTCAGTTCGTCACTGTTCCTGGGCGCGTTGTTCGGCGCCGCCTTCGTGCAGCTTGCCGCACTCGCTCTGCCCAGCATGGCGGCCGAGCGCTCCGCCTTCATGATGGCCGGCATGGGATCGGTGGCGGCCGCGATCATCGGCGCGCCGCTGACCATGGTCTTCCTGACGCTGGAGGCAACCGGCGATTTCGCCGTGACGCTGGGCGTTCTGGTCGCGGTGATCATCGCGTCCACGATCGTCCGGCTCACCTTCGGCTATTCCTTCGCCACTTGGCGCTTCCATCTGCGGGGACTGGGCATCCGCGGCGCCACGGACGTGGGCTGGATCACCGAACTCACCGTCGGGCGGCTGATGCGCACCGATCCCAAGATCATCACCAACGACATGACGCTGAAGGCCCTGCGTGACCTCTATCCGCTGGGCAGCGCCAAGCATCTTCTCGTGGTGGACCGGAACGGCCACTATGCCGGCGACATCGATATCCTGAACGCACACAGCCAGGAACTCGACGATGCGCTGCCCGGCTTGGTGGCCGGCGACCTGGCAGAGGACGCGGACCTTTTTCTTCTGCCCTCCGACGACCTCAGGACGGCGTTCAGGCGGTTCGAGCAGACCGAGCGCGAAACCTTACCGGTGCTTGCAGGGCCGGGTGACCCCCGGCCGGTAGGATGGCTGACCGAAGCCTACGCCTTGCGGCGCTATACCCAAGAGCTGGAACTCGTCCGGGCGCAGGAGACCGGCAGCGATCTCTATTCCCTGGGGTCGCCGAAGTAGGCCATTTGCACTGGGCGGCCCGAGACACTATATGCGTCTGCCGCCAGAAAAGACGCAGCCATGCGACCCGAAACCGAACGCAACGTCGACGAAATCCAGCAGGCCATCGCCCTGCTGAGGAGGCATCTTTGACTGGGACCGCGCCGTCCGCCGTCTCGACGAACTGAACGCCAAGGCCGAAGACGCCTCGATCTGGAACAACCCGCAATCTGCGCAGAAGATGATGCGCGAGCGCCAGCGGCTCGACGAGGCGCTGGCAAACGTGCGCAAGCTGGAAACCGAACTCGCCGACGCGCGGGGCCTCATTGAAATGGCCGAAGCCGAAAGCGACGCAGCGATGGTCGCCGAGGGCGAGAAGTCGATCGCCGCGTTGGCCAGGCGCGCCGACGCGTTGCGGCTCGAATCCATGCTGTCGGGCGAGGCCGACGGCAACGACACCTATCTCGAAATCCACGCGGGTGCCGGCGGCACCGAGAGCCAAGACTGGGCCGAGATGTTGCTGCGCATGTACACGCGCTGGGCCGAAAGGAAGGGCTACAAGCTCGAGTGGCTGGAAGAGAGCGAGGGCGAGGGCGCCGGCATCAAGTCGGCTACGCTGCTGGTCAAGGGCCCGAACGCCTACGGTTGGCTGAAAACGGAAGCGGGCGTGCACCGGCTGGTGCGCATCTCGCCCTTCGACGCTAACGCTCGGCGGCACACGAGTTTTTCGTCGGTGACAGTGTACCCGGTGATCGACCAGACGATCGAGATCGACATTCCCGAGAAGGATGTGCGCATCGACGTCTACCGCTCCTCGGGCGCCGGCGGCCAGCATGTCAACAAGACCGAAAGCGCGGTGCGTATCACCCACCTGCCCACAGGCATTGCGGTATCGTGCCAGACCGAACGCAGTCAGCACCAGAACCGTGCCAATTGCTGGGCGATGTTGCGTTCACGCCTTTACGAGATCGAGTTGGAGAAGAAGCAGGCCGAAACCGGCGCCTATGTCGGCGAGAAATCCGACATCGGCTGGGGCCACCAGATTCGCTCCTACGTGCTGCAGCCCTATCAGTTGGTGAAGGACCTGCGCACGGGTGTAGAGAGTCGACTGCCCCTGGATGTACTCGACGGCGATCTCGATCCTTTCATGGCGGCGGCACTGGCGCAGGCCATCGGCGGCAAGAAAGTCGAGAAGATCGAGGACCTGGAGTAGGGCATCACCGCCCGGCGGGTTCCGGCACGAACTTCGACAGCAGCCGGATATAGGCGGTCTGATACAGGATATCGGGCTCGGTGACCGACCACGAGTCGAGTGGCCACGAGTCGTTGAAATCCCTGTAGCTCTTTTGCGGTGGCTGTCCCGACGGGGGGGAGGGCGGTGCCGCGCCGCAGGCCGGGTTCAGCGCCGGACAATCCGCTTCCCAGTTGTAGGCCGCATTGGGGCCTCCCACGAGATAGCCCGGCGGCGGCCCGTCGGACGAGTCCCGCACACTGGACCAGCGCGTGTCGGCGGCGAACCAACTGTGGAAGAAGCGGTCGACCGAGTTCGTCGCGCCGAACGCGGCCATGTTAGACAAATAGACCTTGCCGAGGGGATTGACGCCGTGGAGGTAATGCACGTAGCCCGCCGCGCCCGCCAGATCGCCTGCCTCTGCATAGAGCAGGCCGAACTCACCCTTCGTCCAGTTGCTGCCCCACCAATAGCCGGGAACGAAGGCGCGATAGGGATCGCGCGCCTGGGCGAGAAGGGCATCGTTGCCGCGCTTGAACGCATCGCGAACGGCGGCCACCGCGCGCGGCGTTGCTCCGGGAGCGCCAGCATACACAAGCATCGCCGTCAGGGCGTAGAAATCGCTTGCTCCCGCGTCGTCGCGATGGGCGTCGACGTAATCCCGATACTTGGCCTCGCCCGTAAGGTCGTAGAGGTAGGCGGCCGCTGCCAGACGATCCGCAGCGCGCCCGGCATCGTCTGTTTCGATCAGGTTTGCGGCCAGCCGGATCCTGCCGTGATCGGCGCTGGCCTCACGGAACGCGACGTTGGGGTTGGCCTGGTCCCAGTCCCACGCCTTCGCCGCCCGCGCAGCGAGGTCCTTGGCATAGCCGGCAAAGCGCGGATCGGCGCCATAGACCTTCGCCGCGAGCGCATACGCTGCGGCCGCCGAACTCGTCGCGAAGCTGCTGGCCTTGCCGTAGACGCTTTGCCCGGTGGCGGACGAGGGCGGGCTGCCCAGGGCGGAGGCGGTGAGAGAAAGCACCGAACCGTCCGCATTCTGCATGCGGACCAGCCAGTCGAGCTCCCATTTCACCTCGTTTAGGAGATCGGGAATGCCGTCTCCTGATTCCGGAATTCCATAGTCGTCGCCCCAGATCGCGGGCCGCTCGCGATAAGCGTTGAGCAGCGCGACGATGTCGTGACCGGCCCAGGGTGCGTAGCGGTTGAAGTCGCCGGCATCGAACCAGCCGCCATGGAGATCGCGTTCGCTCGCCGCATCGCCAGGCGTGGCATAGAAACGGGCATGCCGGTCCTGCAGCGGTCCTTGATGGCTGGCAGCGTCGGCCCATTTTGCCCCGGCGTACTGCGCCTGCTTGGGGTAGCCGGCGCGCTGATAGAAAAGCATGCGCACGGCCTGGACAAGCACCGGCTTGTATACGTTCTGCCCAATGATGAACGGCGCCGAGTGAACGTTCTTCGAGGGATCGACCAACTGATACCGCCCGGGCCGGCGCAGCGCGCTGAAATCGAACCACCAAGCGCGATCGCCGGAAGAGGCGTCCACCTGTCCGTCATCCCAAGCCGCCGGTGTCCCGGCGAACGCCACGCGCCCGCTGTCCGTGTCGACCACCTCGATCACCGGCCCGGGGGCATAGGATTCCGCGGCATCGAACCCGGTTACCGGATCGCGCAGCACGGCCACCTTCTGCTGATCGGGCAGGTATCCGAACTGGTCGACCACAATCAAGGGCGTGGCCTCAAGACCCGGCAAAGCCGGAGCAGCCGCCGACCGGACGCACGCGGAGAATGCGCCACCCGCCAGCAACGCCGCACACAGAATGGATCTCAGCGCATTCACGGCAGGGAGTCTCGCGAGCCGCAGGAATTCGAGATCGCAATTCTCAACCCCTGCCGCACCGTCCTGCAACCGCGCCAGGGGCGAGGCAGCGCGCGCATCGCCGCACCCCTTTGAAGGTGTGGCTCTGGCGCGGTGAAGACGGCATGTCCCCGACGCGCGAATACGCACTCTGACGAAACCGAAGCGGTAGCGGCCCGGGCGACCGGCTGCAAATAGGCCGAGAAGATCGAGAACCTGGAATAGAAGAAGCCGGCGGCGAGGGCCTCCGGCTTCCACAAATTCCTCGATTGCAGCGCTTTAGCTCGACTTGAGCGGCGTGAAGGTGGCCGCGGTCGCGGCCGGCGCGGACGCCGTGCGCGAGATGATCGAAGGAGACGGCTGAGGCGCCGCCGGAGCCGCGGTCGAAACCGATGCCGCGGGCCGGTAATCCTGCTTTTTCGGAGGCTCCTCGCCCAGCGGATTGTCGGCGTGGCGGCAGTTGCCCTCGAAATAGGCGCCGGTCTCGACCGCGAACGCCTCGTGAAGAATGTTGCCTTCCACGTGGCATGTGGAGGCGAGAAGCACCTTGCGCGCGCGAATGGAGCCCTGGACGCGGCCGCGAACCGTGACTTCCTCGGCGGCGATGTCGCCATGCACGAGGGCCTTGTCACCGATCACCAGACCCGCACTGTTGACGTCGCCTTCGACGCGGCCGTCGATCTGCACGTCGCCGGTTGAGGTCAGCGTGCCCGCGACCACCAGGTCGGCGCTGATGATGGATGGAGCCGCGGAACTGCGCGGCATGCGCCTCTGTCCTGCCGGGACTTGCGGAGCCGCCGGAGGTGCCGAGACCGTAGTTCTTTCGTCCTTGCCTTTACTGGAGAACATGTCGCCCTGCCTCGATGAAGTTCCTCGGGTTCCTCACCACATCATCGTACCAAACTTCATAGTGGACATGCGGTCCGGTACTACGCCCAGTCGAACCGAGTTTACCGATAGGCGTACCCTCACCAACCACTGCGCCAACTTGAACAATGATTGATGAAAGGTGTGCGTATCTCGTGTGAATACCGTAGCCGTGATTGATTTCCACGACCTTACCATAAGAGCCGCGGACATCCGCCCACACCACCCGTCCTGGGGCGGTGGCACGCACGATCGCGCCGATGGGGCCGGCAAAATCAATCCCGGGATGGAATGAATAACGACCCGTAAACGGATCGATGCGAGCGCCGAAGCCGCTCGTCTTCTCGAACGCCGGCCCGCTCACCGGCGTGACCAGGGGCACGTGGCGCATGCCCTGCAGCAGCTGGGTCATCTGCTCCAGCACCGCCGAGGCCTTCAGATAGGCGTTTTGGAAGGCCGTGTCCGATATGCCTTCGATGTGCACGGAACTCAGCGGAATATCGGGACCGCCGACGCCGCCCTGAGCCTGCGCTACGCGCTGCTCGAATTGGTCAGGATTGATGCCCGTATGGCGAAGGACGGCGCGGATTTCCTGAACGCCGTCCTCGACCTGATCCTGGGTGCGCGTCATCAATGCGGTTTCGATCAGGCCGAGACGGCGAACGCGTTCGGTCTGTGCGGCGAGCTGCTTCAACACGGGATGACGGGCGACCGTCTCGGGATCGATGTCGGGGCTCTGTCTCCTGCCGAAGAACGCGCCCGCGATGCGGCTCACCGCGCCGCCGAAATCGAGCAGGCTCGCGCGTGTCGGCTTGGCGGCGCGCGGCTGCGGCTTCACCGGCTGCGGGCTGACGGTCAAATCGGACGATCCGCCCATATTGCTGCCCGGCGCAATCGGAGCATCGAGGGCGTCGGCAGGGGCAGCGGCATCTACAGATCCGGCGGCAGGGGTAGCGGCATCGCCGATCGTCTGGCTATTGCCCCGCGTGAGCGTTGCGTCGACCTGCTGCTTGCGGTTCAGGAAGGCGATGATCGTGTTCTGCTTGGCGGTGAGTTCGTCCGCGGTCGCCTTGAACTTGTCTTCGGCCGAAACGAGGGCACCGTTCACTTCATCGTAGGAGAGCTGAAGGTCGGCGATGCGGTTTTCGTACGCCGACTGCATCTGCTGCGAACGATGATCCTTCGCGGCGATGATGCGATCCTTGAAGATCACGTTGACGGTGGCGAACGCGACCCAGCCGAGGAAGATCAGCGACAAGCCCGCGAGCATCGCCTGGAGCGTCGGTCCGAACGTGAAGAATTGAACGCGCCCGTCGCTACGGATGTAGACTTGGCGCTCAGGAAATGTCTCGTGTAGCCACGCCCAGACGCGCTCCGCGAGCGTCTCCGCCATCTCGGTACTTCCCTTTTGGGCGTCTCTGTAAGCGCCGACCCCAGTTTTCGGTATTTCACCGAGTTCTGAGCGCCTAATCAAGCTTTTATGGTCAAAAATCGCACGAGAGGTTAATCGGTGTGCGAACGAGTTCTGCGGGTCCGCACCCGTCACTGCGCTTTTGCCGCAGCAAGGACGGCCTCCGCGTGCCCCGGCACTTTAACCTTGCGCCAGATCTGCCGGATCTTGCCGGCCGCATCGACCAGAAATGTCGACCGCTCCATCCCCATGTATTTCCGGCCATAGAGGCTCTTCTCGATCCATACGCCGTATTGCTGCGCAACTTTCGTTTCCGGGGCGGATGCGAGAGTTAGAGTTAGTCTATGTTTGGTCTTAAACCTGTCGTGCGAGGCCACGCTATCCTTGGACACACCGATCACCGCCACCCCAAGCCCCTGGAACCTTTTCGTGAGCGCGGTGAACGCCGCCGCCTCCTTGGTGCAGCCGGAGGTGTCATCCTTGGGGTAGAAATACAGGACGAAGGGCTTGTCCCTGAGCCCGGACAGCGACACCTCGCCGCCACCGTCCGTGGTCAGTTTGAAGGAAGGTGCCTTGTCGCCGGGTTTCAGGTCCATTCCTAATCCAATCGTTAGGTTGTGGTAGGGCGTTAGGCTGTATACGCGATAAGGTGATGCGCGATTCTGCGCAATAGCCGCCCGCGGCGCACGGGCGGCAAACGAGGTGCGCAGGCATTGACATTGGCTGCAATGAACCCGATCCGGCTGGTCCGGCACTACGTCAAGGCTCACCATGTGAGCCGGGCGGCCCTGGTTGCGTCCGGGATAGCCGCGGCGCTGCTGGCATTCCTGGCGGGAGCCGCGATCCGCCTCCTGATCGGGCCGGTTTCCCTGGGTCCCTTCGCCGGCGCACTGGCGGATGCCCTGGACCGGGCGGTTCCCGGTATCAGCGTCAAGTACGACCAGGCAGCCATCGAGTGGGAACGAGAAGAGGGCAGGATCAATCTCGTGATCCTGGGAGCGAGGGTCTTCGATCACGACGGCCGCATCATCGCCCAGGCGCCCAAGGCCGATATCGATCTGGCGGCGGCGCCATTCCTTAACGGCAAGATCGAGGTCAAGCGGATCGGGCTTGTCGGCGTGCAGCTGACCCTGGTGCGCACTCTCGACGGCGGGATTCGTCTGGGTATCGAGAAGGACAACCGGGAAAGCGACATCCTCAAGCGCATTTCCGACGCTCTTCAGAACAGCCAGGGTTCGACAACGTCGCTTGAGAGCTTCGCCGTGCGCCGCGCCCGGCTGGCGTTTTATGACGAATCCACGAAGCTCTTCGTCGTAGCGCCCCAGGCCGATTTCCGTTTGGCGCGCGCAGACCATCATCTTGTTGCGAACATCGACGCCGCTATCGAACTGTCGGGTCACCCCGCCCATGTCGCCGCCGAAATCAGCTTTCCGGAACACCTGGGCCCTACCCGTGCCCAAGTCGAAATCACCGGGTTCGAAGTGCAGTCTCTGGCCGCGAACAGTCCCGCGTTCGCGGCCATCAAGGACACCGCCCTCAAGCTCGACCTCGCCGGCGCGTTCGTCATCGACGGTCCCCATCTCGCCGCGGCGCATTTCACGGCGGCGGCAAAGGGGACTTTTCTGGTTCCAGAGTTGAAGGACGGCCAGGTGCATGTCTCGTCCCTGACGGGGCGCGCGACATACGACGGCAAGCAGCACCGGATCGTCATCGAGAATGCCACCCTGGCATCCGACAAAGTGAAGGCGCGGCTGCAAGGCAGGCTTGGGTTCAATCTCGATGGCGCGGGCGATCTCGCGGGCATTCAGGCCAACCTGCGATTGAGCCAGCTTTCGCTGGCCTGGAGCGGCGTTTTTGCCCAGCCGGTCGAATTCCAGTACGTCGATTTCGCCGGCGCGTGGAATCGCGTCGATCGCGATTTCCTGATCGAGCATTTGAGCGTGTCGGGCACCCCAATCGCGCTGCAGGCGTCCGGACGGATCACTCTGGCCGATGGAAAGTCGCCCGCAGTCGATGTCAAGGGCGGTGTCGGGCCGATGAGCCTGCGCGATCTCGTGCGCTACTGGCCGATAGGTGCGGCTTCCGGCGCCCGCACTTGGGTCGATGAGAACATGCCGGCCGGCTCGACCGGACCCGCCACGTTCGAGCTGCACTTCACACCCGGCATGCTAGACCAGCCCTCGATGCCGGCGAATGCCATCGCAGCCTCGTTCACGATCACGGGCGGCGAAATCAAGTACATCGAGGGCCTGACCCATCTCACCCAGGTTGAAGGCACCGCCAATGTCACCGGCAACTCGTTCAGCGCTGATGTGAAGTCGGCCAGGATCGGGACGCTGGCAGTGAGCGGCGCGAAGTTCACGGTTCCCGATTTCACTCAGCAGCCGGTCGACGAAGGCGTCATCACCGGACATATCCAAGGCGCGATGCCGGATGTGCTCGCGCTCGTCGACATGGGCAATCTCCGGTATCCCTCGCGGTTCGGCATTAACCCCGCTTCGTCCAAAGGCGACACCGGACTCGACCTGTCGATCCGCCTGCCGCTTCTCAGGAACATGACGGTCGACCAGGTGGCGATTGCAATCAAGGCGGTCAGCAACGGATTCTCCGTGGCGTTAGGCCCGCATACGCAGCTCACCGACGGCACCATTGCCTTCCAAATCGACAACAACAAACTGCATGCGACCGGTACGGCGGGGCTCGGCGGATCGCAGTCCCGCGTCAATCTCGACTGGAGCGAGGATTTCAACACCGCCAAAGCGGCAACCACGAAACTGGTCGTCAAAGGCACGCTCGACGACACGGCCCGCAACGCTCTGGGGGCGCACCTCTCCGATTACCTGAAGGGGCCAATCGGCATCAGCGGGACGCTGACCGGCCATCGCGGCGCGCTGAAGCAGGGCAACCTGACTCTGGACCTGACGCCGGCAAACCTGATGCTGGATATCATCGCCGTCAACAAGCCGGCGGGCTTTCCGCTGACGGCACGTCTCGGCCTGACGTTCGGCGCCAAGAGTGCGCTGGAAGCCCAGTCCATCCGCGCCACCGGACCGGGCACCTCCGCGACCGCTAACCTGCGCTACGACGGGGCCGAACGCCTCGTGCAGCTTCAGGCGCCGGTCATTCGCATCGGATCGCAAAACGACTTTTCGCTCGACCTGACGCGCAGCGAGGCGGGGCTCAACATCATCATCCGCGGACATTCGCTCGACGGCTCGCGCCTCGGCCGGCACGGCAGGGGCGGCGAGGACGAGAGCTTCGACGAACCTTTCCACATCAATGCCAAGCTCGACCGCGTCGCGTTGCGCGAAGGCGTCACCCTGTCGTCCTACTCGCTCGACCTCACCGGAGTGGCGGACCGACCCGCGACCATGAATCTGTCCGCCGCGATTTCGAAGAACGCGACCGTCACGGCGACGATCTCGCCGGCGGAAGGCGGCCGCCGGGTGGTGGTGACCACGAACGACCTCGGCACTCTGCTGCAGGGGCTGTTCTCGTTCGCCAGCATCAAGGGTGGCAAGCTCGACGTTTCGGCGACCATGGCCGGGCGCGCCGATCAGCCTGTGCAGGGCGATGGCCCGGATTTCCAGGGCAAGGCGTCGCTCAGGGACTTCCGCGTGCTCAACCAGCCCTTCCTGGCTCGGGTGTTCACGGCGGGATCGCTGGGGGGGCTCTCCAACCTGCTACAAGGCCAGGGCATCGCCGTCGACACGCTCGACGTCCCGTTTTCCTCGAAGGCGAGCGTCATCTCGGTGCACGACGTGCGCGCGACCGGACCGGCGATCGGCGTGAGCGCCGAGGGTTATGTCGACAGGCCTCAGAACGACATTGCGATCAAGGGTTCGCTGGTGCCCCTGTTCGGTATCAACAGTGTGCTCGGCAACATTCCGCTGCTCGGCAACGTGCTGACGTCCAAGGAAGGCGAGGGCATCATCGGCCTCACCTACAGCGTCACCGGCAATGCCGACGAGCCGAATGTGAGCGTCAATCCGCTTTCCGCTCTGGCGCCCGGGATTCTGCGCCGCATCTTCGAAGGCAAGATGCCGGTGGCGCCGAACGCGTCAGCTCCGAACGGGACGGCCGATCCGGGCAAATCACAGCAGAAAACGCAATAAGCGAATGGCACGCAGTGCCGCGAAGGCGATGCTCGCCCGAATCACTCCGCGCCTCCGCGTTGGAATTCCAGAGTCCCGGGCGATCCCGGCGACAGCGTTCAAACAGGCTTGACGAGGATGTGCTTCTTCCTGCCGATCGAGAGCTTGATCACGCCCTTGCCTGTGAGATCGGCGGTGGACACCGTCGCCTTCACGTCCTTCACGGCCACGTCGTTTAGGCGCAGACCGCCCCCTTCGATGTGACGGCGCGCTTCGCTGGCCGATGAGGTTAGGCCCGCAAGATTGGCGAGGGTGGTCACGGCGATGCCGTGGAGCTTGTCGTGCGCGATCTCGAACGTCGGCAGGCCTTCGTCGATCGCCCCTTCCTCGAAGGTGCGGCGTGCGGTTTCGGCGGCTTGTTCGGCGGCGTCGCGGCCGTGCGCCATGGCGGTGACTTCCGTCGCCAGGATCTTCTTGGCTTCGTTCGACTCGGCGCCTTGCAGCGTGTCGAGCCGCTGGACTTCGTCAAGCGGCAGGTCGGTGAACAGGCGAAGGAAACGTCCGACGTCGGCATCCTCGGTGTTGCGCCAGTATTGCCAATAATCGTAAGGCGACAACATGTCGGCGTTGAGCCACACCGCGCCGGCGGCGGTCTTGCCCATCTTGGCGCCGGAGGCGGTCGTGAGCAGCGGCGAGGTGAGGCCGAACAGTTCCGCGTTCGCCAGGCGGCGGCCGAGATCGGTGCCGCTGACTATGTTTCCCCACTGGTCCGAGCCGCCGCACTGCAGCCGGCAGCCGTAGCGCTTGTAGAGCTCTACGAAATCGTACGACTGCAGGATCATGTAGTTGAATTCGAGGAACGACAGCGGCTGGTCGCGATCGAGCCGCAACTTGACGCTGTCCATCGTCAGCATGCGGTTGATCGAGAAATGCCGGCCGACCTCGCGCAGGAACGGAATGTATTCGAGCTTGTCGAGCCATTCGGCGTTGTCAATCATGACGGCGTCGGCCGGACCGTCGCCGAACGTCAGGAACCGCTTGAAGATGCGGAAGATGCTGTTCTTGTTAGATTCGATCTGCTCGGCGGAAAGAAGCTGGCGGCTTTCGTCCTTGCCCGAGGGATCGCCCACCTTGGTGGTGCCGCCGCCCATCAGAACGAGCGGCTTGTGTCCGGCCTGCTGCAGGCGGCGCAGCGTCATGATCTGGACGAGGCTGCCCACGTGCAGGCTGGGCGCCGTGCAGTCAAAGCCGATATAGGCGGCCACGCGCTGCTTGCCCATCAGCGCATCGAGTGCGTCCGGCTCGGTGCTGTCGTAATACTGGCCGCGCGCCGCGAAAGTACGGAGGAAGGCGGATTTGAACTGCGGGGCACTGGTCATGGCTCTGGCCTTGATGGGAAGGGCGCGTGTCTATCACGAAAGCCGCAAGCGCGAAACGCCGCAGCCGGAGGGCCGCGGCGTGTCTGCGCGCATGCAATGGCGCCTCAGTTGGACGGCATCGCCTTCGCCGCGGCGATGTCCGCGTTGCCGCCCGCGGTATCGCCGAGATGCAGCTTGGCGATGCCGCGGTTGCGCATGGCGCTCGCGTAGTTATCCCGCAAGCCGATGGCGTGCGTGTAATCCTCGACCGCCTTTTCGAAGTCCTTCTTGTCGAATTCCGCGTTGCCGCGATTGTAGTAGGCGGCGGACGTCAACGCCGGGCTGCCGCCTTCGCGGATGATCGCGGAGCACGCTTCGATCACCATGTCGGGCGTGACGCCTTGCGCTGCGGTTCCCGCGCACTTCTTCTGGACGTCGTCCGTCACCTGTGCCGGCGCCTGCGCAGAAAAGAGTGCCGCGACTCCGGCAAAGAACGCGGCCTTCAGATACGCTTTCACTGGATTTCCTCCCTCACGCTTCCCCCGACCGACTAACGTCCTTCACGCGGTGTGGTCATCCGGTGGTGGACGTAAGCCTTGACCGTTTCGACAACTTCCGCCTCGTGTTTGTCAAAAAAGTGGTTGGCACCCTCGATCTTCTCGTAGGTGATGCGGATGCCCTTTTGAGCGGTGAGGCGGTCCACCAGCTTCTGGACGTCGGCCTCCGGCACCACCAGGTCGCGGTTGCCGTGGACGATCAGCCCGGAAGCCGGGCAGGGCGCCAGAAAGGCGAAATCATACATGCTGGCGGGCGGGGCGATGGAGACGAAGCCGGTGATCTCGGGACGGCGCATCAGAAGCTGCATGCCGATCCAGGCGCCGAACGAAATGCCGCAGATCCAAACGAAGGACGGGTTTGGATAGAGAGTGTTCATCCAGTCGAGCACAGCTGCCGCATCGGACAGTTCGCCCGCGCCGGAATCGAACGTGCCTTGGCTGCGGCCTACCCCCCGAAAATTGAAGCGAACGGCCGTGCACCCCAGCCCGTGGAACATGTGGAACAGGTCGTAGACCAGGGGGTTGTTCATCGTGCCGCCGAACTGCGGATGCGAATGCAGCACGAGCGCCATCGGCGCCCCCGGGGTCTTCTGGCGCTGGTAGCGGGCCTCGATGCGCCCGGCGGGACCGGGAAGGATGATATCAGGCATAGGCGGAATCACTCCGGTGCGACCGATGGGCCTGCGACGCCGAATTGTGGATATGTTGCCGGGTCCTGCGAGAACTAATATTGTTCAATATCAGGCGCATAACCATTTCTTCGCGGTGCGTCAGGAGGAATTCTTGACCGAGGCACTCAGGAAATCTATACCGAGATCGAAGGCACGCGACGCAGCCGACCGCCGTTCATACACCAGGCGGCCCCCACTAACGCAAGGAAAACGCGCGCGGCAGTTTGGAGTAAGACCATGAGGCTCAGCACCAAAGGACGATACGCAGTGATGGCGATGGCCGATCTGGCATCGCACGACGCAGGCAACCGGCCGGTTTCGCTGGCCGACATCGCGGAGCGGCAGGAAATCTCGCTCTCCTATCTGGAGCAGCTGTTCGCCAAGCTGCGCCGCAGCGGACTGGTTACCAGCGTGCGCGGCCCGGGCGGAGGATACCGGCTCAGCCGTCCGTCGGAGGAGGTCCGCGTCGCCGACATCATCATGGCGGTCGACGAGCCCATCACCGCCACGCGCTGCCGGCCCGGCAGCCCCAAGGGTTGCGCTCCTCAAGGCGCACGCTGCATCACCCACGACCTTTGGGAAGAGCTCGGCCGGCAGATACATGTGTTCCTGTCGTCGGTATCGCTTGCCGATGTCGTCGAGAAACGGGTATTGGGGCGCGCACAGCTGCAGCAAGGCGAAGGCGAACAGGGCGGAGACCGCGCGGCCGCCTAGCCCACGATCACAGAGTGCAATGGCTTATCTGGATCACAATGCGACGTCGCCTTTGCGCGCCGAAGCGAGAGTGGCGGTCGAGCGTGCGTTGGCGATCGGCGGCAACGCATCGTCAGTGCACGCAAAAGGCCGCGCGGCCCGCGCGCTGATCGAGAAGGCACGCGCTCAGGTTGCCACGCTCGCAGGGGCGGCGCCGGGCGATGTCGTCTTCACTTCGGGCGCCACCGAAGCCAATGCGACGGCGTTGTGGGGTGCTGTGCAGGGCGCGGCCGATGCCGGCGCGCGCATCACGCGCCTGTTCGTTTCGGCCATCGAACATGGCTCGGTGCTGGCGAACGCAACGGCGCTGACCGAACGATTTGCCGGCCTTCGGCTTGAGCTTCTGCCGGTGACATCCGACGGCGTCGCGGACTTGGACGCGTTGCGCAGCGAATTGCGCGAAGGCAAGGGCCGCGCGCTGGTGGCGCTGATGGCCGCGAACAACGAAACGGGTGCGGTGCAGCCGGTAGAAGAAGCCAGGGAACTGGCGGTGGAGGCGGGGGCGCTCTTGCTCGTCGACGCGGTGCAGGTGGCTGGCAAAATCGCCGTGCCGCGGGCCGATTACGTCAGCCTGTCGGCCCACAAGATCGGCGGCCCGCAAGGCGCGGGAGCGCTGATTCTGAGGAAAGATGTCCCATTCGCGCCGCTTTATTTGGGCGGAGAGCAGGAACAGGGTCGGCGTGCCGGTACCGAGAACCTCGCCGCCATAGCAGGATTCGGCGCCGCGGCCGAAGCGGTTCGTCCCGAAGTGCCCGCATCAGCCCGCTTACGCGATCTTTTCGAAGCGCGACTGAAGCGCACGGACCCTTCGTCGGTCATTTTCGGTGGGAAGGCCGAGCGCTTGCCCAACACCTCCAATTTCGCCTTACCGGGCATCGCAGCGGAAACTTCACTGATCGCGCTGGATCTCGACGGCGTGATGATGAGTTCGGGCGCGGCGTGCTCGTCGGGCAAGGTCAAACCGTCGCATGTTCTTGCCGCGATGGGCATAAGTAACGATCTTGCACGATGCGCCCTGCGGGCTAGCTTCGGCCGGGATTCGACCGAAGCCGACGTGGACGCCGCGATCGGTTCCATTACCAATCTCCTGGCGCGGGTCCGCTCGCGCGCTGCTGCATGAGGCCGTGATGTCCGCCTCCGAAACCAAAGACCAGGTTGCCGCGCTCGGCGAGAAGTACAAGTACGGCTTCGTCACCGAGATCGAGATGGAGCGCGCGCCGAAGGGGCTGAACCATGACATCGTCCGGTTCATCTCGGCTAAGAAGAACGAGCCGGAATGGATGCTCGACTGGCGGATGGCAGCGTTCCGGCGCTGGTGCGAGATGACCGAGCCCAGCTGGGCCCGCGTGCGATATCCCAAAATCGATTACCAGGACGCCTACTATTACGCGGCACCCAAGAAGGCCGAGCAGTACAAGAGCCTCGACGAAATCGATCCCAAGCTGATCGAAACCTACAACAAGCTCGGCATCCCTCTTTCGGAGCAGAAGAAGCTTGCCGGCGTGGCGGTGGACGCGGTGTTCGATTCGGTTTCGGTCGCCACCACGTTCAAGGAGAAGTTGAACGACGCGGGCGTGATCTTCTGCCCGATCTCGGAGGCGATCCGCGACTATCCCGATCTGGTGCGCAAGTACTTGGGCTCGGTGGTGCCGGTCACGGACAATTTCTTCGCCACGCTGAATTCGGCGGTGTTTTCCGACGGCACGTTCGTCTATGTGCCCAAGGGTGTGCGCTGCCCGATGGAGCTTTCCACCTATTTCCGCATCAATGCGAGCCAGACCGGCCAGTTCGAGCGCACCCTGATTGTGGCGGACGAGGGCTCCTACGTCTCCTATCTCGAAGGCTGCACCGCGCCTATGCGCGACGAGAACCAGCTCCACGCCGCGGTGGTCGAGCTGGTGGCGCTGGAGAATGCCGAAATCAAGTATTCGACCGTACAGAACTGGTATCCCGGCGACGAGAACGGCAGGGGCGGTATCTACAACTTCGTCACCAAGCGCGGCGACTGCCGCGGGGCGAATTCGAAGATTTCCTGGACCCAGGTGGAGACCGGATCTGCCATCACGTGGAAGTATCCGAGTTGCATCCTGCGCGGCGACAACACGGTGGGCGAGTTCTACTCCATCGCCATCACCAACCACTACCAGCAGGCCGACACCGGCACCAAGATGATCCACCTGGGCAAGAATACGCGCTCGCGGATCATCTCCAAGGGCATCAGCGCCGGCAAGGCGCAGAACACCTATCGCGGGCTGGTCAGCGTCCATCCGCGGGCGAACAACGCGCGCAACTACACCCAGTGCGACAGCCTCTTGATCGGGGCGAAGTGCGGCGCGCACACCGTGCCTTACATCGAAAGCCGCAATCCGTCGGCGCGCGTGGAGCACGAGGCGACGACTTCGAAGATCGCCGAGGATCAGTTGTTCTATTGCCTGCAGCGCGGGCTTTCTCCGGAAGAGGCGGTGGCGCTGATCGTCAACGGCTTCTGCAAGGAAGTGTTGCAGCAGCTGCCGATGGAGTTCGCAGTGGAAGCGCAGAAGCTGGTCGGGATTTCGCTGGAGGGGAGCGTGGGATGATGCTCGAGGTCAAAGACCTGCACGTCACGGTCGGTGGCAAAAAGATCCTGAAGGGCCTCACGCTTTCGATGAAGGCGGGCGAGGTGCACGCCATCATGGGCCCGAACGGTTCGGGAAAGTCGACGCTCAGCTACGTGCTGGCGGGCCGCGAAGGTTACGAGGTGGCCGGCGGATCGGTGACCTACGACGGGCATAACCTGCTTCCCATGAAGCCCGAGGAACGCGCCGCCAAGGGCGTCTTCCTCGCCATGCAATACCCGGTGGAGATTCCCGGCGTCACGACGCTCACCTTCCTCAAGACGGCGCTGAACGCACAGCGGCGCGCCCGCGGCGAAAGCGAACTCGACGCGATGAACGTGCTCAAGTTCGTGCGCCAGAGGGCGACGGCGCTCCAGATCAACGAAGAGATGCTGAAGCGGGCGCTGAACGTCGGCTTCTCCGGCGGCGAGAAGAAACGTCTTGAAATCCTGCAGATGTCGCTGTTCGAGCCCAGGCTCGCCATCCTCGACGAAACCGATTCCGGCCTCGACATCGATGCCCTCAAGCTGGTGGCCGAAGGCGTCAACACGCTGCGTTCGCCGCAGCGGGGCATGCTGGTGATCACGCATTACCAGCGCCTCTTGAATTACATCGTGCCCGATCGCGTGCACGTTCTGGCGGAGGGGCGCATCGTCCGCGAGGGCGGCAAGGAACTGGCTCTCGAACTTGAAGAGAAGGGCTACTCCGAAGTGCTGAAGGTGCCCGCATGAGCGCGGCGCTCGCACCGATCGAGGCGCGGCGTGCGGAGGCACTCGATAGCTTCCGTGTCCGCGGCATGCCGCATCGCCGATTCGAGCACTGGCGCTACAGCGATCTGCGCGCAGTGCTTGACGCCGGGCAGGTGGCCCAGGCCGGCACCGCGCGCTGGCAGATTTCGGAAATCCCCGACGGCGTCGAGATGTTCGATCTTTCGAGCGGCGGCGCGCCGGAGTGGGTGGTGAAGAACCTCGGCAACATCGGCAACCGGCCGACGATGGAGGAAGCCTCGCTCGCCTTCGCCGACGGCGGAGTGGCGCTGCGCGTGCCGCGCAACCGCCGGATCGTCGAGCCCGTGCGACTGCAGATCTCGCATGCCGGAAACCTGCGCGTGCTCATCGTCGTCGAGGACGGCGCCACGGTGAGCTTAAGCGAATTGCACACGATGGACGCCGGGCTGGTACGCAACGTCGGGGTGGAGATTGCGCTGGGCGAGGCGGCCGAATTCTCGCACGTGCGCTGCGCGCCGCCGGCGCCGAAGTCGTTCAACGTCGAGCACATCGCGGTGGAGGCGGGGCGCAATGCCCGCTACACCGCGCACTTCGGTAATTTCGGCTCGCGCTTGTCGCGCACGGAGCTGCACATCCTGCTCGGCGGTGAAGGTTCGGAGGCGCATCTTTCCGGAGTCACCGTGCTGGGCGCGGAGCTCCATGCGGACGTCACCTCGCACATCGAACACGTCGCTGGAAAAACGCTTTCGACACAACTTTTCAAGCATGTCGCAGGCGGGCGCGCACGCGCCGTCTACCAGGGAAAGATCACCGTGCGCGAAGGTGCCAACGGCTCCGACAGCCGTCAAACCGCCAAGGCGCTGTTGATGAGCCAGCGCGCCGAAGCGGATTTGAAGCCGGAACTGATCATCTTCGCCGATGACGTGAAATGCGCGCATGGCGCGGCAGTGGGCGATCTCGACGCCGATTCCTTGTTCTACATGCGCTCGCGCGGTATTCCCGAGCGCGAGGCGCGCAGACTCTTAATTCACGCCTTCCTCGAAGAAGCCGTGGCGGTGATCGAGGACGGCGCGCTGCGCGACATCGTGTGGCGCGACGTCGAAAACGCGTTGCCGCGAGCGATGGAGGCGGCGAAATGAGCTTCGAACCTCCTCGCAGCGATTTTCCGATCCTCGCGCGTGAAGTGAACGGCAAGCCGCTCGCCTATCTCGACAGCGCCGCCTCTGCGCAGAAACCCAAGGCCGTGCTGGACGCCATGACCGAATTCGCCACTACCGAGTTCGCCAACGTGCACCGCGGCGTCCATACGCTGGCGGCGGCGGCGACGCAGCGCTACGAGGCGGCGCGGGCGCGGGTTGCGCGTTTCATCAACGCCAAGCACAGCGACGAAATCATCTTCACCCGCAGCGGAACCGAGGCGTTGAACCTGGTTTCGTATTCGTTCCTCAGCCCGCGCATCAGCGCCGGGGACGAGATCGTGCTCACCAGGATGGAGCACCATTCCAACATCGTACCCTGGCACTTCATGCGCGAGCGCAAGCGCGCAGTGCTGAAGTGGGTGGACGTGCGCGACGACGGCACGATCAGCCCGCCGGCCATCCAGACGCTGCTCACGCCCAAGACCAAGCTGCTTGCGGTGACCCACATGTCGAACGTGTTGGGCACCATCAATCCGCTGAAGGAGATCATCTCCATCGCCCACGCCAAGGGCGTGCCGGTGGTGGTCGACGGCTGTCAGGGCGTGGTCCACGACACCGTCGACGTGCAGGAGCTTGATGCCGATTTCTACGCCTTCACCGGCCACAAATTGTATGGCCCGACCGGCATCGGCGTTCTCTACGGCAAGCGGGCGCATCTGAAGAGCATGCGGCCGTTCAATGGCGGCGGCGAGATGATCCAGGAAGTCTCGCGTGACCGCGTCACCTACGCCGAGCCGCCCGCCCGGTTCGAGGCGGGCACTCCGCCCATCATCGAAGCGATCGGGCTCGCGGCCGCCATCGACTATCTTGCCGGCTTTAACCGCGCCGCCGTAAGGGAATACGAGTGCGCGGTTTACACTTATGCGCGAGAAGCGGTGCGCCAATTCAACTGGTTGAGAGTTATCGGCGAAGCGCCAAACAAAGGAGCAATCCTGTCCTTCGAAACCCAGGGGATGCACGCCCACGATGTCGCTACTATATTGGATCATGAAGGCGTAGCCGTCCGCGCGGGGCACCACTGCGCGCAGCCGCTGATGGAGCGCTTCGACGTGACCTCTACGACCAGGGCCTCGTTCGCGCTCTATTCGACGCGCGAGGACGTGGACCGCCTGATTGCAGGACTGGCCAAAGCAAGGAAGATTCTCGGCGAATGACGATCGACGACAGCCTCCGTGAGCTTTACCAGGAAGTGATCCTCGATCACTCGCGCCACCCTCGTCATTTCGGGCCGCTGCAGCACGCTACCCACAATGGCGAAGGTTACAACCCACTGTGCGGCGACCGCGTCGAGGTGCACATGGTGCTGGACGGCGACGGGCGCATCACCGACATCCGGTTCGAGGGCCGCGGCTGCGCCATCAGCCAAGCCTCCGCATCGCTGATGACCGACATGGTGGCCGGCCGCACGATGAAAGAAGCCGAAAAGCTGATGAGCGGGTTCCTGCACCTGGTGAAGGGCGAGGATGCCAGCGGCCTCTCCGAGGACGACCACGATCGGCTCAACGTGATGGCGGGCGTCTCGGCCTTTCCCATGCGGGTGAAGTGCGCCACGCTCGCCTGGCATACGATGAAATCGGCCCTGGAGGGCGGCGCCTCCGCCAAGACCGAATGAGCGAAGGACTGGAAAAAGTCGCGGAAACGAAGTCGGGTATCCCGCCCGAGGAACTGGAAGCGTTCACGGTAAAGCTCGTGGCGGCGCTCAAGACCGTCTACGACCCGGAAATCCCGGTCGACATCTACGAACTCGGCCTCATCTACAAGGTGGACGTAGCGGACAACAAGGACGTCGCCGTCGACATGACCCTGACCGCGCCCGGTTGTCCCGTCGCGGGCGAAATGCCGGCCATGGTCCAGCAGGCGCTCGAGCAGGTGGAAGGCATCGGCGCGGTGACGGTCAATATGACTTTCGATCCGCCCTGGACGCCGGACCGCATGAGCGAAGAAGCCCGTCTCGAACTGAACATGTACTGATGAACACGACCGAAACCCCCACCAAGCCCCGCCGCCCGCGCCCGCAGGCCCTGAGCCTGACCGAGGCCGCCGCCACGCGCATCCGCGAAATCATGGCGAACGCCGACGGCAAGTATCAAGGCGTGCGCGTGGGCGTCACCAACGGCGGCTGCGCCGGCATGAGCTACACGATGGATTACGCCGATGCCGCCAGGCCGTTGGAAGAGGTGGTGGAGGACAAGGGAGTGAAGGTGTTCATTGACCCCAAGGCCATCCTGTTCCTGATCGGCACGGAGGTCGATTTCGTGCGCGAGAAGCTCGGCGCGCGCTTCGTCTTCAACAACCCGAACCAGACGGCGGCGTGCGGCTGCGGCGATTCCGTGTCGATCACGCCCGCCAAGGCCGACTGACGTGGCCGCGGCCGCGTACATCCAGGACCTGTTCTCGCATTTCGGCCCGGTTCGCACGCGCCGCATGTTCGGCGCCGAAGGACTGTTCTGTGGCGACGTCATGTTTGGCTTTACCGAGGAAGGTGTGGTCTACCTGAAGGCGGACGAATCCACCCGATCGGCCTACACGGCCGAGGGTTGCCGGCCGTTCACTTACAGGAAACACGACGGCGAGGAGGTTGTGATGAGCTACTATCCCGTCCCCGACCGGCTCTACGACGATCCCGAGGAATTCGCCGAATGGGCACGGCGCGCCCTGGCCGTGGCCGAACGTTCGCCGTCGCTGGAGCGCAAGCGTCGTCAGTTGGCCGGACGGCAGGCATCGCGGCGTTCGGGCGCGCGGCGCTGATTCCCCCAAAGTCCGGAACGCACGCCGAATTGATGGCGGCAAACCACGCCCCAAAATAGTATTCTGGCACCGTGAGCGAGACCGCAAACGAGCTGTTGGCCGCCGGGCGCCGCTACGCCGAGGAAAACGGCGTCGGCGTGGCGGTGTCGATTTTCCTGCACGGACTGCTCGTGTTCCTCGTGCTGTTCACGATCACGCATCGGCATCCGGCGACGATTTCCTTCACTGCATTTCCCGTCGTACCAGTCGACCTCGTGCGGCTGGGAAGCGAGACCCAGTCTCCTCCAGCCGAACAGCACGCGCTGGTGCCGCAACAGAAGGCGGGCCGTCCGCGACCGGAAGCCGCGCCGACGCGCGAGACGCTTTCTCCCGCAGGGCGCAAGCCCGCGCCCGAGGATGCACTCGATGCCAAGCTCAAGGCGCTGGCGCACCTGAAGCAGCCGGACACACCGCTCAAGTTCGATGTGGGCCAGGGCGTGTCCGACATCGATGCCGCGAACGGGCTGCCGGGCGATGCCGCGACCTACAGCATCCGCGACTTCGTGCTGGCCCAGGTGCTGCGGCGCTGGACGCTCAATCTGGCGCGGGCGAACGGGCGGGCTCTTGTTGTGCCCATCCGCGTGGTCATGAAGAGGGACGGAACCATCGCTTCCGCGGAGATCATCGAACTCGGCCGCGCGAAATCCGACGTCGTCTACCGCGACATCGCCATCGGCGCGCGCAACGCGGTGCTGCTGTCGTCGCCGATCGCGCTGCCGCCGGGCGACTATCCCAAGGAGATGCGCTTCACTCTGCGGATGGATACGCGGGCCGTGGTGCGCTGATCAGGTGCGCCTTCCTCTCCTCGCGCCATTCTTGCTCGCTGCGAGCCCCTGACTGATCAGGTCCACCAGCAGCGTGAAGATGTAGCGCTGATCCGGATCGTTCAATCGATTCAGACATTGCAGCAGAAAGCGCTCTTCCACCGAAGCCGCCGCTTTCTTCCCGGTACGTGTGGCCATCGTGTGCCCCTGAACAGTCCTCTCATCGGTTTCATCAAGAGTCGAACCGGAAATCGTCAGCATTGAGGAACGATCGCGGCAAAACTCCGCCCGCAACCGCGCGCCGGTTTCGATGCGCGCCGCTTTTTCCGGATCAACTTTTGCGCCGATGGAAAAGAGGTGGGGATCGCGATGGATGGATTCAAGACGCCGTCGCGATCACATTTCTCGCCCGCGCGTATGCGGGCCCGCAGACGCGCTAGCGTTGCGATTTGGTAGAATTGAAAAGACGGACTATGGCAGGTCCCGCGCCACGCGGAATCCGGCAAGCGTCGAATAGTCGAACTCGCCGCCGTCCGCCTCGCCTCCGGTGCGGGCGGCGGAGCGTACGAACACAGGTACGTTGTCCCACGAGCCACCTCGCAGCACGTGACGCTTGCAGCCTGATTCGGTCCAAGGCCTTCCATTGACCGGCGCGCCGACATAGCCCTTGTGCCAGCAGTCGGCCGTCCACTGCCAGACGTTGCCGAGCATGCCGTAAAGCCCGAACGGATTGGGCTTGAAGCTGTCGACGCTCGCCAGCGCGCGGAAATCGAAGCTTGAGCCGCAGCCGTTGCAGTCGGCCTTGCCCTCGCCGATGTCGTTGCCCCACCAGCGCGCGGTGGTGGTGCCGGCGCGGGCGGCGTATTCCCATTCGGCTTCGCTCGGCAGGCGATAGGGACCGGGGCGGCTGCCCAGTTCGGGACGGGCGATGCGCGCCTCCCTGTTCAGCCAGTCGATGTAGGCTTGCGCATCCCTCCAGTCGAGGCAGGAGGCGGGCCAGCGGCTCGGCTCTTCGTCATAAGGAGGATAGGCGAGGCCGCGGCCGGACACTTTCCAGCGCATGTCGAGGATGGGGTTGCAGGGCGCTGGCTGGTAGCCGGTCGCACGCAGGAAGGCGAGGAACTCCGCACTGGTCACGTCGTATTTCCCGAGCGCGAACGCCTTGACCGAAACGATGTGCTGCGGGCCTTCGGAATCGAAGCGGCCGGCTTCGCTTACTGGGCTGCCCATGACGAATTTGCCCGCGGGGATGCCGACCATCTCCGGGCAGTCGGGGCATTCCCTGAATTCGCGGGTTGACGGCTCCTGGCCAAAGGCGGCGAAGAACAAAAGAACGAGCAGCGAACCGCGAGTAGCGAGCAGACAAACACGCTTTCCCCGGTTTGCCGTTCGCGATCGGCCATGTGCATCGTTCTTCACAAACACCCCTGCCCATCCGGCGAAAGATCGCGGTTGCTTCCTCAATTCAAGCTCCGGTCGACGCCGGCCAGGAATAGTGCGACGACGGTGCAATAGCGGCAATGCATGCCAAACTCCCGCGGGGACCTTCCGCCAAGTGTGGTGGGTGGCGGAAGCGGCGCAAGTCACGCTTTCGCGACTTATTGACCCTTGAAGACGGGTTTGCGCTTCTGAAGGAACGCATTGACGCCCTCGACGAAGTCCTGCGTCGCGCCCGCCTGCATCTGGAATTCACGCTCCAGCTCAAGTTGGCGTTCGTAGTCGTTATGTTGGCTCTGCCAAAACAGGCGGCGCATGGCTGCAAGCGCGACGGAAGGCCCGTCGGCGAGGCGTGATGCCAGCGCAACAGCTTCCTCGCGGAGCTTGCCGTCGTCGAATACACGGTTGATGAGGCCCCAGGCGAGCGCCTGTTCGGCGGGGAGCTTGTCGCCCAGCATCGACAGTTCGCGGGCCCGCGACATGCCGATGAGGCGCGGCAGAAGCCAGGTCGAGCCGCCGTCCGGCACCAATCCGATCCGGGCGAACGAATGCTGAAAGTAGGCGGAACGGCCGGCGGCGACGAGATCGCCCATGAGCGCGATGCTGATGCCGATGCCGACCGCGGCGCCGTTCACGGCCGTCACGATCGGGACCGGGAAATCGCGCAGCCGCCGCAGCAGAGGGTGATAGCCGCGGTCCAGCCTTGCGCCGATGGACGACGGAATATCGGTGGCGCCTTCCGCAAGCCCTTCGGCGAGGTGGGCGCCGGCACAGAAGCCGCGGCCTTCGCCGGTAACGACCAGCGCGCGGGCACCGCAACCCTCTACGAAATCGAGCCCCTGCAGGAAGCCCTCGATCATGGCCCCCGACATCGCGTTGACGACCGATGGATCGTTCAATGCCAGCAGGGCGAGGGAGGCATGCGTCTCCACGAATACATGATCGAATTCGGTGCGCACGGCTGCTCCATCATGGATGCCGACGGCAGCCTAATTCACTTTGGGGAGCGGGCAAACCTAGGCCGCGTTCGAGTGTGTCTCTGCGGCAAGTTCGGTTTCCGACACGACCTTGTTGCGGCCGGTGTTTTTGGCGCGATATAGGCACTGATCGGCGCGCTGCACGAGCGATTCCGCGCTGTCGCCGGGCGCAAACTCCGCTACGCCCAGCGAGATGCTGATGGTGCCGAGGATGTCACCGGTGGAGCGCTTGACCAGCTTCTTGCATTCCACGTTGCTGCGGATCTGCTCTGCGAGGCTCACGGCGCCCGGCAGGTTGGTCTGACGCACGATCACAGCGAACTCCTCGCCGCCGTAGCGTGCGGCGGTGTCGCGGCCCTTGACGTTTTCGGACAAGCAGTTGGCAACGAGACGCAGCACCTGATCGCCGGTCTGATGACCCCAGGTGTCGTTGAACCGTTTGAAGAAGTCGATATCGCACATGAGCAGCGCGACGCCGTCGCCGCTCGCGGACGCATCGTTGATCGCCGCGGCGAGTTCCACGTCGAACGTTTTGCGGTTGGCGATGCCGGTAAGCGGATCGGTGCGGCTTTCCTTGCGCACGGTGTCGAGCTGGACTTTGAGCTCCGTCACCTGCTGCGAAGAGCGTTGCAGCTCGTTCTCCAGGGTCTTGGCGCGGCTTTCCATCGCCTGCGTCGCGCCGATCAGGCGCTCGATCATTTTGCCGACGGCGGCGGGAGACTTGCCGCTGTCGAGCTCGCCGCTGGCGGCGGACAGGGTCTTGCCGTACTCGCTGGCGTCCTTGCCCGCCTTCGCCAACTTGCCCATCACGGCATCGAGCATTCCGCTGATTGTGGAGCCCACTTCCGCCATCGTGGTCGCCGCCTGCTCGCGGGCGAGGAAACGCGCGCGAAGCTCGTGCAGCAGCGGCTCGGTGAACGGCGCGCGGTTGGCGATCATGCCTTCGATGATCTTGGACAGCTCGGGGTGGCGGCCGTCTGCGTAGGTGTAGAACAGCTCGAAATTGTCCGGCGTAGGCGTGACGCTCCAATCGGTCATCAGCCCGAATGCGGTTTTTGCAAGCGCCTGCTCGCGATTAGGTTCCGACACGCACAACCCCTGATCCCACCGGGGCGCCAGCCCCGATTGCGCAGACCCGATCCTTGCCCAGTTAGAGGTAAGAAACGGTTAATCGGCCGCGATGTCCCGGCCTCAACGGACCGGCTTTCCGCGGCGACCAGACTTTTCCTTTTGTTGCTCGGATCTTGGCGCGCCTTCCGACGGCATCAACCCCGGCGTCCGCCGGCCGGGGGGAGCACCCGCCGCGTCGGACGAAAACGACGGAGGGTCACTGGCCGGAAACGATTCCTCACTCTGCTCGGTCACCGAGTCCTGAGGGGGACGGGGAACGCCGCCCACATCGTGTGAGTTGCGCCTTGTCTTTCGAACCACGGGCACCTCCCTGGATCATACGGGAATGCGCCCGTGGACCGACAGGTTCCGCGCAAGACGAAGCGGCCATTCAGGCCAGGGCTACGCCGCTCCGCCGGCGGACGAACCAAAACGCGATGCCGAACGCCGCGAACAGCAGCGGCAAGGAGGCGGGTTCCGGCACTGCACTGATCGTGATGCGCGCCAGGTCGAAGTTTCCGCGTGCGGACACATCCGCGTCCGCCACGTTGAGGGTATTGCCGTTCGCCATCATCTGGCCGTCGAATATCCCGAATCCCGGATGCAGCATGATGGTGCCATTCTCGGCGATGTGCTGCGTCGCGTCCTGGCCCACAATGAAGGCCGAGCCGAACAGGCCGTTCACCTCGGTGCCGGCGTCCCAGACGTCGTTGCCGGTGAGCCAGATCGTCTTCGTGCCCAAGAAGTTCCCCGCGGCGCCGAACAGCTTGAAACCCATGGGGTCGTCGTTCGCGGTGAAAGCATCGTTCGAGGGCACTACCATCGCGCCGAAGCTGAAGTACTTGTTCAACGTTCCATTGACGTTGAAGACCATGGATGCGGTTTCGCCGGGCTCGATCTGCGCCAGACCGTTTGCCGGCGCGGCGATCAAGCCCATCGTCGCCGTCGGATCGGTCGACGATAGGTCCGACATGAGGCCGCCGGCATTACCGAGTTCAGCCAGAGACTCCAAAGATGACGACGCGGTGCCGCCGGCGTTGAAGATGTCGTAGGTTCCATTGTGGAAGCCGACGAACAAGGGTGACAGGCTGAGCCCGCCCGTGTTCGACACGTTCTGAACGGTCACCATCACCTGCGAGGCTTGCGCCGACACCAGAGCCAGGAACGAACTTGCGGCCGCCGCCGCCAACAATCCCTTGATGCGCATGAGATCTCCTCCTCTCACGCCTCAGGACCGTGCCGTTGCCAATCCCCCGACGTGCATAAGTGAAGACGCACGCGAGGGCGCATCGGTTTCAACAATTTACGAAGGAAATTCTGCGCGCTCGGCTGTAACTTTTTCCGCGGCGGTGCGAATGCACTTCAGCTTTCCGGTTTCGTCTTTCTTGCAGATCGCGTCACCTTGGGCACAGGCTTGGGCAGATTGACCGGCCGCAGCAGGAACGCGGGAAGCTGCTGAGCGTCCGGAATCCTCGCCGATAGCGGCTTGGTTTGCTGCTGCGCGGGTTGCTGCTGCGCGGTTTGCTGCTGTTTGGCCTGTCGCTGCGCGACTTCATGTTGCTGAGGGCGCGCAAGCTGCTGCTTGGGGCTCGGAGGCGGCGGAACGAATTGCGCGCCGGCCATTTCGATCTGCGAGGGCTGCCTGACCGGGTCCATCGAAGCGACCTGGCCGTGCGGTTTAATTGGGCGGTCGCCGCGGCGGCGGTCGCGTTTGTTCCGGCGATGCCCATCGCGCCCGCCGCGGTCTTCGCGCACGGGTCGCTCGCGCACCTGTTCGGCCAAGCCCTCCAGCTTGCGCCGCGGGATCGAGTCCTTGGTCAGCCGCTCGATAGCGTCCACGTACTTGCCGTCGCCCGGCGTGACGAGCATGAGCGCTTCGCCACTGCGCCCGGCGCGCCCGGTGCGCCCTATGCGATGGACGTAGTCGTCGGGGTGATAGGGCACGTCGAAGTTGAAGATGTGGCTGGTATTGGGGATGTCGAGGCCGCGCGCAGCGACGTCGCTGGCGACCAGGATGGTCACTTCGCCGTTGCGGAACCGGTCCAGGGTCTTCATGCGAACCGATTGATCGAGATCGCCGTGCAAGGGCGCGGCGTTGAAGCCATGCTTGGCGAGCGACTTCGCCACGATGTCGACCACGTGCTTCTTGTTGCAAAAGACGATCGCATTGGTGATCTCGCCCGCCTCGCGGATGAGCGTGCGCAGCGCTTCGCGCTTGGCCCAGTCGTCGTTGGGAACCTGGACAAGCTCCTGACGGATGTTCTCGGCCGTGGTGGCCGGACGCGCCACTTCCACCCGCACCGGGTTCTGCAGGAACTGGTGGGTGAGGCTCTGGATCTCCGGCGGCATGGTCGCCGAATAGAACAGCGTTTGGCGCGTGAAGGGGATGAGCTTGCAGATGCGCTCGACGTCGGGGATGAAGCCCATGTCGAGCATGCGGTCGGCTTCGTCGATGACGAGGATCTGAACCTGGCTCAGCATCAGCTTGCCGCGCTCGAAATGGTCGAGCAGGCGCCCGGGTGTGGCGATCAAGACGTCGACGCCGCGGTCGAGCTTGCGGTTCTGGTCGTCGAACGACACGCCGCCGATGAGCAGTGCCATCGAGAGCTTGTTGTACTTGCCGTACTTTTCGAAGCTCTCGGCAACCTGCGCGGCCAGCTCGCGCGTCGGCTCCAGGATCAGCGAACGCGGCATGCGCGCCTTGGCGCGGCCGCGGGCCAACAGCTCGATCATGGGAAGGGTGAAGCTGGCGGTCTTGCCGGTGCCCGTCTGGGCGATGCCGACGACGTCGCGGCGCTTCAGGACATGCGGAATGCCCTGGGCCTGGATCGGCGTGGGGGTCTTGTAGCCGGCTTCCTCGACGGCCCGGAGCAATTCGGCGGAGAGCCCGAGAGTGGCGAAGCCAGACTCGGCCGGCACTTCGTTTGTTGTCGAGACTGCCGCTCCTTCAGCAACGAAATTGTTCTCGATTTCTGAGGGGGGAGGGGGGGAGGGGAGCAGCTCGGCCGCGAACGGCTCGGGCCCCGAGGGCGGACAGGGTAGCTTGCCGCCGGGCGGCGGGTCGACTGCGATTGTTTGCGGTTCTGAAGGACTTACGAAGCTTTTCGGATTCGTAGGTTCAAACGTGCCGGTTTCCGATCCGGCGGTCGTGAGGTGACTCAAACGCGCTCCTTGACAAGGGGCGCATCCAAGCGCCCGGCGGCTGCCCGAATTGGCGCCGCTCCATCAGCGCTCCCGCATATGGGGAACAAAATGTGAAAAGTCAAGGTCTGGGCCAATTCGGGGGGAAGGCGTGCGGCGGCGGCCGCCACGAGGTCCGTCTTCGACGGACCGGCTACTTGATCCCGAGCCGCTTCTTCGCCTTGATCTCGAAGGCCTGGAAAATGTAGGGCTGCTGGTCGTCGACATCGACGTCGCCGAAGAACCACACGACTTCGCCGTCGTCGGAAACGTGGTTCACTCCCAATTTGGGATCGGTGATGTAGACGATCTGCAGCGTGTCGGGATCGTTGTCTTCGACGAACTGGTTCGGCGTCGTGATGTTGTTGATTCCGATCACCTTGGTGGTCTGCATCAGCTTGTTGGCGAGTTGCTTCACCGCACCGGGCTGATCATCCGCGCCCCCGGCAAGCATGGCGAGGAGTCCCGCGGCGGCGAGCGTCACGACCAGGAACGGCGTTCTCTTTCCGGACATGCAACCTCCGGCGCGCGCCGCGATTCTATTCCAGGGACGGCCTGCCTCAAGCACCTTTGATTGCGACGGGCGCGCAACTGATCGACACAAAGACGGCGCAATTGGCCGGATAGATACCTATATCGCCGCTTTGAGCCCAATCACGAGTACGACATGACCTATACGCCTCCTCCGCACGGCCCGGTTTATTGCGACACCTACGTCGCCAATACCGATATCCCGTATATGTGGCTGGGGATGCACGAGCCGGTCAACACGATCAGCAACGCGGCCATCCTGATCGCGGCCTATGTCGCCTACCGTTACGTGAGGCGGTCGCGCGTCGGGTTCTCGGGCGACCTGATCCTGCTCCTCTTCCTGCTCGCCTGGGTCGGCATCGGCAGCGCGCTATGGCATGGGCTGCGCACGATGTGGGCGTTGCAGCTCGACTGGATTCCGGGCGTGCTCTACCTGCTGGTGCTGACGGTGCTGTGGATCAGGAACATGTTCGCGGGGCGGTTGGCCGGCTGGGCCGCAGGCATCGGCGGAATGTTCGCGATGGTGGCGGTGTCGGTATTGGGCGTACTCACCTGGGGACGCGCCCTCGCCGAGATCACGCCGAACTTCATCGGCGTGCCGATGTTCCTGACGGTGACGGTTTTCGGCATCATCATGGTGACGCTTTCCGCACGCAAGTTCGGCGGCGAGGCCGCGGTGCTGGGCGCTTCGATCCTCGTCGCGGGTATCGTTGCGGCGATCGCGCGCTCGGTCGACCTTCTGGTGTGCCAGTACATCCCGTTCGGCACGCATTTCCTGTGGCACATCGGACTTTCGACGGCCGCGTGCCTCGGCCTGCTGCTGATCGTGCGGATGAAGACCGTGCGGAAGGCCGCCGGTGTGGCTTAGCGCAGCAGCTCATCGGCAACCGCTTCGGCGATCGCGAGCGAGGCGGTTAGGCCCGGCGAATCGATGCCGAACAGATTCATGAGACCAGGAATGCCGTGTATGGCGGGGCCGTCGAGGGCAAAATCCATTGTCGTGCCGGGGCCGCCGAGCTTCGCGCGCACGCCCGCATAGCCGGGATCGAGGCGCGACACATCGATGCCCGGCCAGTAGGTGCGGATCGCGGCGGCGAACGCCTGGACCCGCGCGGGATCGACGGTGTATTCGATGTGATCCACCCATTCGACGTCGGGACCGAACCGCGCCGCGCCGGCAAGATCGAGCGTCAGGTGGATGCCGAGCGCATCGCGTTCGGGGACCGGATAAACGAGGCGCTCGAACGGCGAGGGGCCGCGCAGGGTGAAATAACGCCCCCTAGCGAAGCTGGTCTTGCGGATGTGCGCGGGCGCCAGCCCCTCGATGCCTGAGGCAACTTCCGTAGCGCCGAGCCCCGCGGCGTTGATCAGCAGGCGGGTCGTGAGTTCGAACGGCTCGGGACAGGCGGCGCGGACGGCGAAGCCGCCGCCGCGCGACTCGGCGGAGACGAAGCGGGTTTCGAGCGCCAGCCGCCCGCCGTGGTTCTCCGCTTCGCCCAGCAGCGACAGCATGTAGCCGTGGGTGTCGAAGATGCCCGTGGTGCCGGAGTGCAGTGCGGACACGCAGCGGACTTCGGGCTCGAGTTCGTGCGCCTCCGCCGCCGTGAGCCGGCGCATGTCTTCCACGCCGTTGGCTTCGCCATTGCGGCAGATGCTTTCGAGCGTGGCGATCTGCGCATGGTCGGTCGCGACGATCAGCTTTCCGCAGCGCTTGTGCGCGATGCGCCGGCTTTCGAGATACTCGTAGAGCTTGCGGCGGCCTTCGATACAGAACTTCGCTTTCAGGCCGCCGGGCACGTAGTAGATGCCGGCGTGAATCACCTCGCTGTTGCGCGACGAAGTGTGCGTGCCGATGGCCTGCTCGGCTTCCAGGATGACGACGGAC
>DATKOE010000213.1:0-22103 GCA_035524815.1 Rhizomicrobium sp.
TCGCCGCAGGTCGATTTCGGCTACGACATCTCCGACTACGAGAACATCGATCCCAAATACGGCACGCTCAAGGACTTCGACCGGCTCGCCGCCGAGGCCAAGAAGCGGGGCATCCGCATCATCATGGACCTGGTGCTGAACCACACCTCCGACAAGCATCCCTGGTTCATCGAATCGGCCAGCTCGAAGAACAACCCCAAGCGCGACTGGTACATCTGGCGCGACGGCAAGGGCCCCGGCAAGCCGCCCAACAACTGGCAGTCCGTGTTCGGCCATTCGGCATGGCAGTACGACGCCAGGACCGGCCAGTATTACTATCACAAGTTCTACGTCCAGCAGCCCGACCTCAACTGGCGCAACCCGGCCGTGAAGAAGGCCATGTACGACGTCGAGCGCTTCTGGATCAGGCGCGGCGTTTCGGGCTTCCGGCTCGACGCGGTCACCACGCTCTACGAGGATCCCAAGCTGCGCGACGAACCGATCGTGCGCGACAAGAACGGCAGTCCCGAAATCAACGCCTTCGGCGACGTGGCGGTCGACGGCAGCCTGACCGACAAGCAGCCCGGCGTCCACGACGTCCTGCGCCAGCTTCGCCGGATCGCCGACGGCTATCCCAAGGACCAAGTGGTGCTGATCGGCGAGACATGGGTCGGCTCGGTCGGCGAGTTGCGCACGATGTACGGGGCGCACAACGACGAGCTCCAGCTCCCGATGGACCTTCAAGTGGGCTTCATCGACAAGTTCGACACGGACCGCTTCCGCAAGCTGATCGACGACGCGGAAACCGGCATCGGCGGCAACGAGCCGCTGTTCGTGCTCGACAATCACGACAAGCCGCGCTGGGACCGCTACGGCGACGGTGTCCACCACGCCGACATCAGCCGCGTGCTTTCCACCGTCATCATCGCTTCGCGCGACACCGCCATGTACTACTACGGCGACGAGATCGGGATGGTGACGACCCCGCCAACCCGCAAGCAAGACGTGCGCGACCCCGTCGGCATCACCGGCTGGCCCAAGGAGAAGGGACGCGACGGCGAGCGGACACCCATGCAATGGACGGCCGCCGCCAATGCGGGTTTCTCCCCGCCGGCGGTCCAGACGTGGCTTCCCATCCCTGCGAGTTCGGCGGCGGTGAATGTGGCGGCAGAGGAGGGGCGTCCCGATTCGATCCTGACCTGGTTCGAGGCGCTGGGCAGGCTCAAGCACGAAAATGCGGCACTGCGCGAAGGTGCCCAGATCATGCTCAACCCGTCCGACCCCAACGTGCTGTCATGGTTGCGAAAAGGTCCGAAGGGCGAGGCGGTCGTGGTGATCTGTAATTTCACTGCCAAGCCGCAGACGGTCAGTTTCGATCTCAAGCCGGTGGGGATCGTGAACAGGCGTGTGCAAACGCTCCTCAAGACGCCGGGGACGGTCGATCCGAAGTCTCTGAACGGCGTCGGACTGAAGCCGTACGGAGTCTACGTGCTCCAGGTCCGATAACGCTATCAGCCGCGCCACCGACTCCGTAGGACTGCGGAGGGGCACATCTGCCACAGCTTTGCCCCATTCATGAGCGCCTCGTCATGAATACGTATGCACGCTGTTGGCAGAAAATGACGCCGGGATAATCCTTTGCACTGAACCAAGTGGCCGGCGCCTGCCGGCTGCGGGCAATCACTGTCGCGGCGGGGCTCGCGCAGGAAAACACATGGGGAGGGAATCCATGACATCACTGAATACGCGCGCCACGAACCGTTGCGCGCTGTTGGGGGCAACCAGCATCGCGGTCCTCTTGATCGCATCCGGCGGCGCCTGGGCGCAGGACACGGGAACCGAAGTGGTCACCGTGACCGGGTTCCGGGCCAGCCTTGAGAACACCATCGCGCTGAAGCGGGAATCGACGCAGATCGTCGAAGCGGTCTCGGCCGAAGACATCGGCAAGCTGCCGGATACGTCCATCGGTGAAGCCATTTCGCGCCTGCCGGGCATCGCCACGCAGCGCCTGAACGGCCGCGCCCAGGACATTTCGATCCGCGGTCTGTCGCCCGACTTTTCGACCACCTTGTTGAACGGCCGCGAGCAGGTTTCCACGAACGACAACCGCAGCGTCCAGTACGACCAGTATCCGGCCGAGTTGATGCGGGGCGTCGTGATCTACAAGACGCCGTCCGCCGACCTCGTCGGCGCCGGCCTTTCCGGCACGATCGACATGCAGACGATCCGCCCGCTCGACTACGACCACATGGTGGTTTCGGTGAATGCACGCGGCGAGACCAATTCGCTGGGCGAGCTGAATCCGAAGGAAGGCAAGTATGGATGGCGGCTGGGCGGCACCTATATCGATCAGTACGCCGGCGGCAAGCTCGGCGTGGTGATCGGCGTGGCGCTGATGGACGACCTCCTTCCGTACAATGAATTCGCCCCGTGGGGCTGGCCGAGCGGAACCCCCACCACCGGGCCCTACGCCGGCCAAACCATCTATGGCATCGGCGGCGCCAAGTTCAATTCCGTCGTGGACGATCTCAAGCGCAACGCGGCCCTCGCCACGGTGCAGTACCGTCCCAACGAGAACTGGGAAACCACAATCGATCTGTTCGCCACGACGTACAGAGACGACTGGCAGGAAATGCGCATTGAAGCCCCGATGTATTCGTGGGGCGGCCAGAGCCCGACCGATCCCACGATCACGGATGGGTACATCACTGCCGACACAGCGTTCACGCCCGGCGTGCACGAGATCGGCCGCTCGGAATCGGACCGGCACAACAACGATCTTTGGGCCGTCGGCTGGAAGACCGTGTACAATTCCGGCCCGTGGACGGCGATGCTCGATGCCGGTTATTCCAGCGTCCAGCGCCATTCGCGCCTGCTCGAAGAATATGCCGGTACCGGCAATGGCGGCGTCGGCGGCGCAAGAGATCCGATGCAGTACACCATGAATTCCGACGACATCATGTTCATCACGCCGGCCCTCGATTACGGCGACTACAACAACATGCTGCTGACCGATTCGGGATGCTGGGGAGGCGTGCCCGGTCTGCCCGGATGCACGCAGGACGGTTACCTCAAGTACGACAAGATCCACGACCACATGTTCACGCTGAAGGGCGAAGTGCAGTACCAGGTCGGCGGTTTCTTCAAGAACATCGTGGCTGGCGTCTACTACACCAATCGCACCAAGACGAAGTCGACCGACGAGTACTTCCTCACCGTCAAGTCACTGGCCGACGACGCCACCGCGTATTATGCCGCTAATGGCGACAGCTATGCGGGCTACGTGGCGCCGCTCGGTGCACCCATTCCGGATCAATACCGTACCGGCGTTTCCAAGGGGCTCAGCTATTTCGGAATTCCGGGCTTCGCGGCGTGGAACGCCGATGCGGCTTTGGACGGCGGCAACTACGTCCTGACGCACAACACCGGCGTGTGGGCCTATCAGAAGGGCTACGATGTCAACGAAATCGTCTACACCGGCTATCTGAAGGCCAATATCGACAGCAGCATAGGCGATCACGGCTTTGGCGGCGATATCGGCCTGCAGTTCGTTCTCACTCATCAGGGCTCGTCCGGCTATGCGGTCGCGTGGCCGAATGCCTACCCGATCAGCGGCGGTGCGGAATACGGCGAACTCCTGCCGAGCATGAACCTGGCTTTGGACATCACCGAAACGAGCAAGATCCGCCTTGGTGCGGCGCGCGAATTGGTGCGCGCGCGCATGGATCAGATGGTGGACGTCAACTCCTACAGCTTCAGCTCGGCGAACGTGACCTGCCCCGACTCTCAGTGGACGTCATGTTCACCGTGGAGCGGCACCACCGGCAATCCCAAGCTGAAGCCGTGGATCGCGGATGCGGTGGACCTGTCATATGAATTCTATTCAGGCAAGGACACCTATCTGGCGGCCGCGGGCTTCTACAAGAATCTCGAGTCGTACATCTATACACAGCACGAGCCCTTCGACTTCACGGGCTATGTGTATCCCGCCGGACCGGCTCCGCTGACGAACATGGGTTACGTCAGCGAGGACGTCAACGGGAGCGGCGGTCAGATAGTCGGCTTCGAATTGAGCGGTGCGGTCACCGGCGACGCAATCTCCGATGTCCTCGACGGCTTCGGCCTCACCGGCAACGTGTCGTACACCGACAGCAGCATGAAGGGCGTCTCCGACTCCGGCCCGTCCACGCCGCTGCCCGGCCTGTCGAAGCTCGTCTATAACGCGACGGTCTACTACGAGAACGCCGGCTTCTCGGCCCGCGTGAACTACAACTCCCGTTCGCGGTGGTACAGCGAGATCAAGGGGTTCGACAACACCTACACGCGCAACGAGTTCAAGGCGCAAGGCTGGCTGGGCGCCCAGATCGGCTACACCTTCGAGGAAGGCCCGATGAAGGGACTGTCGCTCAACCTGCAGGCCGACAACCTGCTGCACGAGACCCAGACCATGTACCAGTTCCAGGCCGATCCGAACGATGCACGCCAAGTCATGGATTGGTGGCGTTACGGCACCACGTATCAGGTCAGCATCGCGTACAAGTTCGAATAATCCACCTTCCCCATACTCCTCGCCGGCGGCGACGCCGGCGAGGATCTTTTATCTCAGGCTCGAATAGGGCACGAAGTGGTGCGACTTTTTGGGAGTAACAGATGAAACGGACGCTCCTCCTCGCCACGGCCGCGCTCATCCTCTCCTCCGGCTCCTGCCCGGCCGCACCGGCCGGCGATCCGCTCGCCGCGCTGCGCCAGCGCCCGCCCGATGACGAGGTCATCTATTTCCTCCTTCCCGACCGCTTCGAGAACGGCGACCGCAAGAACGACCGCGGCGGGCTGAAAGGCGACCGGCTGCACACCGGCTTCGATCCCACCTCCAAGGCCTTCTACAACGGCGGCGACTTCAAGGGCGCGATGAAGCGCCTCGACTACATCCAGGCGCTGGGCGCCACCGCCGTGTGGATGGCGCCGGTGTTCAAGAACAAGCCGGTGCAGGGGCCGAAGGGCGACGAATCCGCCGGCTACCACGGCTATTGGATCACCGATTTCACCCACGTCGATCCGCACTTCGGCACCGACGCGGACTTCAAGAAGCTAGTGGACGCGGTGCATGCGCGCGGCATGAAGTTCTACATGGACATCGTCGTCAACCACACCGCCGACGTCATCCAGTACCGCGAGTGCGCGATCACCAACATCAATAACGGGCACGCCTGCGCCTACCGTTCGCGCGCCGACTATCCCTACACGCGCGAGGGCGGCGTCGCAGGCCCGCCCATCAATCCGGGCTTCCTGGGCGACGCGCCGCAATACCAGACGACGGAGAACTACGCCAAGCTCACCGATCCGAACTACGCCTATCACGTCTTCATCCCGAAGGGCGAAGAACACGAGAAGGCGCCGGACTGGCTGAACAATCCGATCTATTACCACAACCGCGGCAACTCGACCTTCGAGAACGAAAGCTCGACGATGGGCGATTTCGGCGGGCTCGACGATCTCTATACGGAAAATCCGCGCGTCGTCGAAGGCATGATCGACATCTTCGGCGCCTGGATCGACAAGTACGGAGTCGACGGCTTCCGCGTCGACACCGAGCAGCACGTGAACCCAGAGTTCTGGCAGAAGTTCGTGCCGGCGATTCTGGCGCGCGCCAAGGCCCGTGGCATCCCCAACTTCCACATCTTCGGCGAGGTGGGGATGGATGACGTGAACGTGGCCAGGACCGCCCGCCACACCCGCGAGGACAAGATCCCATATACCCTCGATTATCCCTTCGCCGAGGCGGTGCGCCTGGTGGTGGCCGGCACCAAAGGACCCGACGTCCTGGCGCGGATGTTCGCCGACGACGCGCTCTACGAGGGCGGTTTTCACACCGCCGAGGGTCTGCCCACCTTCGTCAGCAACCACGACCAGGGCCGCTTCGGCTATTTCGTGCGCAACGCGTTTCCCCAGGCCTCCGACGAGGAGGTGATGAAGCGCGTCATCCTCGCCCATGCCATGATGTTTACGCTGCGTGGTGTTCCCACCGTCTATTATGGCGACGAACAGGGCTTTGCCGGAACCGGCGGCGACCAGGCCGCGCGCGAGGACATGTTCGCGAGCAAGGTCGCCCTCTACAATTCCGAAAAGCTGATCGGCTCCGACAGCACGACGGCGAAGTCGAATTTCGACCGGAACGCGCCGATCTTCCGAGCCATCCAGGAGCTTGCGCGCCTGCGCGAAGGCAACCTGGCGCTGCGCCGCGGTGCGCAGATCGTGCGCGACTACGCCGACGCGCCGGGCTTGTTCGCAGTTTCGCGCATCGATCCCGGGACCGGCCGCGAAATCCTGATCGCCTTCAACACCTCGACATCACCGCTCGAAGTGCAGGTGGAAGTCGACCCGCGCTCGACCCGGTTCGCGCCGCTGCACGGCGCCTGCGAGCCTGCGCCCTCGGCGCCGGGAAGCTATCATGTCTCTCTGAAGCCGCTCGATTTCGTGGTATGTGCCGCCGAGGAGGCCAAATGAGCGGCATCGAAGCCTGTCTTTTCGATCTCGACGGCGTCATCGTCGACACCGCCAAGTACCACTTCATCGCCTGGCGGCAGATCGCGGAAGAACTGGGATTCGTCTTCACGGAAAAGGACAACGAGCGGCTCAAGGGCGTGTCGCGGCAGCGCTCGCTCGACATCCTGCTCGAAGTGGGAGGTATTTCCCCCGGCGCGGAGGCCAAGGAAAAGCTCGCCGCGCGGAAGAACGGAATCTACCTCGACTACATCCGCAAGCTCAGCCCGCAGGAGATCCTGCCGGGCGCGGAGTCGTTTCTGAAGGCATGCCGCGCGCAGGGGCTCAAGACGGCGCTGGCCACGGCGAGCCGGAATTCGGCGCTGATCCTCGATCTCTTGAAGATCCGCGCGCTGTTCGACGCGGTGGTCGACGGCAACAAGGTCAAGCGCACCAAGCCCGATCCGGAGGTTTTCCTGCTCTGCGCCAAGGAACTCGGCGTGGCGCCAGCGGCCTGCGTGGTGTTCGAGGACGCCGAGGCCGGCATCGCGGCGGCGCGCGCCGCGGGCATGTTCAGCGTCGGCATCGGCAAGCCCGCCATCCTCAAGCTCGCCAACATCGTCGCGCCCGGTCTGGCGGAGCTTTCGGTCGAGGAAGTGCTCGCCCTCGCCGAGCGGGGAGAACGCAGGGCGCTACAATAGGCCGGCCATGAAAACAAAAACGCCAAGCCACGAATGGTCGGTGATCGAGGAGGGGTTTCACCCGGCCCGCCACAAGTCGTGCGAAAGCCTGTTCAGCCTCGGCAACGGCCACATGGGCCAGCGCGCCAATTTCGAGGAGAAGTATTCGGGCGAGACCCTGCAAGGCAGCTACATCGCCGGCATCTACTATCCCGACAAGACGCGGGTCGGCTGGTGGAAGAACGGCTATCCGGAATACTTCGCCAAGGTGCTCAATTCACCCAACTGGATCGGCATCGATGTCGAAGTGGACGGCGCCTGGCTCGACCTTGCGACCTGCCCCTGCCGCGAGTTCCGCCGCGAACTCAACATGAAGGAAGGCACGCTGTCGCGCAGCTTCGTCGCCGCCATGCGCGGCGGCAAGTCCGTCCGCGTCGAGGCGTTGCGGTTCCTGTCGATGGCCAATCCCGAGATCGGCGTGGTGCGCTATGCGGTAACGGCGCTGAACGATCTAGAGCTCAAGCTGACGCCGTATGTCGACGGCGACGTGCGCAACGAGGATTCCAACTACGACGAGCATTTCTGGAACGTGCTCGAATGCGAAGCGGGTGCCAACGAAGGCTTCCTGCTGGGCCAGACGCGCAAGCTCGATTTCCGCGTCGGCTTCGCCATGCGGGTCCAGATCGATACGCCCCGGCTGGGCGAACTCCAAGCCTCGCATACCCCGCTGCGCGCCGCCAACGCCTTTGCCGTCGAACTCGCCAAGGGCGAGACGGTTACGCTGACGAAATACGTCGCCGTGGCGACGTCGCAGGATTACGCCAAGCAGGACCTCAAGGCGCAATCGAAAGCCGGGGCCGCAGCCGCCGAGGCGACCGGTTTCGATGCCCTGCTTTCGGCGCACAAAGCCAAATGGGCGGAGATCTGGAGCCACAGCGACATCGTCATCGAGGGCGACACCGACGCGCAGCAGGGCATCCGCTTCAACATCTTCCACCTCAACCAGACCTACAGCGGCGACGACGAGCGGCTCAACATAGGACCCAAGGGCTTCACCGGCGAGAAATACGGCGGCTCGACCTATTGGGACACCGAAGCGTTCTGCATTCCGTTCTTCGTCTCGACCGCGCCGGCGCGTGTCACGCGCAACCTTCTGCTCTACCGCTACAAGCATCTCGGCAAGGCGATCGAGAACGCGAAGAGGCTTGGCTTCACGGACGGCGCCGCGCTCTATCCCATGGTCACGATGAACGGCGAGGAATGCCATAACGAGTGGGAGATCACCTTCGAGGAGATCCACCGCAACGGCGCCATCGCGTTCGCAATCTACAACTACATCCGCCACACCCAGGACGAGGCCTATCTCGCGGATGCCGGCCTCGAGGTGCTGATCGGCATCGCCAGATTCTGGGCTCAGCGCGCCACTTTTTCGCCGGAGAAGAACAAGTACGTCATCCTGGGCGTGACGGGGCCGAACGAGTACGAAAACAACGTCAACAACAACTGGTACACCAACACGACCGCGTGCTGGTGCATGGACTACGCCCGCGAGGCGCTGGCCAAGGGGGCGGCCAAATGGCCGGCGCGCTTCGCCGAAATCGTGGCCCGGACGGGCCTCGACCGCGAAGCCGAAGCCGGCAAGTGGGCGAAAATCGCCGGAGAAATGTACTTCCCCTTCGACCCCAAGCTCGGCCTGTTCCTGCAGCAGGACGGCTGGCTCGACAAGGAGCCGATCACCACCGCCGACATCGATCCGGCCGAACGGCCGATCAACCAGCACTGGAGCTGGGACCGCATCCTGCGCTCGCCCTTCATCAAGCAGGCCGACACGCTGATGGGGTTCTATCTGTTCGAGAACGGCCACACTCCGGAGATCATCAAGCGCCACTTCGACTACTACGAGGCGCGCACGGTGCATGAATCATCGCTGTCCCCGTGCATCCACGCGGTGCTGGCGGCGCGCATCGGCGACATCGAAAAGGCCTACGCGCTCTACCTGCGCACCGCGCGGCTCGATCTCGACGACTACAACCGCGAAGTGGGCGAAGGCCTCCACATCACCTCGATGGCCGGTTCGTGGATGGCGATCGTCGAAGGCTTCGGGGGCAAGCGCGTGCGCGACGGCAAGCTGTTCCTCAGCCCGTCGATCCACGACAACTGGAAGAAATACGCCTTCCGCCTGCTCATCCATGACCAGCCCGTGGAAGTGACCGTGACCAAGGAGGGAGTGGGCATCCTCTATGGCGGGCCCGAGCCGGTCCTGATCAACGTCTACGGCGAGGACCACAGGGCGGTGCCGAGACAAGTATTCACGGTGCCATGCCCCAAGCGCGGTACCGAGCAACCGCTGCATCCTGCCGCCGCCCCCGCCTCTGGGCGGAACTGACCTGCTCGGCGCGCCGCCGTTGACCGAACGGTCGCCGATGCGATAACGGGTGTGCACGATCGGAAATTGCGACGCGTGCTCAGGCTTTCGCTTTTCGACCTTCCGGGCTGAATTCCGGTAACGCTATCAGCGGCCGCAACGCATCACGCGATCCTGCGGGCAAAAATGCAACAGCGTCGCATAATCATTGTGGCCCGAGACTGAATACGTATGCAACTCATTCGTAAAAGCGGATGTTGGTGTGATCCTCGAAGCAAGAGGTCATCGCACCAACCGATAACGGTTCGCGATGACGTGGCGTTGGTTGGCAGATCGGAGGGTCCAATGGTCTCGGTCAATTCACGCGCGGCGACCCGCTGCGCGCTCCTTGGGGCATGCGGCAGCGCGGCCCTCTTGATCGCATCCGGCGGCGCCTGGGCGCAGGACCAGGGTCAGGTCGAAACCGTGACGGTCACCGGCTTCCGGGCGAGCATCACGGCGGCTCTCGACATCAAGCAGAAGAGCCAGGACATCGTGGAGGCGATCTCGTCGGAAGACATCGGCAAGCTGCCGGAGTCCTCCATCGCCGACTCGCTCGCCCGCCTGCCGGGACTCGCTTCCCAGCGCGACAACAACGGCCACTGGCAGGACATCTCGATCAACGGCCTGCCGCCCTCGATGAGCGCGACCCTTTTCAACGGCCGCCCGCAGGCCTCCACGGACAACAACCGCGTCATCCAGTTCGACCAGTATCCGGCCGAGCTGATGAGCTCCGTCACGGTGTACAAGACCGGCGACGCCGCGCTCACGAACGGCGCGATCGCCACGGTCGACCTGCACACCATCCGCCCGCTGGATTACGACCACATGACCATCGCCGTCGGCGGGCAGGGCGAATACGACACCCGCGGCGCACTGCAGCCCGGCGCCGAAGCCCTGGGCGGGCGTCTCAACGTCTCCTACATCGACCAGTTCGCCGGCGACAAGATCGGCGTCATGGTGGGCTTCGCGACCATGTCGGCGCCCAACCAGATTTACGCGCAGCATCCCTACAGCTTCAATGAGCCGAACGATGTGGTGACCGGCCTGCAGGACCAGATCCGCAGCGACACCCTGCAGCGCACCGGCGTCATCAGCACGGTGCAGTGGAGGCCAACGAACAACCTCCAGATCACGCTCGACGGATTCTATTCGTTCTATAACGACGGCGCGATCATCCGCGGCGCCGAAGTCCAGACGGCCTGCTGCGGCAACGCGACGGCGGTTGGCACGCCGACCGAGGGCGTCTCGAGCTGGATCGTGACACCGCAGATTCTGAACTACTTCTACGACGACCGCTCGAAACAGTATTCCGGCGGCGCGACGATCGACTACACCATCGGCGGCTGGACTTTGAAAGCCGACTTCGGCTTCTCCGAGGCCGATCGTAACAACTCCCGCATCGAAATCTACAGCGGCTTCGGCACCAACGGCATGCAGAACCATTCGACCGTGACCTTGACCGCCGGCGCCGGCTCCGAAGGCATGGTCGGCGCCTCAGACTGGTCGCTGCAGATGGCCAACAACCCGGCGATCGCACTGGGCGAAAACCTGAGCTGGCAGCAGGGCTGGTGGGGACCTTCGGCAATCTCGTATGTGGGCGGCAACTGGGTGCCGGATGTGGCAGGGTTCTCAACGGGGTGGCCGAACGGAACCGCGGGCGCCACCTTCGGCTCCATGAACGGTTCGGGTTACTGGCAGCGCATCCTCTCCGAAGACGTCATCCGCGATACAACGTGGTCGATCAAGCACGATCTCGGCGGCTTCTTCGCCGACATCGAGGTGGGTGTCAGCTACAGCATGCGGTCGAAGAACTACATCGACCACGAAGGCATCGGCGCTCTCACCAGCCAGAATGAAGCGCAGAGCATTCCCACCGACTGGTTGCTGAAACCGACCGACCTGAGCGCGTTCGGCTTGCCGGACATGTTCAGCATCGATCCCAGGACGGCCTGGGCCAGCGGCGCCTATCTCCCACTCGAGAGGCCCGACACGGCGAACAACAACTGGCTCGTCCGGGAGAAGGTTCTGACGCCCTACTTCATCAGCCGCATCGACTCGACGCTGTTCGGCGTCCCGATGACGGGCAATGTCGGCGTCCAGTTCGTCTACAGCGACCAGGATGTCTCGGGCCTCAACAAGCAGAACGTCTCGTCGTTCTGCGGCGGGGCCAACCCTGTCTCGTGCCCCTGGTACGTGAACACCTTCACGCCGTTCGATGTCGACCGGAAATACTGGGACATCCTGCCCAGCTTGAACCTGACCTGGCAGATCGCCGAGGACAAACAGATCAGGCTCGGCGTCGGACGGTCGCTAGCGCGGCCGCGCTTCGATACGATGGGGGGCGGATCGAACATCTCCTTCAATACCGCTGACACGACCGGATTCCCCTTCGGCGGCAGCGTCGCCAACCCGAGGCTCAAGCCCTGGCGGTCCGACGACGTCGACGTGACCTATGAATGGTACTACGCACCGGGCGAAGCGCTGTTCATCGAAGGCTTCTACAAGAACCTCGAGTCGTTCATCTATCACACCGACACGCTCCTCGACTTCCATGCCTACGCGAACCTGGTTCCGCCGGGATTCACGGTCACGAACTGGACGGGCGTGATCGGTTCCTACGCCAACGGCAACGGCGGCGATCTCGAAGGCGTCGTCGTCGGCGGCAACTTCCTCCTGAACCACATCTCCGATTGGCTCGACGGCTTCGGCGTCGAGGCTCAGGGAACGTTGTTGTCGAGCTCCATCAAGATCCCGGACTCGGGCACGTCTCCCACCGGCCAGATCCCGGAACTCTCGAAGTTCTCGGGCAACGTCAGCTTCTACTATGAGAAATACGGCTTCTCCTTCCGCATCAACGATCGCTATCGCAGCTCCTACGTGCAGGAGGTGCCGAATTTCGACGGCACTCTGCAATCGATCCAGGGTGCGGCGGAGAACACGGTCGACCTGCAGGTCGGGTATCAGTGGGACGCCGTGAACTTCACTTTCGCTGCGGAAAACCTCACCGACACCCCGATGAACAGCTTCTTGGACGGCAATACCAAGCATCCGGAATACTACAAGCTGTTCGGCACCAACCTCCTCTTCGGAGTGTCGTACAAGTACTGACGGGGCTTCGTCGGGCCGTGTCGACGGCGGCGCGGCTTGCTTCCGCCGGCTCGTCGCCTGATCCGGCGCCTGCCGGGTACCCGCAGGCATTCGGCGGGGCGGCGGGCTTGTACGATCTGGCGCGTTCCGATACGCGGCGGGAGCGAAGGGGGCCGGTTTTGAGCGCAGGATCCTACGTTGATGCCAGCCACGACGTGGCGGCCGGGCACGCGTGCCACCACCACCCTCTAGTCTTGCTGCCTAGAGCGAAGGCGTAAGCAGACGCCCTGAGCTACCTTCCCGGTCGGGCCGCGCTATAATGGAATCATCCTTGGGTTGTGTGCTTTTGTCACCGCTAAGGGTGCGTATTTGCACGCTGGCAAGAGCCGGCGGCTGGGCCGGTAAGGCATTGTCGTGACATACTGAGTTCCGCGAGGGGGTTCCATGGAAAGCGACGACAAGCTGCGCGGGCACGAGCGGCCGACGTCGTTCGATATCGCCTATCGGGCGGGCGTGTCGCAATCGACCGTGTCGCGCGCCTTGCGCGGCGATCCCAACGTCAACGAAGACACGCGCCGCCGCATCGAGGCGATCGCCCGCGAACTCAACTACAAGGTCGACAAGAGCGCCTCGAGCCTGCGCAGCCAGCACACCAATACCATCGCGGTGCTGTTCTTCGAGGATCCCTCGCCCGATCCCTCGCTGATCAACCCGTTCTTCCTGGCGATGGTGGGATCGATCACGCGCGCCTGCGCCAGGCGGCACTACGATCTTCTCATCTCGTTCCAGAACTTCGCCCAGGACTGGAACGAAGACTATGAGGACAGCGGCAAGGCCGACGGCCTGATTCTGCTCGGCTACGGCGATTTTGTCACCTACCGCGAGCGGCTGCAGAAGCTGGTCGAGCGCGGCACGCGCTTCGTGCGCTGGGGCGGCGCGGCGCAGACCGGCCAGCCCGGACTTTCGATCGGCAGCGACAACTTCCAGGGCGGCCACGACGCCGCCGCGCACCTGATCGCGCTGGGGCGCCGGCGCATCGCCTTTCTCGGCGATTGTTCGAGCCATTATCCCGAGTTCGCCGAACGCTGGCGCGGATACAACGAAGCGCTGGCACGGGCGGGCCTGGGGCCGCTGGAGAGGCTCCAGATCGACGCCATCTCGTCCGAGCAATCGGGCGTTGACGCGGCGCGCGCGCTGCTGGCGGGCGGCGAGCGGTTCGACGCCATCGTGGCGGCGAGCGATCTCATCGCCATCGGCGCGCTTCACGCCTTCCAGGAGGCGGGCCTCGACGTGCCGCGCGACGTGTCGATCGTGGGATACGACGATCTTCCGGCAGCCAGCCTCGTCAATCCTCCGCTCACGACGGTGGCGCAGGACACCTGGCAGGCCGGCGAGAAGCTGGTGGACGCGTTGCTGCACCTCGTGCGGGGCGAGGCCGCCGAGAGCCTGGTGTTGCCGACCAGGCTGATCGTGCGCCGCTCCACCGCGGCGGTGCGCTCCTAAGCCCTCGACACCTTCGGCAGCCTAAGCACCAGCAATCCGGACACGAGGAAACTGACCCCGCCGATGGCGAGCGCGAACATCGGCGCGGTGTGGAAGAGGCCGGTCATCGCTGGGACGTGCTGGAACGCGACCTTCAGGCAGAAGCCCAGCACGCTCGCCGCCACGAGCTGCGGAATGACGATGAAAAAGTTGAAGATGCCCATGTAGACGCCCATCGTCTTGGCCGGCACGCTGTCTGACACGATCGCGTAGGGCAGCGACAGGATCGAGGCCCAGGCGAAACCGATGCCGAGCATCGAGATGAGCAGCCAATTGGGATCGTGGATGAACAGGAACGACAGCAGCCCGAGCCCGCCGAGCCATACGTTGACGAGATGCGTCCAGCGCAGGCCCAGGGCCCGCGCGATCGCGGGCACGACGATGGAGGCCAGCGCCGCGAAGCCGTTATAGGCCGCGAACAGCACGCCCACCCAGTTGGCGCCCTGGTTGTAGGCGGTCGAGCCGGTGTCGATCGAGCCGAAGAACACCTCGGCCACGGCGGGCGTGGTGTAGATCCACATCGAGAACAGCGCGAGCCAGGAGAAGAACTGTACCGGCGCCAGCCGCCGCATCGCATCGGGCATGGTCTCGATGTTGACCATCAGGGTCGCAAAAAAGCCCTTCGGCTCGCCTTTAGGCTGCACCAGCAGCGCCACGCCCCAGATGAGCGCGCCCGCGCCGACGAGATAAAGCTGCCTGTCGAGCGCCCAGTGATACACCGCATAGACGCCGGCGGCGCCTACGACCGCCCAGAACAGGCCCTTGAGGCGGCGCGGCTTGCCTTGCGGACGCAGCGGCGGCGAGGCGTCCTCGAAGCTCTCGAGCATCTCGGGCGGGTATTCGCGCGTCGAAACCACCGTCCACAGGATCGACAGGAACAGCACGCAGGCGCCCAGGAAGAAGGAATAGCGCACCGTGTCGGGCACGATGCCGGGCGCGGCGGTATTGGCGATGCCGGCGTGCTCGAACACCCAGGGCATGGCGCTCGCCACCACCGCGCCGATGCCGATGAAGAAGCTCTGCATGGCATAGCCGAGCGGGCGCTGGGCCAGCGGAAGCTGGTCTCCGACGAAGGCGCGGAACGGCTGCATCGAGGTGTTGATGGAGGCGTCGAGCAACCACAATCCGACGGCGGCGACCCAGAGCACGGGCGACAGCGGCATCAAGAGGAGCGCGCCGGCGGAGAGGAGCGCGCCAACAAGAAGATAGGGCCGGCGGCGTCCGAGCTTGGTCCAGGTGCGGTCGGAAAGGTAGCCCACCAGCGGCTGCACCAGCAGCCCTGTCAACGGTGCGGCGATCCAGAGGGCGGGGATGTCGTCGAACTTGGCCCCGAGGGTCTCGAAAATCCGCGTGGCGTTGGCGTTCTGAAGCCCGAGGCCGAATTGCAGGCCCAGGAATCCGAAGCACATGTTCCAGATGGCCCAGAACGTGACTCTGGGCTTGGCGCCCGGCTGGTTGCGCTGATCCATGTTCCTTTTCGCTGACCGGGCCCGGCGGCCCTGTTTGCTTCCCCGGCATGAGGATACCGGCTGGCGCCAACAAGCGGCAACCGGCTGCATACGTATGCAAATTGCGGCGCCGGCGGCCTGGCAGCGCCGGGCAGGATCTAGATCACGCGCCGGGGCGCCTCACTTGGCGTTCGAGACCGCGGATATGCCCTGGTTCACGTCCTTGAGGCCCTGCTCCAGCGTCTGGGTGTAGCCGGGGTTCTGCTTCTGGTAAGGCGCCAGGAAATCGTCGTTGATGAAGCGCGCACCGACGTAAGCCAACACGAACACGGCGATGTATCCGAAGAAGAGCAGGGTGTTCTGGCGGGCGAACCGCGTCACTACGCGGTAGCGGATCGCATCCAGAATGAAGGTGGGGATGGCCAGCAGCCAGCCGGCATGGACGATCGCACCCCACAGCGCATTGGCGGAGGTGTCGCGCCGCATGAGGCCCACATTCGCGACCAGGAACGCCGATGCGGTCGAGGCGTAGAGCACGACGAAGGGCACGATCCACGGCCACTTGGAAAGGTCGACGCGGAACTGCGTCGATGCCGCGCTGGACAGGATGGCGAAGCCCTCCTGGGTGTAGGTGTGGTAGATATGACCGAGCCAGGAGAAGGGCGCGTACCAGTTCGCCGGCGCAATGTGCAGATCCTGCAGCAGATAAGCCAATGCGATCGCATTGACGACGATCGTGGCCACGATCCAGGCCACCGTCAGCACCCGGGCGCGAAGACTGCGCACAAGCGGCGCCGACGAAATGTCCTCTCCCGACGCCGCGCGCGAAATCAGTTGCGGAATTGCGCTGACGAAGGCTTGCGCCGAGGTGGCGCGTCCGCTCCTCGCCCGCCACGAAAGATATAGTCCGATCAGGAAGACGACGATGAGGCCGCCGAGCACGAGCGGATAGTGGTTGTCGACGAAGGTCGTGACCGGATGCGCGGGCTGAACGGTGGTGGTGACCGTCTTCGCCGCCGGATGCGGCGCGGGAACGGCCGGGCTCGGCGCAGCGCCCGTCGTGGCCGGTGCGGCCGGCGAAGGAGCCGGTGCCGGAGCGGCCGGTGAAGGCGCAGGCGTAGGCGCGGAGGGAGCCGGTGCCGCGGGAGCCGGCGTCGAAGGTGCCGGCGCGGAGGGCGTTGATGGGGCAGGCGGTGCGCTGGTTGTTGGCGCGCTGTGGCTGACCGCCACGACGGCGACACCGACGCCGCTCGCGACGGTGACGATGTCGGGAGGGATAGTCGACTTCGGTTTCTTCCCCGCGTCGCCGCCCGCGGACACGACGCCGGTTTCAGGATCGTGACTGGCGTCCCGGCCGTTGAGGTAGGTCAGGACGATGCCGGCCTCCAGATCCCTCATCACGCTTAACAGCCCCATCGCGCCGGACTGCTCCGACACGTAGTTGGGATCGAAGACGCCGTCTTCGATGTACTTGCCCTTCGTGTAGTTGTTGGTCTTGCTCCACAGATAGGGCGAGGCGATACCCCGGTTTCGATAGCCCCAGCCATTGTAGCCTTCGAGCATGAAGGCGATGCGCTCGACGCACCAATTGTCGGTGACGCCCGAAAAGCCGTCGAAGCCCAGAGCATCGATGGCCGATTCCTCCCAGGTGAAGGGCGGGCTGCCGGTTTTCGGCCGGCCGCGCGGAACATGAACCGTGCGTTCGCTCAGAGGGTCGCCGTTGTGGAGATGATCGTTGAAGCTGAGATCGCTCTCCATCATGTGGATGAGGCCGATGACGAACCACGGCACGTTGGTGGCGGCCGACACCTTTTCGTACCTGCTGCGGCCGGCAAGAATCCTCCGCGCGCCCGTCTGGACGGACCGCACCGCATCGGCGCGCAGCGCCATCACCTTCCACAGCGAAGCGTATTCGCTGCAAACGGTTTCGAACTTGGGTCCCATCCCGCACCCCCCACACCAACCCGAACTTATGTGCCCCAACAGGCCGGATTTTAGATGAGCACCCGTGTTTGCGAAAGCCGCCGGCGGAGAGGCGGCGCGTCATATCCCTGACGCGATCGTGGGATCGCTGCGTAGCGTGAGTTTTCCCCGTACGCCGTGCCCGCTCCGGCTATCGTTCTCGAATCCCTCAGAATTCCCGGCCGGCGATCCCGCAGCCGCACGCATGCGCGCAGAGTTCGATTGTTGCTGCTCGAAAGATACGCAGGCGCATTCTTATTGCGCCACATCGTGCGCCGCGATTGGTCGGTCCGCGCTGTTGACGTAGACTGGGACAGGTTTGGGATGGACCAAGCGCAGATCGCGAAACGGCTACGCAGCCCGGCCGGGCAGGGCTCGTAGTTCACGTGCGGCGCGCAGCAATCCCGGGGGTACGGGTAATGGAAGACGACAGAACTGCCGGAACGGCAAGAGTCATCGGGCCACTGACATACATCGTGTTCCTGCTGCGCGGACCGATCCTCGTCACGTTCGCGATGGTGATCATCCTCATCGATTTCGTCATACCGGGATCGATGAAGGAGGCGCTGCGGTTCTCCCTGCTCGACCGCTCGCTCTGGTATCAGTTCACCGTCATCGGGGTGGCGTTGCTGCTCGCCGCATCGGCGGTGCGATTCAGCGGCGAGGCGCTGATGGAACTGGTGGCGCCCGAGCTCTTCAGCCGCAAGGATGCGGCCGGCAGGTTGGCGCATCTGATCCCGCGTCTTCTGGCGCTATCCGTCGGCCTCGCGGTGGCGGTTCCGCTGTGCCAGATCCTGATGGACTGGAACATCCACCAGAACGGCCTGGCCGAAGGCGGGACCGCAAGCACCGCCGCCAACGCGCTCTCCAGCGCGACGAGAACGTTCGGCGTGCACGGGGCCCCGGGTGCGGGTATCAAATCGTTCGCCGCGCTGGTCGCGGGCATTTATGTGCTGATCGCCTTCTTCGTTGCGGTGCTGGCACCCGGCCCGCACACCGACAGCTACGAAACCCGCGAACCTCCGGCCCTGACGCGCATCGCTTTTGCCGTGTTTCCGCTGCTGCTCGCGGCGACCTTTGCGGTCGCGGTCCTGGGCTTCAACCAGCCGGGAATATCGACTCACGCGCTCGAACGCTATTCCTCCGCGGCGATCGGTTCGGTCACCGATACGCGCCAGTCGAACCAGGGCAACGCGCTGTGGAAGTGGGTGTACGCGAGCGACGCACCCGACCGGGCCGAACGCTACAAGAACTATATCGAGCAGACGACGAACCTCGCCCCCGACGGCGTCACGATGCAGACCTATGTCAGCGCGAGATACTCGCTGACCTACGTCCTGGCCATGCTGCTGTCGCTGCTGGCGGCCTGCTATGCCCTGCGGCTTGGCGTTGCCGCTTTCGTGGATCTTCTTTTCCCAAAGCTCGGCGGCGGTTCGCTGTGGACGCGAACGCTGCGGCGGCTCCTGCCGCCGCTGGCGTCGACCGGCCTCGGCGCGGCGGTCGCGCTGCAGTTCTGTTTTGCCTATTTCCTGTCGTCGCCGCCGGTGCCGTTGCACGGAGCGGAGCTTTCGGCGGCCTGGGCCATCGTGGCCGTCTATGTCGTCATCGGGATGCTGGCGAGCCTCGGTTCAGGCAGCAGGTTCGCCGACGCGGGACCCTGGCGCGATTCGCCCAGCGTCGGGCGCAGGTTCGTCGGCGCGGCGCGAAGGCTCGCCGCGCTCCACCCGTTCTGGCGATGGTTCGTGCGGGGGCTGGTGCTGCTGGGCCTCGCCTTTTTCCTGTTGTTCGCCAATCTGCGCCTGGTCGAGATTCCGCAGTGGATCGGACCGGTGGGGATCATCCTCTTGTGGGGCGCGACGCTGACGGCGGCGATCTTCTTCGTCTGCTATCTGGGCCATGCGACGCGCATCCCGCTCCTTTCGATCATCATCGTCGCCGCGTTCGTGTTCGCCGGCTTCGACATCAATGAAAACCACGCGGTGCGCATCCTGAATGCGACGCAGGCCGCGCCGGCCGATCCCGCCGCCACGGGGCGCACGCTCGAACTGGCCAAGTGGATCGCCTCGCGGCCCGACCGCGACGCGTACGACCATTATCCGGTTTTCCTGGTGGCGACCGAAGGCGGCGGCATCCGCGCGGCCTATTTCACCGCGACGGTGCTGGCGGCGTTGCAGGAGCGCTGCCCGGCCTTTGCCGCGCACACCATCGCCATCAGCGGCGTATCCGGCGGCAGCCTGGGCGCCAGCGTGTTCGCGGGGCTCGCGGCCGACAACAGCCTGCGAAGCGCAAACCCGGTTTGCAGGCTGGAAGGCGCGCAGATTCGCGACCTGCGCAAGCAGGGACGGCGCAAAATCGTCGGCAAGGCGCGCGACGTGCTGGGCACGGACCTGTTGTCGCCGCTGCTCGGCGCCACGCTGTTTCCCGACGCGCTGCAGCGCGCGCTGCCGTTCCCCGTCCACGAGTTCGATCGCACGATCGCTCTCGAATACGCGGTCGAGGATTCCTGGCGAAGCGCATCGGCCCAATGGGGCGGCAATCCCGACAGGCTGTCGGACGATCCGTCTGAACTCTACCGGACCGACAACACGGTGCCGAACCTGATCCTCAACACCACGGAAGCGGGCTCGGGCAACATCGTTCCCTACACGACGGCCAGCATCCTGGAGCCTTCGTTCCGCGCCGACGCCCAGATCGACGACGGCAATCTCGACTGCGGAATGCCCGTCAACGAGGCAAACTGCGTCATGCCCCTGCCGCACTTGAAGCGGCTGGCGGTAGGCGCCGATCGCGGCGCGCCGGTTTCGCTCAGCACCGCTGCGATCCTCAGCGCCCGCTTCCCCTTCCTCACTCCGGCCGGCACGCTGCAGGATTGGGACACGGGGGCCTATCTCGACGCCCCCGACCGCGGCCATTACGTCGACGGCGGCTACTTCGAGAATTCGGGAACGTTCCTGTTGTCCCGCGTCCTGCAGAATCTCGTCGGCGACAAGATGTGCCTGTTGCGGGGCGCGGCCTGCACCGAGGTTGACACCGGCGGCCTCGACGAACGCGCGCTCGCCGCCGCCAGGAATGCGGTATTCATCGTCATCATCATCCAGTCGGAACCCTGCACGCGGCAGGCCCGAACCAACAGCTGCGAGGAAGCCAAGCCCACCGACAGCAGCTCATGGAGCGAACTGCTGTCGCCGCTGCGCGCCCTGTTGTCGACCCGCGACACGCGCGCGACCTATTCCTCCGAGGAGTTGCGCTCGATCTCGGCCCTGGTGGACCAGCTTGAGGCCGAAGCCAACCCCGGTTCCGCCGGCAAGGACGCGGCGGACACCCCCGATGACGGCGTCAGCTGCAAGGAAGTCGTCTGCACCGTGACCCTGCGCTTCCTCAACCGGACCAACACGGATATTCCGCTGACCTGGGTGCTGTCGAACGCGGCGCGCCACTACATGGACCGGGCCGTCGACGGCATGGAAGCCGCCGACGTGACGACCACCGTTCCGCACGCCAGCGTGACGGACACGACCGATGCGCAGGACATCGACCGGGTGCTGGGATCCTACCGGCGCGTGTTGTGCCTGCTGACGGCGACGAACCGGCCGGGCAGCCCGCGCTGCACGCCCTACGCGCCGGTAGCCGCGAAGTAGCGCCTCGCGGCGCTACTCGTTGATCTTGAGATTGCCGTTCTGGCACAGCGGCTGGTCGAGCTTGACCACGCGATGGCCGTCGTCGAACAGGATCTGAATGTCGTAGTGCTGGCAGTTGCCTTCGATCTCGGGTCCGCGCAGCTTGCCCGTGAAGCCCAACGGTTCGCGCTGGGCAAGCGGCGTCCATGTCTTGGCGCCCGTAGCACGGACCTGGACGGCGACCATGGTTCCACGAGTGCAGTTTTCGATGGTTGCGGGTTGGGCCAGCGCGAGCCCCGCCGATGCGGCGAAGGCCGATGCCCCCAAGATCAGCGCGCAGGATTTGTTCATGGTCGCCCCCTGTTGCTCCACCCCCGGATTGCGGGCAAATCGTACAGCCGTTCGCCCGGTTTTTGAACGTCCCTCCACCCCGCGGGCGGGCCCGGCCGCCGGTCCTAACCGGCATTGATACGCAACCGCTCCTGATCGCTCGCAATTTCAGAGCGGGCTGGGCGGAAAGAAGGCCCCATTCGCCCCGGGGGACGCAGCGTCAGCGGATTGGGGGTTGGCGCGACCGAAACCGGACGCGATGCCTCAGCGGAGCGGCCGATCGAAGGAAGAGGGCTCGGTCTTTTCGCGCCCTGCTTCGCCCTTCGGGATCCGCAGAGCGGTTCTTTACCGCCTTGCGGTGAAGAACTGGAGCGGGCGAAGGGGCCGCTAGCGCCAGCGTAGCGGCGAACCCTCGTACGCAGCTTGGGAAGTTAACGCCTTTTCAATCCGATCAAGAACTTAACTGTTAAAAACACGCCTATTTGCACCAATAAGATCAAACCGTTACCCACAAGGTGTTAAATATTTCCGGCCGTGCCGTCCGACCGTTTGCGGCCGCATCGCGGTCATT
>DATKOE010000214.1:0-3471 GCA_035524815.1 Rhizomicrobium sp.
GCGATGATGCGGATTTCGCTCATAAGCTGCGCAAACTGCGTTGGCTCGAGCGACTGAGCGCCGTCGGAAAGGGCGTGGTCCGGATCGTTGTGCACTTCGATGAGCAGGCCATCCGCCCCCGCGGCAACGGCGGCGCGAGCCATGGGCAGAACCTTGTCGCGGCGGCCGGTGCCGTGCGAAGGATCGGCCCACATGGGAAGGTGAGAAAGTTTCTGAATGACCGGAATGGCGGCGAGGTCAAAAGTGTTGCGGGTGTAGGTTTCAAAGGTGCGGATGCCGCGTTCGCAGAGGATGACGTTGTAGTTGCCGCCGGAGAGGATGTATTCGGCGCTGAGAAGCAACTCTTCCATGGTTGCGGACATGCCACGCTTGAGCAGCACCGGTTTGCGTACTTCGCCGAGGGCGCGCAGGAGATGATAATTCTGCATGTTACGCGCGCCGACCTGATAGATATCCACGTACTGACCCATCATCTGGACCTGCGAGGGGTCCATGACCTCGCTGACCACGAACAGACCGACCTTGTCGGCGGCCTCGCGCATCAGGACCAGGCCGGGTTCGCCCATACCCTGGAAGGCGTAGGGAGAACTGCGCGGCTTGAAGGCTCCGGCACGCAGGATTTTGGCGCCGGCTTTGGCCACGTCTTCGGCGATGCGCGTGATCTGGTCGCGAGACTCGACGGAGCAAGGTCCGGCGGCGACAACAACGTCGGGCCCTCCGATTTTGACGCCGCGGCCAAGGTCAATGATCGTGCCTTCGGGCTTGAACTGGCGGCTGGCGAGTTTGAATGGTTGGGTGATGCGCATAACCTCGCGGACACCCTCGAGCAATTCAAAATCGCGATGATCGAAATCGCGGTGCACGCCGACGGCGCCGAGCACGGTGTGCGACGCTCCGGTGGAACGGTGCACGTCAAAGCCCTGGGCGATCAGGCGATCGATCACATTCTGGATCTGGGCCTCGGTTGCGCCCTCTTGCATCACGATGACCATGGCTGCTGTGTCTGACCTTTCCTCATCTCAGTGAATGCGCGCCGGAGTGCGGCGTCAGGAATCTTTTCCGCGTTCGTGTTCGCCGGGATGCATGGCGAGCCGCTCGGCGGAGCGGGCTTCGTCAATGATGCGTTCGAACAAGCGGCGGATGGCGGCGTCGGTAAGCGGCCCGCGGTTGTTGCGCTCCGCGTTCTGCAGGACCTCTTTCTCGCGATCCGGCTGGTAGAGCGGCAGGTTGGCCTGCTGCTTGAGCTTGCCTATTTCCAGCGCGCACTGCGAGCGTTCGTTCAGGAGCTCGACCAGGCGCTTGTCGATCTCGTCGATGCGGCGACGCCAATCGGCAAGGCTCACGGCGCCACCTCGCGCGGCGCGGCGTCGCGGCGAGAAAGCCCGGCGCGGGCCGCGGATTTGAGCGAGCGGATGCGTTCCGCAAGCGCGTTGGCGGCGGATTCGAGCGCAGCCGGCGAGCCATCGCGCGCAGTGGCGCGCTCGATTTCGGCGACGAGCGCGGAACCAACGACGGCGGCATCGGCGAGCCCGCCCAGGACGGAAACGTGGCCGGGGAGCGAAATTCCAAAGCCGACGGCGATGGGTAATTGGGTGGCGCGGCGCGCGCGGCGCAACAGCGCGGGAAGGTCGTCGGGCAGCGCGTCTTTCGCGCCGGTAACGCCGGTGCGAGAGATGAGGTAAAGAAAACCGGAGGAGCAGGCGGCGATTTTTTCCAGGCGATCGTCGGTGGACGTGGGCGCAGCCAGGAACACCGTGTCGAGCCCGTGCTGCTTCATGATGCGACGGTAGTCATCCGATTCTTCGGGAGTGATGTCGGTAACCAGGGCGCCATCGGCGCCCGCTTCCGCAGCGGCGGCTGCGAATCTTTCCAGGCCCATCTGAAAGATCGGGTTGTAGTAACCAAAGAGCACAATGGGGACGGCAGCGGCGGCGCCGCCGGAAGAACGGATCTGCCGAACCAGAGAGAGCACGCCGGCAAGTGTGGCCCCGGATCGGAGCGCGCGTTCGGACGCGCGCTGGATGGTGGGACCGTCGGCAAGAGGATCGCTGAAAGGGATGCCAAGCTCGATGACGTCGGCGCCGGCATCGGCCAGGGCCTGCACAAAGCGCAGCGTCGCAGGAAAGGCGGGATCGCCCGCGGTGATGTAGGCGACGACACCCATTTCGCCGGATTCGCGCAGAGCCGCGAACCGCCGGGCAATCCGACTTGTGGTTTCCGTCAGCATGGAAAAAAAGCACGAACAGGAATGCTATAGAGTAGCACCAAGACGCAGCCGGGGCGCGCGAAACGCGGCCTCGTAGACGCGTCAGGACTCGATGCCAAGGCGGCGCGAGTAGGTGGCCATGTCCTTGTCGCCGCGTCCGGAGAGATTGAGGATGACCAGGTCGTCGGCGGCAAGCTGGGGCGCGCGCTGGATCAGTCCAGCGACGGCGTGCGCGGATTCCAGGGCCGGGATGATGCCTTCGCTGCGGGCGAGGAGCTGGGCGGCGTCCACGGCTTCATCGTCGGTAACGGCAAAGTATTCCGCGCGGCGCTGGTCGGCAAGCCAGGCGTGTTCGGGGCCGATGGCGGGATAGTCGAGGCCGGCGGAGACGGAGTGCGTGGTGGCGATCTGGCCGTCCTCGGTTTGCAGGACGTAGGTGTAGGTGCCCTGCAGCACACCGGGCCGAGCACCGCTGAAACCTTGCGTGGCGGCGAGACGCGCGGCGTGTTCGCCGAGGGTGTTTCCGCGGCCGCCGGCTTCAATGCCGACCAGCTTGACGGACGAGTCTTTCAGGAATTCGTGAAAAAGCCCGATGGCGTTGGAGCCGCCGCCGACGCACGCGAAAAGGTGGGTGGGCAGGCGCTTCTCCGCGGCGAGAATCTGCGCGCGGGCTTCGCGTCCGATGCAGGAATGAAAATCGCGGACCATCGTGGGGTAAGGGTGGGCGCCGAGGACGGAACCGAGCAGGTAGTGCGTGGTGCGCACGTTGGTGACCCAGTCGCGCATGGCTTCGTTGATGGCGTCTTTGAGGGTCTTGCTGCCGGAATCGACGCCGATCACTTCGCTGCCGAGCATGCGCATGCGCGCGACGTTGAGCGCCTGACGGGCCATGTCCTCGGTGCCCATGTACACGGTGCATTGCAAGCCGAGGTGCGCGGCGACGGTCGCAGTGGCCACACCGTGCTGGCCGGCGCCGGTTTCCGCAATGACGCGCGGCTTCTTCATTTGCACGGCAAGCAGGCCCTGGCCAATGGCGTTGTTGATTTTGTGCGCGCCGGTGTGCAGCAGGTCTTCGCGCTTGAGGTAGATTTTGGCGCCGCCGAGTTGCTCAGAGAGGCGCTTGGCAAAGTAGAGCGGCGTGGGGCGGCCGGCGTAGTTGTGGAGCAGATCGGCCAGCTCGGCCTGGAAGGCGGCGTCGGCCTTGGCGATTTCGTATTCGTGCTCAAGCTCGACGAGGGCGGCAACCAGCGTCTCAGGAACGTAGC
>DATKOE010000215.1:0-33552 GCA_035524815.1 Rhizomicrobium sp.
GGACGCTTCGAGGACGCGCTGGCACGCACGGTCAACGCCGGACACGCGGTGGCCTGCGCGAACGGAACGGCGGCCCTCTACATGGCGGCGAAGGTGCTCGGCCTCGGCAAGGGCACAAGCGTCATCGTGCCGTCCATCACATTCCTGGCCACGGCAAGCGCGCCGCATCTGGCCGGTGCCGAAATCGTCTTCGCCGACGTCGATCCCGATTCTGGGCTGATGCGGCCCGGCGATCTTGCCGCCGCGCTGCGGAGAACCGGCAACGCCGCGGCCCTGTTCAACGTCCACCTCAACGGACATTGCGGCGCGGTGGAGGAAATTGCGGCGATCGCCCGCGGCCACGGCCTCAAGATCGTGGATGACGGCTGTCATGCGCTCGGCACTTCCGTAACAAGCAGCGGCGGCGAGCGGCTGGTCGGCGAAAATGCCTTCAGCGACATGACGGTGTTCTCGTTCCATCCGGTAAAGACCGTCACCACCGGCGAAGGCGGTGCGGTCACCACCAACGACGCCCGGGCCGCCGCAGCGCTCAAGCGCGTGCGCAATCACGGCATGACGCGCGAGCCGGACGAATTCGCCAACACGGAAGACGGATTCGCGGCGGCCGGCGAGCCCAATCCCTGGTACTACGAGCTGGTCGAGCCGGGATTCAACTGGCGCATCACCGATGTGCAGTGCGCGCTTGGCCTGTCGCAGCTTGCCAAGTTCGCCCGTTTCTCGACGCGGCGGCGGGCCTTGGCCTGCGCCTATGACGCGCTGCTGGCGCCGCTGGCGCCGCGGGTGCGCCCGGTGGCACGCCGGGCCGGAATTCATCCGACGCCGCATCTCTATCCGGTGCTGATCGATTTCGAAGCCTGTGGGATTGCCCGCGCCGCGCTCATGAAGAACCTGTCGGACGCCGGCGTCGGCACCCAAGTCCATTACTATCCCGTGCATCGCCAGAGATACTTCGCGCAACGGTACGGAGCTGCTTCGCTGCCGGGCGCGGATGGCTACTACGCACGCGCGCTGAGCCTGCCGTTTTTCGCCTCGATGTCGATGGACGACGTCGATCGCGTCGTGAAGACGCTTGCCCGCTGCCTGGGGCTCTGAAAAGGATTGCGGGCGGAAGCAGAGCCTCCGCCCGCGCTTTTTTGAACCCCAACCCACGCCTCGGGGATGCCCCCGTTTCGGAAAACAGTGGCGGGCGCACCGCGCCCGCCACGCAAGTACCTGTTACCGGAACAGAGACAACACGGTCTGAGGCGCCTGATTGGCAATCGACAGGGCCTGGATGCCGAGCTGCTGCTTGGTCTGCAGGGCCGTCAACTGTGCACTCTCCTGGGCCATATCGGCGTCGACCAGGTTGCCGATACCGGCCGTAACGGTGTCGGACAGCTTCTGGCTGAATCCGAGCTGGATCGAGTACACCTTCGAACCGGCGGCCAGATGGGCAAGAGCCTTGTTCACAGTGTCCATTGCCGAGTCGAGAGTGGTGACCATTGCGGTCGCCAATGCCGCGGTGCTGATGTTTCCGGCGATCGCAAGGCCGGCCAAGTCCAGCTTGCAGGAGCTGACCGTGACTGTGATCACCTTGCTGCCGTCGGACGACGCCAGCGCCGAGATCTTGTTGGTCGAGCCGTCGACCAGGTTGATGCCGTTGAACGCGGCGTTCTGTGCGATGGTGTCGATCTGATCGCGCAGAGCGGTGAAGTCCGAGTCCATCGCCTTGCGGCTGGATGAATCGAGCGAAGCGTCGCCGGCGCTCAGCGCCTTCTGTCTCATTTCGACCAGAAGGTCGGAAATCGACTGACCGGCGGACAGCGCGACGTCGACGGTGGAGATGCCGCGGTTGAGGCTGTCGGTCACCGACTGATAGCCCGAAACCTGCGCGCGCATGTTCTGCGCGATGGCGTAGATGGCGCCGTCGTCCTTGGGGCCCGACACTTTCAAGCCCGTGCTGACGGCGTTTTGGGTTTGATTCAACTGGGCGTTGGTCTGGTTCAAGTACTGCAGGGCGACCATTGCGCCGACGTTTGTATTGACGCTAAGCATTTTATGCCTCCGTTCTGGCGTTTAGACCGAGCGTTTTGCTCGAGGGCCTTCTGGCCCCCCGCGTGCCAATCGCAACCCGCGTGCCGGAGGCCGCTTAGGAGTGCCTTTACTTTCCTTTGCGAGAGGCGGGGCGAAAATCCGGCCGGAACGGACATGCCGAGCGGCCGAAAATGCCCGGCATCATTTGCCCGGAGCGGGCAAGAATTGCCGGGAGGGGGAATTTTCTGCCTACCCCGCAAGCGAAACGGCGCGGAGCACGCTCCGCGCCGTTCAATCCCCTCCCCCCAGACTGTTCTTATTTGAAGAGGGACAAGATGATCTGAGGCGACTGGTTGGCGATGGCAAGGGCCTGGATGCCGAGTTGCTGCTTGGTCTGCAGGGCGGTCAGTTGTGCGCTCTCCTGGGCCATGTCGGCGTCGACGAGGTTGCCGATACCGGTCGTAAGCGTATCGGTGAGTTTCTGAGTGAAGCTCAGCTGGATCGAGTACTTCTTCGAACCCGAGGCCAGATAGGCCAGTCCCGAATTCAGATAGGCCATCGACTTGTCGAGGGTCTTGACCATGGTGGTTGCCAGCGCCGCGGTGCTGATGTTTCCACTGATCGACAGGCCGGCGAGGGTCATCAGGGCGGAGTTCACCGTGATGGTGATGATCTTGGTTCCGTCGGACGAAGCCAACGCTGTGATCTTATGCGTCGAGCCGTCGACCAGGTTGATGCCGTTGAAGCTGGCGTTCTGGACGATGGTGGTGATCTGATCGCGCAGAGCGATGAAGTCCGCATCCATGGCCTTGCGGCTGGACGAGTCGAGCGAAGCGTCGGAAGCGCTGAGCGCCTTCTGCCTCATCTCGACCAGAAGATCCGAAACCGACTGGCCGGCGGAAAGCGCGACGTCGATCGTGGACATGCCGCGGTTCAAGCTGTCGGAGACCGCCTGATAGCCCGAAACCTGCGCCCGCATGTTCTGCGCAATGGCGAAGATCGCCCCGTCGTCTTTCGCAGTGGCGACCTTGAGGCCCGTGCTGACGGCATTCTGGGTGGTCGTCAGTTCGGATTGGGTCTTATTGAGGTACTGCAAGGCGAGCATGGCGCCGGTATTGGTGTTGACGCTTAGCATAGTGTGTTCTCCACTTCGCTTCTGACCGCGCCGCGAAACCCGCCGGGCACGATGTATTCACCAAACCCTTCGCAACGGCCGTGCCAGCCGGGCCCCTCACTTAACCTATTGATTTTACTTGGGGAGAAAGAACCTGTAACGCCGGCACCGGGGGTGCTTTTTTTGCCGGGCGGCAAAAACAAGAGAGGCCGACTTTGCAGCCGGCCTCCTGCTTGCCTCGGTTGTTGTGGGTCTCAGCTGTTGCCTTCCAGGCCCTGCATGATGGTGCGGTTGATCTCGACCAGCGGATCAAGCGCGGCGCCCGCGCGGATCACCTTCCTCGAGTATTTCGTGACCCACAGCGACAACGACACAATGTTGGCGCGCAGCTGAGGCGGCAACTGGTTGCGGTCGTCGAGGCAGTCCGCCGCGAGGGCCCGCCACACGCGGCGGTTCCAGTCAACGGCATCCACCAGCACCGTTCCCTTGTCTCCGGACTTTTGCGCGCCGATGAGCGCACCGGTCACCTGCCCGAACAGCCTGTACTCGGTCTGCCGCGGGTCTTCAGTGATGCGCTGCGTGGTCTGATACGCTTTGAGGGTCATAATCCAACCGTTCCCGTTCGAACTCGAACAGCTTTTTGCACGACATGAGCGCCTTGTAGTAGTTGCCCGCCATCACGTCGCGGCTGATGTCGACGCAAGTGGCCAGGGCCCCGGCGTTGCGGATGGCACTCATGAACTCGGTCATGCGCAACGCAAAATCGGTGTAGTAGCTCTGGGTGCTATCGGGATCGAGATACATCATCATGACGGGAAGGTAGATCCTTCGCGCCGGCGTGCTTGCATGCTCAGGCTGCATGATGTCCTTTTCGCGCAGCAGGCAGGCCTTGTTCTGTATGACGAGGCTCGCGCGCTTGTCGCCGTTGGCGAGCACGGCTCCGTTCAGCACAAACCGTTCGCCGGGCTTGAGCGACAGTTTCAGCGGCATCCCGACCATCCCGTTTTCCTGGATACTGCAGCAAGCCTATCGTCCCTCCGTTAACAAAGTGCTTGCACCTGAAAACAGTTCGTTCACCCCGGATTAAGCAAGACGCGGTTTCATCTGTGCGGAATCGACGGGAAACCGGTCCATGCTCCAGAACACCGCCGTGCGCGAGCTGCTCAACCGCACCGGCATGGACGCCAAAATGGAGGCGCTCGCCAAGCTCGAGGCGCTGACGGAACAAGCCGAGGCCGACCTGGTGCGCGAGAAGGCCAAGGGTCCCTTGCGGCGCGCGGTCAAGGCGTGGAAGCGCGGCAACTACCCGCGTACCGCCCAGCTGGCGCTTGAGGCCGTCGACCTCGACCAGAACTATGCCTACGCCTATCACCTGCTCGGCATGGCGCTCGAGCGCATGGGCTACCTGCACAAGGCGCTGGTCACCTACGAGCGCGCCTTCGAGCTCGAACCCGACAACGCCGATTTCATGCTCGACCTCGGCATGACCGCCTGGGGCATGCAGATGCGCGAAGTGGCCGAGAAGCTGTTCCGCCGCTACATCGCCATGCGGCCGGAATCCCCTCTCGGCTACAACAACCTCGCCAGCATCCTGGCGGATTCAAACCAGAGCACGATCGCCGTAGAGGTTCTGCGCGACGCCATCCATCGCATGCCGAGCGAGCCGATTCTGTGGAACACGCTGGCGACCCTGCTGGCCGAAGACGGCCGCGTCCAGGAGAGCTTCGTGTTCTACGAGGAAGCCCTGCGGCTCGATCCCGCTTATTTCCGCTGCTTTCACAACCTCGGCTACGCCTACCTCCATCTTGGAATGATGGAGAAAACGCTCGACGCCGCCGAACGGGCGCTCGAAAGGCTGCCCGATCCCAGGGAGCGGCTAGAAGCGCGCTACATGCGGAGCGTCAGCCTGATGGGCATGGGCCGGCTCGAGGAAGGCTTCGAGGAATACGAAGTGCGCATCGATCCGCTGTTCCACGCGCACGTGCCCCACATGCTGAAGGCGCCGCTGTGGCAGGGCGAACCCCTGGAAGGTAAGCGTCTGCTCGTCTGCGGCGAACAGGGCCTGGGCGACGAGATCATGCTGGCAAACGCCGTGCCCGATCTGGCCCGCGCCGTCGGTCCGGCCGGAAAGCTCCAGATTGCCGTCAACTACCGGCTGGTCCCGCTGTTCAAGCGCTCTTTTCCCGATGCCGAGGTCGGCGTGTTCGAAGACAAGACCCACGTCAACCCCGACGGCCAGATCACCGTTCGTTACGTACCTTTCGCCACAAAAGAAGGCGAACCGGACTATTACATCCGCATGGGCTCGACCTTGCGCCTGCTGCGCAAGCACATCGAGGATTTTCCCGATCAGGCGCTGCTCAAACCCGACCGCGAACGCGTGGCGGCATATCGCGCGCAGCTGCGCGCCAAGGACGACCGGCCGACCATCGGCATCTGCTGGCGGTCGATGCGCCTCGTCGACAAACGCGGCAAGTACTACAGCGCGCTCGACCAGTGGGGGCCCGTGCTGACGCTGCCCGGCGTGCGCTTCGTCAACGTCCAGTACGGTAACTGCGCGCAGGAGCTGGTGGAGACTTGCCGCAAGCTGGGGACCGAGATCGAGGAGATCGACGGTCTCGACCTCACCAACGATATCGACGGCGCCGCGGCGCTGTCGGCGGCGCTGGACCTTGTCATTTCGCCTTCCACGGCGTCGGCGGCAATCGCGGGGGCGGTCGGCACCGAGGTGTGGTTCGTCAATCCGTGCCGGATGTGGACGCAGCTTGGCACCAATCGCGTCCCGTTCTACCCGAAGACACGCGCATTTTCTCCCCCAGGCTTCGCCGACTGGCCGGAAGTAATCGCCCGGGTGGGCGGCGAACTGCAGACCTGGCTCTCGAATCGGTAGAACGACTGCGAGTACTACTGCTGCTGCTGTTGCTGCTGATGGTATAGCCGTTCGGGCATCGAAGCCGTCGGCGGCGGCGAGGACATCGGACGCGCCACGCGCAGAAAATCCTCGTGCCGCACCGGCGCCTGCGTCGGCTCGACGGAGACGGCAATGGCCAGCTCGCTTTCGGCCACGCCCTTGAACGTGCCGCGCGTCGGCGGTACGTCGGCGTAGTCTCGCCCGACCGCGGCGCGGATGTGGCGTTCGTCCGCCAGGACATTGTTGGTCGGATCGAATCCGACCCAGCCCAGACTCGGCAGCCAAGCTTCCATCCAGGCATGGGTGGCGTCGGAACCGGAACGGTCCTTGGTCTGCGGGCGATGATAGAGGTATCCGGAAACGTAGCGCGCCGGAATGCCCCAGCTCCGCGCCACGGCGATCATTATGTGCGAGAAATCCTGGCAGACGCCGCGGCGTTGTTGGAGCGCATGTTCGATCGGGGAATGCACCTCGGTGATGCCGACCTCGTAATCGAAAGCGTCGTGAATCGTCGTGTTGAGTGCCTTGAGCGCGCCCAGGGGATCGGCGGCGGGCTTGACGATCCGCCTTTCCTCCATAAACGCGGCCAATGCCGGCGACACCGCCGAGAATTTCGACGGCTCAATGAGGTCGAAATGCTCATCGCTGAGATTGAAGGCGTTGTAGCGGTCCCATTCCAGCATATCGAGCGTGTCGGGCAGCGGCGGATGCCGTGCAAACTCCACCGCGGCAACGGCTTCGATGCGCAGTTCGGCATGGCTCTTGAGGACGTTGAAATGGTAGACCGCGTTGCCAAAGTGGTCGGTGTAGGCATAGAGCTGGGCGCGCGGAATGGTGTTGATCTGGAACGCGCGCAGCACCTGCGGCCCCTCGGAGCGCGGCTGCATGCGCAGCTCCATCACGCTCTCGCGCACCTCGGCGGAATAGCGGAAACGGGTGACGTGGCGGATGGAGTAGAACATCAGAGCACCGTTTCCGCACCATAGGTGATGTACGCCGCGTAGACGGCTTCGTGGATCTGCTCGCACTGCGCGGCGATGCCGGCGAGAAACCGCGCGATCGAGCCCGACATCAGTTCGTCGATCTGCGTGAAATCGGCCGTCGCCTTGAGGCGGCCGGCCAGACGCTCCACGGCAGCCCTGCGCGTGGGCGGGGCGCCGGGGGCGACGCGCGCCAACGCGTCCCCTATGCGGTCGACCGAGTAGCGTACCGAGTGCGGAAACTCGCGGTCGAACAGCAGAAACTCGGCGATCTTCTCGGGCCGGATGGTCGCGGTATAGACGGTGCAATAGGGCTCGAAGGCCGAGCACGATTTCAGCAGCACCAGCCAGTCGAAATAGGTGGGCTCGGCGGCGATGGCGCTGCGCGCCGTGCCAAAATGGACGTCGAGCAGGCGGCAAACGAGCTGAGCGCGTTCGATGTGGCGTCCGAGCTCCAGGAAATACCAGCCCTCGCCGTGGCTCAACGTGGAGTTGGTGACGCCCTCCAGGGCGTGCAGCGCCTGCAGCGTCTCGCGGAACAGGCGCGGAGGATTGCGCAACCAGCTTTTGTCATCGGCGAGCGGCCGCAGCTTGAGGAACAGCCGGTTCAGGTTCTCCCACACCTCGATAGTGAGCTGGTCGCGCACCTGGCGGGCATTGTCGCGGGCAAAACCGAGGCTGGCGAGCATGGAGGAATCGTTATGCCAGTCGAAGGCGAGCCGATGGGTGACGGACATGGCGTCGGCGCTTTCCGTCATGTGGTGCTCCGCCGACAACGCAGCCACGACGCGCGCCCATGCGGCTTCGGCGTCTTCGCGCGACTGCTCTACGGTGGTTTCGAGCTTGACGGCGATGAGGCGCGCGATGTGCTCGGCGCGCTCCAGATAGCGGTTCATCCAGTAGAGGCTGTCGGCGACTCGGCTCAGCATCAGTTGCTCAACACCCACGTGTCCTTGGAGCCGCCGCCCTGGCTCGAGTTGACCACTAGGCTGCCGCGCTTCAGCGCCACGCGCGTGAGCGCTCCGGGCACGATCACGGTCTGCTCGCCGTTCAGGATGAACGGCCGCAAGTCGACATGGCGCGGTTCGATGCCGCCGTCGGCGACGGTGGGCGCGGTGGAAAGCTGAATCGTGGGCTGGGCGATGTAGTTCTCGGGATCCGCCTTCAGCTTTTCGGCGAATGCTTCGCGCTCGGCTTTGCTTGCATGCGGACCGACGAGCATGCCGTAGCCGCCCGATTCGCCCACCGCCTTCACGACCACCTTATCGAGGTTGGCGAGGACATGGCCGAGCGATTTCGGCTCGCGGCAGAGGAAGGTCTCGACGTTTTCGAGGATCGGCTCCTCCGACAGGTAGTACCGGATGAGCCGCGGCACGTAGGCGTAGACGGCCTTGTCGTCGTCCACGCCGGTGCCGAGCGCGTTGGCGATCACCACATTGCCGGCGCGATAGGCGTTGAACAGCCCCGACACGCCGAGCGCCGAATCGTCGCGGAAGATCAAAGGATCGATGAAGTCGTCGTCGATACGGCGATAGATGACGTCGATGCGCTTGAGCCCGCTGGTCGTGCGCGCATAGACGACGTTGTCGTTGACCAGCAGGTCGCGCCCCTCCACTAGCTCGACGCCCATCTGACGCGCCAGGAAGGCATGCTCGAAATAGGCCGAGTTGAAGACGCCTGGCGTCAGGACCGCGATCGAGACGTCGTCGCGCACGGGCGTCAATGCCTTTAGGGTGGCGAGCAGCTCGCGCGGGTAGTGATCGATGGGGCGCACCGCTTGCGCCCGGAACAGGTCCGGAAAAGCGCGGCGCACCACGTCGCGGTTGGCGAGCATGTAGGAAACGCCCGACGGCACGCGCAGATTGTCCTCCAGCACGACAAAGGCGCCGTCCTCGCGCCGCACCAAATCGGTGCCGCAGACGTTGACATAGGCATCGTGCGGAACCGGCAGCCCGCGCATTTCGCGCCGGTAGTGCTTCGAACCGTAGATCATCGAGCGCGGAATGAGTCCGTCCTTGAGCACGCGGCCGTCGGTGTAGATATCGTGCAGGAAGTGGTTGAGGGCGCGGATGCGCTGTTTCAGGCCCGCCTCGATGCGATCCCACTCACCCGCGGTGACGATGCGCGGCAGAAGATCGGTTGGGATGATGCGCTCGGTCGCCTGCTTGTCCGAATAGACCGTGAAGGTAATGCCCTGGTGCAGAAAGCTGGTCTCGCAGGCCTGTTGGCGGCGGACGAGTTCGTCTCCCGGAAGATCGGCCAGACTTTGCGCCAGCCCGGCGTAGTGCATGCGCACGGCGCCCGCGGACGCGAACATCTCGTCATAGGCCGCGCCCAAGCGGTAATTCGTGTACGGCGTGTGACCGGGTTCCGCAGGGTCAACGCGCGTCAATTTCACGGCCGACGACATGCGCGATTATGGCCGCGGGATCGACGCCGCCGTCAATGGCGTGGCTGCCGAAAAAACGTACGAACGCTGCCGAATTGCGCGGCATTCACCGAGATGCTGAACAACGATTAGCCAAACGGCATCGAGCGCTCGAAATCAGCTGCGCTGATGTCTTTTTCTGTGCGTGCGAGGTTCAGGGAACTAACCCGGCGGTGACAGCTCATCCAGACAATCGAGCAGGCCGTCCTGGTTGGGATGGGCCGCGACGGCGACCGCACGGAATTCGAGTGGCGCGAGGCCCTCGGCGGTCTGACGGCTCATGCAGGCGGCTCCGACGCGCTTGCAGGCGTGCGCAAGGCGCGCGCGCACGATGCAGTCGCGCAAGGTCTGTGCCGAGCGCTGCGAGAACACGACGACCGCGTCCAGCGTTCCGCGCGCCAGCGGCTCGCGCGCGGCTTCGGGCAGTTTGTACGCCGGGATGATGTCGTAGAGCGCCGTGATGTCGACGGTGTAGCCTTCCTCCACCAAGAGCGCCTTGACCTTGCCGTCGTTGTCGGCGCTGGCCGCATGCAGCAGGACACCGTCCTCCGGCTTCACCCAACCCGTCACCGCCGCCGCCAGGGTTTCGGCATCGCCGTCGGCGCATTCGACGCGCTCGAAGCCGGCCCTCTTTGCGGCATCGGCGGTCTGCGGACCCACGGTGAAGACCGGCAGCTCGCGATTGTCAGTTCGGCGCGCAAACGCCCGCACGCCGTTGGCGCTGGTGGCCAGCACGGCGCTGACACCGTCGAGCGTCAGTTCGGGTCCCTCGTAGAAATGCACGGACAATACGGCGGCACATACCGCCTCGTGACCGCGCGCGCGGGCGGCTTCCGCAAAGCGCTCCGCGTCTTCCTTCGGCCTTGTGATGAGTATTCGCATTCAGCGTCGGCTGGCCTTTTCGTCCAAGCCGGATCTTCCTTCACGCGCTTCGAGCGCGGCATACACGGTCTGGGGTTCCACTCCCGAGGCCGCCCAAAGCACCATGAGATGATACAGCACGTCGGCCGATTCGGAAGCAATCGCCGATTTGTCGCCCTTCATGGCGGCAAGCGCAGTCTCGATGGCTTCCTCTCCAAACTTCTTGGCGCAGCGTTCGACGCCTTCGCTGATGAGCTTTGCGGTGTAGGACTTCGCCGGATCGGCCGACCGGCGCGAGGCGATCGTCAAAAAAAGCCGGTCGAGCACGTCGGGCATCGCGATCCTCAGTGTTTGTCGGCCCCGCCGATGTCGAGGCAGAACTTGTAGCTCCCGTTCGCCTGCCGCCGCCATTCGGTCACGTAGTAGCCCGTCAGCTTTCCCGGCGAACCGTCAGGTTTCTTCAAGGTAAGCATCCACGTGCCCCGGGTCCAGCCGAGCATCCCGTCGGGCGACGCCTCAGCTTCCAGGGCGGTCCATTCGAGGCGCTGATCTTTGTAGCCGGGATCGGATTTTTCTTCATCGGCGTAGAGCCTTGCGGCGGCTTCCTTGCCCACGACCGGCGGATGATCGCCGGTGAAGAGCCGTACGTCGTCGGTCATGAACGCGAGGAACGCGGCGTGCCGCCCCTGGGCGAGCGACATGTCGGAGAACGCCTTGTCGGCGGCGATGAGATCGTCCTTCGGCGCGGCGCTCGCGGGAGCAAGCATCATCGCGGCGAAGATAAAGACGAAGGTGCGCACATCGAATCTCCCTCTGCGAAACAAATGTGGCGGCGCGTCCAATTCCGCCACAATCCCGTCAAGAGCAGACAAAAAGCGGCCCAGAACGCACTGTTAACTTTCGGCACGAGGCTTTCTGCTCGTGGAAGTGTACCAACGGGGGAAACTCATGGCCAGCAAAGGCAACCGGGGCGGAAAAGCCCTCTCCCAAGATCTCCTGCACGGGCTGTCGCCCGAAGAATTCAACGATGAGGCCAAGTCGCTCGCCGAGATGGAAGCGATGTCGCCGGCCATGCGCACCCGGCTCAAGGCGCAGCTTGTGGAGCGGCTCAAGACTCCCGTCGACAAGCCCAGCTGGGGCCCCGACTGGGTGCGCCACGGCGAACGCGTCTCGGCCGGCGCCCAGAAAAAGAAGAAATCCGGCGGCTGGTTCTGGTCCAAAAAGATCGACGACGGCGACGATTCCGACGCTGAAGACCAGCCCCGCGCGGCGTTGAGCGACTCCGAACTCGACGACAACGCGATCATCGCCCGCAATATGGAGAAGAGCCGGCAGGTCGCCCACTACAAGCCGCTCTACATCCTGGCGGCCGGGGTGGCGCTCACCATCGTGCTGATCTCGATGTTCGTCGATTACCACATCATCAGAGAAATCTGGACCCGCGCGCTGGCCAACGAGTTCATGGTGGTGCCGCCTGCGCTGCAATCCTCGGTCGTGTTCAAGAGCCTGCAGGTCGTGTTCGCCGTCTTGATCGTGCATTTCATGCTGAAGATCACCGGCGCCTACGGCCGCAACACGATGATCGGGGTTTCGTTCGTGCTGGCTCTGGTGATGATCAGCGGGCTTGGCTACCTCGTCGCCTACAACAACATGGCGGGCGGCACTTCGGCGGCGCAGGAGCAGCACCAAACCACGCAGCCCAGCAACGATTCGATCAATCAGCTGTTTGCCGGCGAACCCGGCGTGCAGCACGCCTCGCTGACGCCGGCGGCCTCCGTAGCGCCGGTCGCGGCCGATGCGGGCGAGGGCGTCTCGCTCGGCTTGCCCAAGCTGTCGCAAGCTTCCCTGGCGCACGCCGATTCCTGGTTCTGGCTTGCCTTCGCCAGCGTGGTATTCTTCATCGTCACCACGGTTGCGGCGCTCTACATCCAGACCTTCGAGAACAACGTCCGCAACTATCATATTGCACACGACTACACGAACCGGCGAAAAGACTTTGCGCTTCTTCACCTCCTCGAGCATGCCGACAGGAGGAGCTAGCGGGGGATACGATGAAGGCGGTTTTGCTGGCGGTCGCGACGGCGGCAGCGCTTGTGGGCGGCGGGGCGCTTGCCATGCAGGTCGGCGGAATGCCGAGCACGGACCAGAACGTGCTGCACCCCCAGCGGTTGATCATCGGTCTTGACCTGTCGAAATCCAACCCGCTAGTCGACGATCCCGCCTTCGCGGCGCGCGTGGCCGCCCGCATCGCCGACCAGGTGCGTGGCCTGGGCTTCGCCTCGGAAGTGCATGTACGCACCTTCGGCAGCTACGACCCCAGCTCGAACAACTTCGCCTACGATACGCAGATCTCGGTGCGGGCGCGGCCGGAAGCCGTTGCGGCGGAGATTCAGAGGTTGATCGCCAACACCCCGCAGCTTGTTCAGTCGGGACGCTGGCGCTCGCAGCAAAGAACCAACATCGTCGCGTTCCTCGACAACATCACCCGGGCGGTGGGCTGCGGCGGCATGCCGACGACCATCATCCTGGCCAGCGACGGCATTGAGGATTCGGAATACGGCCGGCTGAACCACGGCGGCCACCTGCCGCCGCCCGACCGGCGCATCTATCGCGGCTGCGGCGACCTTGTGATCTACGGCCTCGGCCAAGGCGCAGGCAGCCCGCTGCTGACCACCCAGCTGCGCGCCGAGTGGGACGGCTGGGCGCACACCGCAGGCTTCGGCCGCTTCGAAGGCCTCAACGACTGGTGAGCCGGACGCGCGATCGGCCGTCAGTAATGTCTTGACAACATATACTCTGCCCAATAGAGTAATCTGCAGAAAAATTGGGAAGAGCCATGTCGCTGACGTCGAAAGAGGCCGCGGAAAGCCTCGCCCAGGCCGAACAAGCGCACAGACGCAGCGCGGAGCTTTATCACTACAGCCGGGCCGCGCCGCACCTCATCATGTGGGGCGCGATCTGGGTGGCGGGCTATGGGGGAACGTATCTCGTCCCCAATTACTGGCAGTGGCTGTGGGGCGCCCTGATCGTCTGCGGCTGCATCGGCGGATATTTCGTCGGGCAGGTTCGCCCGGACTGCAAAAACGGCGCCTGGGCTTGGCGCATGACCGGCGTCATGGCAGTCGCCGTCGCCTTCGTGGCCTGCACCTATGCGATCATGTGGCCGGTTCACGGCGCGCAATACGCAGCCTATCCGGCGCTTCTTACAGGCGCTATCTACGCGGCCGTCGGGCTTTGGGTCGGATTGCGCTATCTCGTCACCGGCGCGCTGGTGATGGCGCTCACTCTGGCCGGGTTCTTCACACTGCACGACAACACGATCCTCTTGTGGATGGCGTTCGTAGGAGGCGGTTCGATGATTCTGGCCGGCGTGTGGTTCCGGACGGTGTAGCGATGGAACAGCCCGACGCCATCATCCACCAGCCGGTACGCCTGAAGATCATGGCGGCGCTGAAGCCGCTGCCGACGAACGATCCGGTCGAATTCGTGCGCCTGAAGGCGCTTGTGAACGCAACGGAAGGAAATCTCGGCGCGCATATCACTACGCTGGAGGAGGCCGGCTACGTCTCGGTCGACAAGGACTTTGTCGCCAAGCGTCCGCGTACGCGCATCGGCCTTACGAAGCAGGGCCGGCGGGCGTTCCAAGACTATCTCGATTACCTCCGCGGCATCATCGAAACGGCCGCGGGCTAGAGCAAAGCGCCTTCAAGCGGAATCGGCGCTTCGCCCCGGTTCTTTGATTATCGCGGCGTTTTCTGCGCATAACCGCACACACTCTTGCGCACGCCGCTTTAGAGGCCCAATCGCCTGCGGATCTCCTGCGCGGTGACGCCGGACTCGCGCATGGCGCGCAACGTGGCAGCCTGATCGCGCTTTGAGAATTTCCTGCCGTTCTCGTCCAGGACCAGACGATGATGCGCGTAGGCCGGCGCCGGCAGGTCGAGCAGCGCCTGCAGCAGTCGTTGGATGTGCGCCGCAAAGAACAGATCATTGCCGCGCGTCACGAGATCGACGCGCTGGAACGCATCATCGACCACGACCGCGAGGTGATAGGCGCTCGGCATGTCCTTGCGGGCCAGGACGACATCGCCGAATGCGAGCGGATCGACCTGGAAGCGCCCCATTTCTCCGTTCGGACCCGTACCGTGCTCATCGAAACTGAGGGGGCCCGCGAGCGCGGCGGCCTTCGCCACGTTGAGCCGGACCGCATAGGGCCGACCGCTGGCGAGCCGTTCCGACCGCTCGGCTTCCGACAATTGGCGGCAGGTGCCGGGATAATGCGGCCCTTCCGGTCCCTGCGGGGCCTCAGCCGAGCGCGCGATCTCCTCGGCGATCTCGTGGCGGGTGCAGAAGCAGGGATAGAGCAGGCCGCGTGCATCGAGCGATTGAAGCGCCGCCGCGTACGCGTCCATACGCGCCGACTGACGAAGTACCGGCTCCTCCCAGTTGAGCCCCAGCCAGGCGAGGTCCTCCAGAATAGCGGTCTCGAATTCGGGGCGGCAGCGAGCTGCGTCGATATCCTCGATCCGCACCAGGAAACGGCTGCCCGCCTCGAAAGCGCTGATCGCCGCAAATGCGTGTCCCAGATGCAGGTATCCGGTGGGGCTTGGCGCGAATCGGGTTGTCGCGGTCATAGCGACATGACAATCATGCGACGGGAGGAAAATCACAAGATGGTGCTTAACGGTCCGCGACTCGATCCGAAAAGCGGCAAGGCCGACGCCCTCGTCGTTCTGTTGCACGGATACGGCGCGGACGGCAACGATCTGATCGGGCTGGCGCAGCCACTGAGTCGCATTCTTCCATCAGCGGCCTTCGTCGCGCCGGACGCACCGCAGCCCTGTCCCGGCGCGCGCTTCCAGTGGTTCCCGATATCCGAGCTGGATCCCCAGAAAATGCACGCCGGGGTCACGAGCGCCGCACCCGCTCTCAAGAGTTTCGTTGAAGATGAGTTGCGCCGACTGTCGCTTCCGGCCCGGCGGCTGGCGCTGATCGGCTTCAGCCAGGGAACGATGCTGGCGCTGCACATCGGCCTTGCGGGGCTCCGGCCGGCGGCAATCGTCGGCTTCTCAGGTCTTCTAGCGGGCGAATCCATCGCCGACGATCCGACACCCGTGCTTCTGGTCCACGGCGGATCCGATCCGCTGATCCCCGCCGAAGCGCTTTACCTGACGGCGTCCACGCTCGGCGCCTGCGGCGTACGGGTCGAGTGGCACATCTCGCCCGGCCTCGGCCACGGCATCGACGATCTTGGGCTGTCGCTCGCCACATCGTTTCTCGCGCTGGCCTTTTCCGGGCGACTGAAGTCCGACGGCCAAGCGAGCTGCGCGCTGCGTTGATTTTCGCGGCGTTTGGCGCCGACGAGCCGTCCCTCGCGTCGCGTTTCCGTCACACCGAATCGAGTAAATTGCGGGCCGTATTGGCTTTCTTCGCGGTTGTCCGTAAAGTGACTATGCTATCAATGGAGGAAAAGGCCTTCAAAGGGGACGTGTCGTGTTAGCCGGTCGCAGCCCGGAAAACTGCCCGGCACTTGTGCTCAATGCGGATTTTCGCCCGCTCAGCTATTTTCCCTTGTCGCTGTGGTCTTGGCAGGACGCGATCAAGGCGGTGTTCCTCGAACGGGTGAACATCCTGGAAGAATACGACCGCACGGTGCGCTCGCCCTCGTTCGAGATGCGCTTACCGTCGGTTGTCTCTCTGAAGACCTATATCAGGCCCGCGCGCAACCCCGCTTTCACGCGGTTCAACGTGTTCCTGCGCGACCGCTTCGAATGTCAGTATTGCGGCTCGGCCGACGATCTCACCTTCGATCATGTGATTCCGCGTTCTCGCGGCGGCAGGACCACCTGGGACAACGTGGTGACCGCCTGCGCGCCCTGCAATCTGCTGAAGGGCGGCAAGCTCGCCAGGCATACGGGCATGTATCCGCGCCATCCGCCGCACAGGCCCACGATCACCGAATTGCGCAACAACGGCCGCCGCTTCCCGCCCAACTACCTGCACGAAAGCTGGTCGGACTATCTCTATTGGGATACCGAACTCGAACCCTGACAAACGAACAGCTGGCGGGAAAGCAGCAGTCCCTTTTGGCTACTTCGTAGTCGCTCGTTCAAATCCGCGTCGACAACGCGATCGCCATGCGGCAGCCGGCCTTGATGGCGGCGGTGAGCAGGCTGTGGCCCGGCGCCTCGACCGAACCGTAGGCGATGGCCTTGTCGCGGTGGGCGATCTCGTCGGCGCGGAACGACTCCACCGTCTCGCGGAGCGCGGGATCTCCGTCGAGGCGTGTCACCTGCTCGGCGTAGTGCTGATCGATCACCTCTTCCACCGCTTCGGTGCAGGCCATGGCAGCCTTCTCGCCCATGAGCGCGGTCGCCGCACCGAGGGCAAAGCCCGCGACCTGCCACAGCGGCTGGAGCGCCGTGGGGCGCACCCGGCGCTCGTTGACGAGGGCATCGAAGCGCTTCAGGTGCTCGCGTTCCTGCTCGGCCATGTGGCGGATGGCTTCGACCGTTCCGGTTTTTCTGCGGCCGAGGACGGCAAGCTGGCCTTCGTAGATGCGCACGGCGCCGTATTCGCCCGCGTGGTCGACCCGGATCATGGCGGCGATTCCATCCGCTGCACCGACGCCCGGCGCAGCCGGACGTGGTCCGCGCTTGGAAATCATGCCCGGGCCCATCTGAGCGGGAGCCTGATCTTGCGCGTGAGAAGCAGCGCACCCAGAATCGCAACGCCGCTCGAACAAAGGAAATTGTAGCCGGCGAGCGAAACACCGAACAGCCGCCAGCCCGCCTCGTCGCAGCGCACCACCGGCCCGTTCAGATTCATGTTCGCGGAGAGGATGAAACGATCGCCCGTGCAACTTGCCGGTCCCGGAACCAGCCTCCATTCGATCAGTGCCTGCCAGCCGCCGATCATCGCGGTGGAGAAGATGAGAAGCAGCGCGATCCAGGCGAACAGAGCGACCGTCCTGCGATCGATGATGTGCGTGATATACAGGAGCGCGCCGCCCAGACCCACGAGTATCGCGCCGTCGTGCGGCCAGCGCTGCCAGTGGCACATTTCGCACGGCAATACGCCCAGCACATACTGGAAGAACAGCGCGCCCAGTATTATCGCGAGCGAATAGAGCCCTGCCAGTGCGGCCACCTTTTCTTCACGCATCCGTCTTGCATCCCATGAAGCGTGCCATCGTGGCACGCTTTCATTCTTGAATCGAATGCCCGAACGATTACAAAGTCAACATGTCCCTGTCGAATCCGCTTTGCGTGTCCGGCATTCCGGAATACAAGGAACGCCGAAATGACGCACCTTCTCATATCATCTTGTTTCGGGACGCAACGCGTTCGCGCATGAACCCGGCGGCATTGGCGCGGACCTCCGCTGACTCTTGATGGGAACTTCGTAGGCGCATGCCCAGCAAAAAAACGAGCCGGCGTCGCATCGTGCATCGCGAACTGCTTAAAATCGACGGACGCGCCGTCGAAATGAGCGTGAAGCTCAATCCGCGCGCGCGCCGTCTGATCGTCAAGGTTCACCCCACCACGGGAGAAGTGGTCGTCATCGCGCCGTCGAAGCGGGCACTCGACCGCGCCATCGAATTCGCGCGCGGACAGATGGACTGGATCGCCCGCCAGGTGAAGCAGGTGCCGGGCCGCGTGGTACTGCTGCCGGGTGCGCGCGTTCCCTTCCGCGGCCAGGAGCATATGATCGCGCGCAGCGAAAGCGGGCCGGTGGCGCTTGACGACGAGCAATGCGTGATCCGCGTTTCGGGCCGGCTCGAACATGCGCCGCGGCGGCTTCTCGATTTCCTGAAGCGGCAGGCCAAGCGCGAACTCGAGGCTCGCGCCTTCGAATTCGCCGCACGCATCGGGATGCGCCCGAGCCGCATCACCGTACGCGATACCGCCAGCCGGTGGGGCTCGTGCTCGTCAAAGCGTTCGTTGTCATTCTCGTGGCGGCTGATCCTCGCCCCGCCTTTCGTGCTCGACTACGTCGTGGCCCATGAAGTGGCGCATCTCAAGGAAATGAACCACAGCGCGGGCTTCTGGAAACTGGTGCGCGAGCTGGCGGGCGAAGTGCGCAGGCCGCAGGCGTGGCTGCGCCAGCACGGCTCGGCGCTGCACCGCTACACGCAACGTTAGGTCCCGAACAGCTTATTCAGAAGATCCTGGAACGTGTCGGTCGCCGGCTGCTCGGCCGAAGGCTGGCCCGCCAGCGGACGGGCGGGCAGGCCCTGTTCCGCATCGGTCATGAAGCTCTTGAAGATGCGCGCCGGCAGCGTGCCGCCGGTGGCGTGGTTCATCGGCGAGTTGTCGTCGTTTCCGATCCACACTCCGCAGACGAGATCGGCGGTAAAGCCGACGAACCAGGCATCGCGGAACTCCTGCGAGGTACCGGTCTTTCCCGCCGAGGGTCGATCGTCGAGGCGGGCCGCCTTGCCGGTGCCGTAGCCGACGACGCCGGACATCAACTGCGTCATCTCGGCCAGACGCTCCGGCGCGACGACTTCGTCCGGATCGGACTCCTTCCTTTGCCAGAGCAGCCTTCCGGATTTGGTGCGTATGCTGATGATACCGTAGGCGCTCACGCCCCGCCCGCCGTTGGCGAACGGCGCATAGGCTGTCGTCAGCTCGAGCGGGGTCACCACGCTGGTTCCGAGCGCCAGCGAGGCGAAGGCCTGCAGCGGCGTTTCGATGCCGAGCCGCTTGGCCGTGTGCGCCACCGCCGCGGGCGTGACTTCTGCAGTGAGCTGCACCGCAACCGAATTCGAAGAGATCGCAAAGGCGTCGGCCAGAGAGATCATGCCCTTGTATTTGCCTTCGTAATCCTCCGGCCGCCAGCCGCGGATATTCACCGGTCCGTCGTCCATCATGTCCGTGGGCTGGCGACCGTGCTCGAAGGCGGTGAGATAGACGAACGGCTTGAACGCCGATCCCGGCTGGCGCAGCGCATCGACGGCGCGGTTGTACGGGCTCTGCTCGTAGGAGGCGCCACCGACCATCGCGCGCACGGCGCCGTCCGGGCTCATGGCGACAAGCACCGCCTGGCTGGCGTCGAGCTTGGCGCCTTCCTCCTTCAGCCCGGCGGTGACGGCCCTTTCCGCCAGCGCCTGCTTGTCGAGATCGAGGCAGGTGTCGACCACAAGCGCCTCACGCGCGTCGCCGACGTAACCCGGAATCTGCGATATCACCCAGTCGGCGAAGTAGCCCGAGCCGGGCGTCGCCGTTCCCCGCATGATGCGCGTGCGCGTGGCTTCGGCTTGGATGCGCGTCGCCGCGTCGATGAAGCCCGCTTCCTGCATGGCCCGCAGCACTACCGCGGCGCGCGCGTGGCTCGCGTCGGGGTCGGACAGCGGATTGAATTTCGCCGGCGCCTTGACCGAGCCCGCCAAAATCGCCGCTTCGACGAGGTTCAGACGCGAGGCGTGCTTGCCGAAGAAGCGCTCCGCCGCCGCCTCGACGCCGTACACTCCCGCGCCGAAGTAGACGCGATTGAGATAGAGCGTGAGAATCTGGTCCTTCGAGTAGCGGTACTCGAGATAGAGCGCGAGCATCGCTTCCTGGATCTTGCGGTCGAAGGTGCGCCTGGGTTCGAGGAACAGGTTCTTGGCGAGTTGTTGGGTGATGGTGGAGCCGCCCTGCACAACGTGCCCCACCATCATGTTTTCGCGCGCCGCGCGGACGAGGCCGAACAGATCGATGCCGATGTGGTCGCGGAAGCGGCGGTCCTCGATGGCGATGAAAGCGTCCGGCACGTAGGCCGGCAGCGTGCTCACGTCCACCATCACGCTCTTGGTCAGGCCCCTGCGGGCGATCAGCCGGCCTTTGTCGTCGAGGATGGTGACGTCGTGCGATGGACCGTTGGTCAATAGGCTTCCAACGTCGGGAAGGTCGGAGAGGAAGCGCGAGAAGAAGATACCGCCGAAGATCGTGCCCCAGGCCAACACCAGCACCACGGCGTAGGGCCACACCACTTTGCGGCGCGGCCGCGGCGAAAGCTCGCCCGTGCGCCGGTCGATTCGGGAATCCTGCCGCGGCATGCGCTGGGCCCAAAACTTGGCCCCCAAGCGTTATCAGCCGCGGCAGTGCGTGGCAATCAGCCGCCGACCCGGAGGTCGGAGTCATTGCAGCCCGAGCCGCGGCACGCCTTCACGCGCACAGTGCCCGAGCCCATCGAATCCACCTTCGGATCGACCGCCATGCCTCCAAAGGTGACGTTGCCCGAACCCATGATGTCGACCCGTAGCGGGTTAGCCTCGCCGCCTCCGACCGTCACCGAGCCTGAACCGGCAATGTCCGCCTTCATCGGTCCCTGCACCGAAGCGGCAGAGAAATCGCCGGAACCGGCGATGTCGACATCGATCGGGCCCATGACGCGGCCGACGCTGATTGAACCCGAACCGGCGATATCGGCGTTCATCTTCGCCACGTCGCCGATGCGGATGTCGCCGCTGCCCGCGGTGTTTGCCTTGGCCGCACCCGCGACGTTGCCGACAGTGATCTTGCCCGAGCCAGCCATCGAGAGGTCCGCCTCGGAGACGTTGCCGATCGTCGAGTAGGAACTACCGGCGACATCGAACTTGAGCGGCCCCATCGTATTGCCGATGTTGACCGGGCCCGACATGGCGTCGACATCGAGCGCGCTGCCGCGCGGAACAACGACGTGGATCTGCAGCTTCTCCGGATCGGTCGAGTGGTAGGAGAAGTCGAACCAGTGCTTCCAGTCCCACACCGTGTTCTGTTCGGCGTTCTTGACCACGAGTTTGCCGTTCGCGGTATAGACTTTGACGCCGTTGACGCGATCCGCGAGGCCGCTGACCTGCAGGACCATGGGGCCACCGTCCTTGACGTCGATCCTGACGGTGGCGGCCGAGCTGTCGAGCTTCAGGCTTCCGGCTTCGTAGGTCCGCCACGGGCCGTTGATCCAATTGTTCTCCGCGGCCCGGGCCGGGATCACGACGAGAGCGGCCACAGCCGCACCGATCAGAAGCGAAGGAACGCGCATCGGAAACTCCACCCGAAAAATGTCCGTATGACAGATAGGCTCTTGCCACTCTTACGCACAGACAACGAAATTTGCAGACCCCCCACCGCGCTTGAGAAAGGCTGAAAACTAGTGGTCTGCCCGCTTCGCCGCCGGACCATATTAACCGAAAAACGCCGCCGTTTCAGGGCATCAGACGGTAGCCGCCGCTTTCGGTGACCAGAATGCGCGCTTCGCTGGGATTTTCCTCGATCTTCTGGCGCAGGCGGTAGATGTGGGTCTCCAGCGTGTGGGTGGTGACGGCCGGATTGTAGCCCCAGACCTCGTTGAGCAGGGTTTCGCGCGGAACCGTATCGCCTACACGATAGAGGTACTTGAGGATGTTGGTTTCCTTCTCGGTAAGACGAATCTTGCGTGACTTCTGGTCCAGGAGGAGCTTCGCGCTGGGCCGGAAGGTATATGGCCCGATGCGGTACATCGCCTCTTCGCTGCGGCCGTGGCTGCGCAGATGGGCGTGCACGCGCGCCATCAGCACCGCAAAACGGAAGGGCTTGGTGACGTAGTCGTTGGCCCCCGAGGCGAGTCCCTCGATGGTGTCGGCGTCGCTCGCCGCGGCGGTGAGCAGCACGATGGGGCAGGTCAGGCCCTGATTTCGGAATTCGCGGCAGAGTGCTCGCCCGTCGCCGTCGGGCAGGCCGACATCGAGGATCATGAACTCGTAAAGCCCGTCGGCGGCGGCGGTGCGGGCCGCGGCGCAATCCCCTGCCGTGACGACCGCGTACGCGCCTTCCTGTGCGAGCTGCTCGGCCAAAGACGCGCTGAGCATTGCATCGTCTTCCACCAATAGAACGCGCTTGGCGCTGGACATGTGGAGGAATCTTCCGGTTTTCGCTGCGAAGCGGGACTCTATCCGGTTTCAGGGCGCTGGTGTATTGGGGGGCTCCATGCGTCGCACCCGCCAGATTCCCGCGTCCAGCCCGGCAGTTGGGCGTCGCCTTGCCCGCGTGGCGAGGGCCGCCGACGCGCTCAGAGCCGGCCGGGCGGTGCGTCTGGACGACCGAACTGCGCACGCCATGCTGGCCGCCGAAACCCTCACGCCCGCCTCGCTGAAACGCTTCGCGAAGGGCTGGCTCGTCTTGAGTCACGCCCGGGCACAGACGCTCAAGATCCGGCTCTACACGGCCGAGGTCGTGGCGGTGCCCTTGCGCGGCCTTGCCGCCGATGCCGTCCGGGCCATCGCCGATCCCACCGCCGATCTCGACCAGCCGCTGAAAGGGCCGTTCAAGGCCGTCCGCCGTAAGCTGCCGCCCGCCTTTGCCGCCTCGGTGAAACTCGCCAAGCTCGCGGGACTCCTGCCGGCTGCGGTCGTGTGCCGCGGGGCCAGGCGCGGGGCCATCACGGTTTCCGTGACCGACGTCGTCTCCTACGAAGCCGAAGCTGCAAAAAACCTTGCAATCGTCACCCGTGCGCGCGTGCCGCTCGAAGGCGCGGAGGAGAGCGAACTCGTGGCGTTCCGGGCCGGCGACGGCGCTCCCGAGAACTATGCGGTCGTGATCGGGCGGCCGGCGACCTCCGAACCGGTGCTGGCGCGGCTGCATTCGGAGTGTTTCACGGGCGATCTGCTCGGCTCGCTCAAATGCGATTGCGGCGAACAGCTGCGCGGAGCGATCCAGACGATCTCCAAGGCCGGCGGCGGCGTGCTTCTCTACCTCGCCCAGGAAGGCCGCGGCATCGGTCTGATCAACAAGCTGCGCGCCTATCGCCTGCAGGACCAGGGTTTCGACACCATCGAAGCGAACGAGCGATTGGGGTTTGCCGCCGACGAGCGGCTTTATGCCGTTGCCGCACGCATGCTGGCTCTGTTGGGCTACAAATCCGTGCGGCTTCTCACCAACAATCCCGAAAAGGTGAAAGGCCTCGCCGCCGCGGGGATTGCCGTCGCCGAACGAGTGCCGCACGCCTTCCCGGGCAACCAGCACAACCGCGCCTACTTGCGCACCAAGGCCGAAAAGGCAGGGCACCTTCTCTAGGCATCGAGCCACTCCGTAAAGGTCACGAGGACCGGCAAGACTTGCCGAGCGCGACCGGCAGAAGCCGCGGAATTCCGAGCGGAGGGGTCTGGCAAGAGGTTTGCTTAAGAACCTGCATGCCCGGAATCGACTACTCCATCCACAGCGTCAATCCGGCGGTTCAGGGGCCGGCGCCGGCGGTCAAGGCCACCGAGCCGGAGGGGTTCTCGTTCGACGACTTCCTCGACATCATCAACCCCTTGCAGCACCTGCCCGTGATTTCGACCATCTACCGGCACCTGACGGGCGACAAGATTGGGCTGCCGGAAAAGATCGCAGGCGACGGGCTGTACGGCGGCGTGGTCGGACTGGCCTGTTCAATCGGCGACGCGCTGTTCCAGCAGATCACGGGCAAGGACGTGGGCGACACCGTCTACGCCTTCCTTACCGGCGAGGACGATGCCACCACGAGCGTTGCGTCGGCTTCGGCTTCGGTCCTGCCGGCTTCGTCGATGCACATCGCGCTGCCCGAGATGGCGCTGCCACAGATTTCGATGCCCGACCTTTCCGGCGTGTTCGACGCCGACGATGACGAAGCCTCGGGTCCGCCGGCACTGTTGTCGCCGTTGGCCGCACGACGCGCTGCCGGTGCTTACGGCAAAGCCGCCATGCTCGCTCCGGCCTATTAGCGCCGTTCTCCGAAGATCGCCGTGCCGACGCGCACATGCGTGGCGCCGAACTTGATCGCGCTTTCAAAGTCGCCGCTCATCCCCATGCTGAGCCAGGAGAGACCCGCGTCATCGGCCAGCTTCTTCAACAAGGCGAAGTAGGGCGCGGGCGCTTCGTCGAAGGGCGGCACACACATCAGACCGACGAGGTTGAGACCCAACCCGCGAACCTCCGCGATCAGGGCGGCGGCGGCGCGCGGGGGCACGCCCGCCTTCTGCGGTTCCTCGCCGACATTCACCTGCACGAACAGCGCGGGATTGCGGCCGGTCCTGTCGCATTCAGCCTTGATGGCGAGGGCGAGCTTGATCCGGTCGACCGAATGGACGGTATCGAACAGGCCCACGGCCTCGCGCACCTTGTTCGTCTGCAGGGGGCCGATCATGTGCAGCTCGATATCTGGGAATTCCGCTTTCAGCGCCGGCCATTTCGCCATCGCCTCCTGTACGCGGTTCTCGCCGAACAGGCGGTGTCCGGCCGCAAGGACCGTGCGGATGGCTGCTTCGCCGTGGGTCTTCGTCACCGCGATCAGGCGCGTGAACGGCGCCGGGCGAACTGCGGACTTTCGCGCCGCCTCGATGCGCGCGAGGATGCTGCTCAGATTCCCGGTGAGGGTGTCTGGGTCAAGAGGCATGGATGAGCGATAGCCTGTCGCGTCGGAAGCTGGCAAGGGCGGCCGCGAAGCTCGCTGTCGCAAGTGCTTCGCGCCTGCCCGCGCTGGTGCTGATGACCGATGACGAACGCCTGCCGGACCCGATCGGCGCGGCGAAGGCCTTGCCCAGGGGCAGCATGGTCGTCGTGCGGGCGCGTGACGGCAGGCGGAGAGGGCAGCTCGGCGAAGCGATGACGAAAATCGCCCGCGCCCGCGGGCTTTTCGTGCTGATCGCAGGCGATAGCGCGCTGGCGCTAAAGCTCGGCGCCGACGGCGTCCATCTGCCCGAGGCCCGCATCGGCGAGGCGGCGCGATTGCGGGCACGCTACCGGTTCATGGTCACGGCCGCGGTCCATTCGCTTGCCGCATTGCGCAAGACGCAATGGCTGGACGCCGCATTTCTTTCCCCGGTCCTTCCGACGGCGAGCCATCCGGGGCGGGCCGCGCTCGGGCCATTGCGGGCGGCGTCCGTTGCTCGGCAGAGCCCGGTGCCGGTTTTCGCGCTCGGCGGCATCACGGCGGCCAATGCGGGACGCCTCTGCGGATTCTCGGGGATTGCCGCCATCGGGGCGCTTTCGGTCTCTTGACGTGCGGGAGCGGGCGAATATTGCTTGGCAAACAAGGAGGACTGCTGCCGTGGCGGACGACATCGACATCAAACTTCGCGAAGTGATCCGGCGGCGCAGCTACCGGCGCGGACATTTCAAGCTTGCTTCCGGTGCGGAGAGCGAATTCTACTTCAACCTCAAGCCCACCATGATGTCGCCCGAAGGCGCCCTCCTTTCCGCACGCGCGCTGCTCGCACGCATTCGTGCGGAGAAGGTGGATTACGTCGGCGGTCTTGAGATGGGCGCGGTGCCCGTGATCGCCTGCATCGCCGCGCTGAGCCAGGCGGACGGCAGGCCGGTGAACACCTTCTTCGTGCGCAAGAAGCCGAAGGATCACGGCACCCTGGATCTTGTGGAGGGGCTGACGCCGGACGAAACCCTGACGGGCAAACGCGTGATGATCATCGACGACGTGGCCACCAGCGGCGGCTCGATCGTCAAAGCTGCGGATGCCGCCAAGGCGGCGGGCGCGATCGTCGAGACCGCGCTCGTGATCATCGACCGCGAAGAAGGCGCCACCGAAGCGCTCGAAAGAGCGGGTGTCCGGCTGCTGTCGGTGCTGAAGAAGAGTGATTTTCTGTAAGTGCCGTTACACGTGCAGCTTGAGGTGCAGGAAGGCCGCGCTCATCGTGATGTCCGGCGCGCCGCTGTAGAACGTTCCGTCGTTGCGGTCGTAACGAAGTTCCTGCCAGCCTGCGGTGATCTGCCAGTTGGCGTTCACGACATAGCCGACCGAACCTTGCCAGCCCCTGACGCCCAAGGTCGGCGCAAAATCGCCGCCGCCCGCCGTGCCGCGGCCATATTCGCCGCCGAAAATCCACGGCCCCCACGTCAGCGTCGAACTCAGATGGGCGCTCTCCGTGCCGTCGGTTGTGCGCGCGTCGTAGACATTGAAGGCGTAAGCGTTGGCGTGCCGGTAGGCGCCGCCGAACGCCAGTTTCATGTCGTCGGTGAGATTGTAATCGATCTCGGCGCCCGTGCCCCATTCGGTCAACCCGGCATGGCCCGGCGTCTTGCGCGTTCCGTGACCGACCGCACCCGAAGCGTAGAAACCGACCGAAGTGCGCCCAAAGGTTTCGGAATAGCTGAGCGCGCCTTCCCAGATGCTTTTCTGCCGGTTGGCGACGTCAGGGCCGTCGTTGAGGAAGGGGACGACCTCGCGCCCTTCCGACGGCGTATAGGAAAAGGCGACCTGCACGCCGAACAGACGCGGCGTGTAGTACGAGAACTTGGCGTAGTTCAGCGAGGATTCGACGGCGCTGTTGAGCGTGAAGGCATTGACGAACGCGTGCCGCGTCGCGGGATCGAGGTAGAAGGTGGCGTTGGGATTATCGAGCGTCGTGGCGTTGTCGACCACCGGGCCGGTCACCGAGAGCGCATAGCCGGCGCCGTCGGTCATCCCGGCTTCGACCCGGCCGAGGCCGGTCTGCATCACGCCGTAGACTTTCTGGACGAGGTTGCCGCCGTAATTGTCGTAAGAGAGCTTGTCGCGGGCGAGCTCGAACGTGCTCTTCAGCGCCAGAGTGAGGCCGCTGTCGTAGTCGCGTTCGATCTTCAGGTTGAGGTCGGCCAGACCGGTCGCCCACTGCTGGTCGAAGCCATGAGCTTTCGGCAGATTGGCCGCAAACAGGGTGCCGTGCGCCTCGCCGCCGACGGTGAAGCTGTAGCTGTCGAGATCGCCCGTCCACGGATTAACCGTCCAATCGGACGCACGTACCGGCACGACCATGAGCGCGGCCGCTCCGGCCAGCAAAAGCGTTTTCATGACCCCACACTATCCCCGCGGCTCGTACCGGCCGATCGTTAAACCTTGATCATAATGGGCGCCCTATGGCCGCGCCATAAGGCGTCGCGTTGCCTAGCGACGGCCCTGTCATTATAAGCCGGTGCCCGCCCACGGAGATTAGAGCCACATGCGAGCCTTAACGATCGTCGTTTGCGCCCTGGTGCTGGCCGGTTGCGGCTCCTCCGACAAGGATTTCATCCAGGATTCCGACATCGGCTCAACGGCGATTTCGAGCGAGTCGGGTCAGAGAACACTGGGTGTCAATTCCTATTTGTGGCACGCCACCCTCGACACCCTGTCGTTCATGCCGCTGCAGTCCGCCGATCCGTTCGGCGGCGTGATCATCACCGATTGGTACACGTCGCCGCAGGCGCAGAGCGAGCGGCTGAAGGTCACGGTCTACATCCTGGACCGCCGGCTCAGGGCCGACGGCATCAAGATCGCCGTGTTCCGGCAAACCAAGTCGGCCGACGGCAGCTGGGCCGACGCAACCGTCAATCCCGACACCGCGACCAAGCTCACCGACGCCATCCTGACGCGGGCGCGCGAGCTTCGCCTTGCCACCCGTTCGCCCGGCGGCTGATATCCCGTAAGAGGCGGTGGAATTGACGGCGCGATTCGCGCAATACATCGCCTTTGGAACGAGGGAAGCACCGAGCAATGGCGCGCTATAACGCCAAGGAATCCGAGCAGCGCTGGCAGGCGGCCTGGAACGACGACCACGTCTTCCTGACGCCCACCGATCGCGCCAAACCGAAATGCTATGTGCTCGAGATGTTCCCCTACCCGTCCGGCCGCATTCACATCGGCCACGTCCGCAATTACACGATGGGCGACGTGCTCGCCCGCTTCAAACGCGCGCAAGGCTTCAACGTGCTGCATCCCATGGGCTGGGACGCTTTCGGCCTGCCGGCGGAGAATGCGGCGCGCGAGAAGCACGTTTCTCCGCGCGACTGGACCTACGCCAACATCGCGGCGATGAAGGATCAGCTCAAGCTGATGGGTCTGTCGCTCGACTGGACGCGCGAGTTCGCCACCTGCGATCCCGCCTACTATAAACATCAACAGAAGCTGTTCCTCGATTTCTGGCGCGAGGGACTCGTCTATCGCAGCGAAGCAGACGTCAACTGGGATCCGGTCGACCAGACCGTGCTCGCCAACGAACAGGTGATCGACGGGCGCGGCTGGCGCTCGGGCGCCCCCGTCGAACGCAAGAAGCTGTCGCAGTGGTTCCTCAAGATCACCGCCTATTCGGATTCGCTGCTGGAGGCGCTCGATACGCTCTCGCGCTGGCCGGAAAAGGTCAGGCTGATGCAGAAGAACTGGATCGGCCGCTCGGAGGGCCTGCGCTTCACCTTCAAGCTCTCGAACGGAGGCGAAGTGGAGGTTTTCTCCACCCGCCCCGACACGCTGTTCGGCGCCAGCTTCGTGGCTTTGTCCCCCGATCATCCGCTGACTGAGGAACTGGCCAAGCAGGGCGGCGCGCTGGCCCGTTTCCAGGCCGAATGCCGGCGCATCGGCACGGCCGAAGAAGCGATCGAGAAGGCCGAAAAGCTCGGATACGACACCGGGCTGACGGCAACGCACCCATTCGATCCCAACTGGAAGCTGCCGGTCTATGTCGCCAATTTCGTGCTGATGGCCTATGGCACCGGCGCCATCTTCGGCTGCCCGGCGCACGATCAGCGCGACCTCGATTTCGTGCACAAGTACAACTTGCCGGTCGTCCCGGTGGTGATCCCCGAAGGCGCCGATCCCAGGAGTTTCGATGTCGGCAATGAGGCCTATGTCGGACCCGGCAGGCTCGCCAATTCGCGCTTTCTGGACGGCATGACGGTCGAGCAGGCGAAGGACGAGGTCGCCAAGCGCCTGGAGGCACAAGGCGGCGCCAAGCGCACGGTGCAGTACCGACTGCGCGATTGGCTGGTGTCGCGCCAGCGCCCCTGGGGTTGCCCCATTCCGATGGTGCACTGCGCCAAATGCGGCGTCGTACCGGTTGGAGAATCCGACTTGCCGGTCAAGGCCCCCGACGACCTCGCCTTCAACGTGAAAGGCAATCCGCTCGACGCGCACCCCACCTGGAAGCACACGACCTGTCCCAAGTGCGGCGGAGCGGCCACGCGGGACACCGATACGCTCGACACCTTCGTCGACTCCTCCTGGTATTTTGCGCGGTTCTGCGACACCAATGCGGCCGAGCCGGTCAATCGCGAAGCGGTCGATTACTGGCTGCCGGTCGATCAGTATATCGGCGGCATCGAGCACGCGATCCTGCATCTGCTCTATGCGCGCTTTTTCATGCGCGCCATGAAGAAGGCCGAATGGGTCAGGATCGAGGAGCCGTTCGCCGGGCTCTTCACCCAAGGCATGGTCTGCCACGAGACGTACAAGGACTCCAAAGGCGACTGGCTGCCGCCCGAGGCGGTGAACAAGCGCGACGGCGGCGCGTTCCTCAAGGATTCGCACGAGCCGGTGACCGTCGGCCCGTCCGAGAAGATGTCGAAGTCGAAGAAGAACGTGGTGGCGCCCGAAACCATCATCGACATCTTCGGCGCGGACACCATCCGCTGGTTCATGCTCTCCGACACACCGCCCGAGCGCGACATCGAATGGACGGCCGAAGGGGCGGATGCTTGCTGGAAATTCGTCCAGCGCATCTGGCGGCTGGCGAGCGAGACCGGACTTCCGCCCGTGGGGACGCCGGTATCCGGCGATCATCCGTTGCGCCGCGCCACCCACCGCGCCATCGCGGCGGTGACCGAGGACCTTGCGGCTTTGCGTTTCAATCGCGCCGTGGCCCAGGTTTACACCCTGGTCAATGCCGTCGGCTCGACGCAAAACGCGCCACCCGCCGCGCAGCGTGAGGCTCTGGAGACCCTGGTCCTGTTGATCGGACCGATGATGCCTCACCTTGCGGAGAGCTGCTGGGAAGCCTTGGGCCACAAGCCGTTCGTCGCCACCGCGCCGTGGCCGGTCGCCGATCCCGCGTTGGTCGCAGAAGACACCATAACGATGGCGGTGCAGGTGAACGGCAAATTACGTGGTACGATCACCGTCGCCAAGGACTGCGACAAGGCGGAAGCGGAGAAGGCGGCGCTGGCGCTCGAAACCGTGCAGCGCGTCCTGGATGGCAAGACGCCGAAGAAGGTGATCGTCGTGCCCAACCGAATTGTGAATATCGTGGCATGAAACGGGGCGCCGTCATCGCTGCTGCCGTGCTGCTGGCGGGATGCGGCTTCCACCCGCTGTACGGCGTGCCCGACACGCCGAAAGGTACGATGCAAGCGACGCTGCGATCGATTTATGTCGAGCCGGTCCCGGAGCGTCTCGGCTATCAGTTGCGCAATCAGCTCATCGATCTGCTCGACGGCATGGGCGAACCGGCGGGCGCGGCGTACAGGTTGAGCGTCACGCTGACCGAGACCTCCGAAGCCATCGGCGTGCAGAGCCAGACGGCGCCCGGTGGCATCACCCAGACGGCGATCACCCGCTACAACGACCGGCTGATCGCCAACTATGAACTCGTCGACGCCAAGACCAACCAGGTCGTGACCAAAGGCACCGAAACCGGTCTCTCCTCCTACAACGTGCTGTCGTCGCCTTATGCCACCTTGATCGGTCAGCAGGATGCCGACCGGCGGGCGGCCGAGGACATCGCCGACCGCATCCGCGTCGACATCGCCGTGCATTTCGCCCAGCAAGCCAAAAGATGAAGATCAGTTCGCCGGATGCCGACCGCACCGCGAAGAACCCACCCAAGGGCATGATCGCGGCGCTGGTGTTCGGACCGGACGCGGGCTTGGCGAAGGAGCGCAGCGAATTTCTGCTCAAGACGGTTGTTGACGATCTCTCCGATCCGTTCCGCGTTTCCGACCTCGATGAGCAGACCCTGATCAAAGACCCCGCGCGGCTGGCCGACGAGGCCGCGGCGATTTCCATGTTGGGCGGACGGCGCGTGGTGCGCATACGCGGGGCGACCAACGAGTTGGCGCCCCTGTTCGAGGCATTTCTCGACGATCCCAAAGGCGATGCGTTGATCGTGGTGGAGGCCGGAGACCTCGCCAAGAGTGCGCCGCTGCGCAAGGTGTTCGAGGACGCCGACAACGCGGCGGCCATCGCTTGCTATCTCGACAGCGCGCGCGATCTGCCCGACGTGGTCCGCGCCGCCCTGCGCGCCGAAGGGCTCGCCATTGCGCCCGATGCGCTCGAAGAGGCCGTCTCGCGGCTCGGTTCGGATCGCGGCGTGACCCGGCGCGAACTGGAGAAGCTCGCGCTTTATGCGCGAAGCTCAAAAGAAGTTGCACTGGAAGACGTTCGCGCCGCGATGGGCGACGAGGCCGAGGTGCGCGCCGAGGAGGCCTGCGATGCCGCCGCTGCAGGAGACCTGGAGCGTCTCGATCTGGCGCTGGAGCGGTTGTGGAGCGACGGCACTTCTCCCACCTCGGTCTTGCGCGCGGCGATGACCCACTTCCAGAGGCTTCTGCTTGTCCGCACCGGCGCGTCGATAGACAGCGCCGCCGGGCGACTGGGAAAACCCTTGCACTTTTCGCGAAAAGACGAGTTCAAGATGCAGGCGCGCAACTGGACCGAGAATCGCATCGGCGAAGCCCTGGACCTGCTGCTCGAAACCGAGGCTCTGTGCAAGACCACCGCCGTCCCCGCGCAAGCGGTTTGCGCGAGGGCGCTGTTCAATGTGGCGTCGATGGCGAGAATGCGCTAAGCGAACCCCGCCATGCTGAAGGTCCGCGTCATTCCCTGCCTGGACGTGAAGGACGGGCGCGTCGTCAAGGGCGTCAATTTCGTCAACCTGCGCGATGCCGGTGATCCCGTCGAGCAGGCGATGCTCTACGACAAAATGGGCGCCGACGAACTCTGCTTCCTCGACATTACCGCCAGCCACGAGAAGCGCGGCATCCTTCTGGACGTAGTGCGGCGGACCGCGGACGTCTGCTTCATGCCGCTGACCGTGGGCGGTGGGGTGCGCACGCTGGACGACATCCGCGCGCTGCTGCTTGCCGGCGCCGACAAGGTCTCGATCAACACCGAAGCCGTGCGCCGGCCGGAATTCGTGCGTGAAGGCGCCGAGAAATTCGGCAGCCAGTGCATCGTGGCGGCGATCGATGCCAAACGCGTGTCACCGGGGCGATTCGAGGTGTTCACGCACGGTGGGCGCAACCCGACCGGACTTGACGCCGTGGCGCACGCCAAGAAGCTGGTTGCGTACGGCGCGGGCGAAATCCTGCTCACCTCGATGGACCGCGACGGCACCAAGGAAGGCTACGACATCGCGCTGACGCGCATCATCGCCGACAGCGTGGCGGTGCCCGTGATCGCCTCGGGCGGCGTCGGCACGCTCGATCATCTGGTGCAGGGCATTCGTGACGGCGGCGCCAACGCGGTGCTTGCCGCCTCGATTTTCCATTTCGGCCAATGGTCTATCACAGACGCCAAAACGGCCCTTGCCAACGCCGGTTTGCCGGTGCGGAATCCCTGAGCCCTCCTTTCGGAAGGGCGCGTTGGGCAAGCACTAATGAGCGAAGCCGCCGTCGGCCTTCTGACCGAAGCACCGGCCGTCATGGCCCGGGCGTTGCCGCTGACGCGCGAGATGAGCCTGGACGAGGCCTTCCGCTGTGCGGCCCGCGAATGCCACGCCCATATTGCGGGGAATGCGGCGCCGGTCGTCGAGAACCGCGACGCGGAAGGTCTGCATCAGCTGCGTGTGGGTCTGCGACGGCTGACAATCGCGCTGGCGGACTTCGCCCCGGGTGCAACCGATCTGCGGACCCGTGCCAAAGCGTTCTTCGATGCGACCGGCCCGGCGCGCGACATCGACATGTTCCTGACCGAGCTGTTCGAGCCGGTGGTTGCCGAACTGGAGCCGGTCGAGGGTTTCGCCATCCTGCGGCGGCGGGCGGAGCAGATGCGCGCGCGCGCCTGGGACGCCGCGGCGGCCGAGGTCGCCAGTCCCGATTTCGCCACCTTCCTCGGCGAGGTGGCCGCGGCACGGCGGCCGGTCGATCAACCGGAAGCGGCGCTCGCCACCCAGGCGGCCGCCGTGCTCGACAAGCATCTGATGCGGGTGGCCAAGCGCGGACGCGGTTTCAAGACGCTCTCCAACGAGGGCACCCACGGCCTGCGGATCGCCCTCAAGAAGCTGCGCTATGCGGCGGACTTCCACGCCGCGCTGTACAAGGAAAAGGCCGCGCGGCGGTACTTGAAGCAACTCAAAACGCTGCAGGACGTGCTCGGCCGGATCAACGATGCGGCGCAGGTTCGCGGATTCCTGGGCCGGCTGATGATGGAGGAGGCAGCGAGCGCGCAGGTGCAGGCCGATCTTTCCTATGCGGCCGGACAGATTACGGGCTGGAACCAGGCCGCGGCGCGCGACCTCCGTTCGAAAGCGCGCGAACACTGGCGGGCGTTCAAGCAGGCCGAGCCGTTCTGGCGCGATTGACTCAGCTCTTCTGCCTCAGCGGCG
>DATKOE010000216.1:0-16417 GCA_035524815.1 Rhizomicrobium sp.
ACCCAGGAGCCGTTGGATTTCCATCGCCCGCTCCGGCGACAGAAACTCCGATGCGCCGTCAATATGCGACTGGAAGCGCACGCCCTCTTCCGTGATCTTGCGCAGCTTGGACAGGCTCATCACCTGGAAGCCGCCCGAGTCCGTCAGGATCGGCCGCTCCCAGCCGCAGAAGCTGTGCAGGCCGCCCAGCCGCGCCACGCGCTCGGCCCCCGGGCGCAGCATCAGATGATACGTGTTGCCGAGGATGATGTCCGCGCCCGTCTCGCGCACGTTTTCGGGCATCATCGCCTTGACGCTTCCCGCCGTGCCGACCGGCATGAACGCGGGCGTGCGGATGTCGCCGCGCGGCGTACGGATCGCGCCGGTGCGGGCCGCGCCGTCGGCGCCGGAGATTTCGAACCGGAATTCGCTCATGTCTTGCGCCGGAATAGCAGGCAGGCGTCGCCATAGGAATAGAATCGATAGCGTTCGCGCATGGCTTCCGCGTAGGCGCGCCGCATCGCTTCGAGGCCGCTGAAGGCGCTGACCAGCATGAAAAGCGTGGATTTCGGAAGATGGAAATTGGTGAGCAGCACCTCCGCCGTGCGAAAGCGGTATCCCGGAGTGATGAAGATGCCGGTCTCCCCCTCGAACCCGTGCAGCGTGCCGTCCGCCGCGGCCGCCGTTTCCAGGGTGCGCAGCGAGGTGGTGCCCACCGCCGCGATCCTTCCGCCTGCTGCCCTTGCGGCATTGAGTCGTTCGGCCGTTCGGGGCGAGAGGAGCGCACACTCCGAGTGCATCTTGTGCTCGGCCGTGTCCGCGGCGGTCACCGGAAGGAACGTGCCGGGACCCACATGCAACGTGACGGTTTCGCGACCGATCCCGGCCCTGGACAGCGCGTCGAACATCTCCGGCGTGAAGTGCAGCCCCGCCGTGGGTGCGGCCACCGAGCCATCCTGGCGCGCGTAGATGGTCTGGTAGTCGGTTGCGTCGCGCCGGTCCGCCTTGCGCTTGCCGGCGATGTAGGGCGGCAGCGGGGTCTCGCCCTGGGCGGCAATGGCGGCATCGAGGGCGCTGCCCACGACCTCGAAGGCGATCTCCACCTCGCCCGCTTCGCCCTTTCTCGTGACGTGCGCCGCAAGGCTCTCGCCGAGGCGGAGCCTGTCGCCCACGGCGAGCTTGCGCGCCGGCCGTGCGAAGGCGGCAAAGCCATCCGGTCCCAGGCGCCGGTGCAGAAGTATCTCGATCTTCGCACTGGCTCCCCCTTCTCGTCCGTCGCGAATGCCGCGAAGGCGGGCCTGGATCACCCTGGTGTCGTTCAGCACCAGCACATCGCCACGGCCGAGAAATGCGGGCAGATCGCGCACGATGCCGTGCTCCAGGCTGCCGTCCTCGCGCACGACCAGCATCCGCGCGCTGTCGCGGGGCTCCGCGGGGCGCAATGCGATGAGCTCTTCGGGCAGGTCGAAATCGAACTGGCTGACGTCCATCGGGCGGCTCGGGGCGGGTGCAGCGGTGTGGGTCCGGCGGCTACCCCTGTCAAGCAGCAGCGCGCGCCGTACGCGGTCCGGCCGAACGAGGGCCAAGCGTGCTTTCTGGTCGCAGTCAATTCTGTGCCGGCCCTGCTGTCGGGTTTGCCCCGGATGCCGACGAGGTGGATTTGCAGGCAACGGCCCTGCCGGTTTTCGGCCGCGCGCGGCCGGCGCCATTCCGCCGGGTAGCCTTGGTGGCAAACGCCTGTTAACATTGGCATGTAACCATCGGCTGTGGTTGTTACGGACTGGCCCGCGAGGGCTGCGCGACGCTAAGCATGCGTCCCATTGGTTGAAAGGGCTGGGCGTGGACGATCAGGTCTTCGCGGACGGAATTGGACAGATTTCGGTGATCGGCGGCTTGGTGCGGATCGATTTCGTCGCCTATTCGCCGGTCGAAAAGGATACGCGGGGCCAGCCCGCCGCGGTTTTCCGCCAGCGGCTGATCCTTGGGATGGAGGCCTTCAACCAGGCCGCCGCCAAGATGCGCGAAGCTGCGGATGCGCTGGCGAGCCGGGCGGCGGGCGGTCAGCAGCCGCGCACCGATGTGCCGGAAAAAATCGTCGAGCAGCAGCATCCAGCGCCGGAGCCCGTCGTCGTGTCCCCGCCCGCGGTCGAAGCGCCGAAGCCTCCGCCCAAGCCTCCGTTCCCCTAGGCGGCCGCACATGACGCTCGAAAACGCCAAACCCGAAGACACCTCCGCCGGCCCCGGAGCCGAACACCCCGACTGCGCGCAGACGGGACTGAAGGGCCTTGCCGCCATCGCGCGCCATTTCGAACTCGACTGGAGCCTGCCGCGGCTGTTCCACGTCTACGGACACGATCAGGAGCCGGATGCCGAGCAGCTTTCCCGCATCGCGCGGGCCGAGGGCTTGCTTTCCCAGGTCCACACCGTCGATTTCAACCGTCTTCAACGCTTCAAGAAGCTGACCCCGTTCCTGGCCCGTCTCAGCAACGGCGCCTACGTCGTGGTCCTGCAGACGCTCGCCACCCAGCCGTCCGGAACCGACCCAAACGGCGCGCAGGTTGTGGTGCTCTTCAATCCGCGCGTGCCCGAAGCCAATCTCTTCCCGATTCCGAAGGACGAGTTTCTCCAGCACTGGACGGGCGAGATCATTCTGCTGAAGCGGCCGTACGAGCTTTCCGACAGCGACCGCAAGTTCGACCTCGGCTGGTTCATTCCCGAATTCTGGCGCCAGCGCGCGTTGCTCAAGAACGTCCTAATCGCGGCGCTGGCGATGCACGTTCTGGCGCTGGCGGTGCCGATCTTCTTCCAGATCGTGATCGACCGCGTGCTCGTCTATCTCAGCATCTCCACGCTGGCCGTCATCGGCATCGGCGTCGTCATCGCCATCACCTTCGACGCGACGCTGAACTGGCTGCGCGGCTATTTCGTGCTGCGAACCGCGAGCCGCATCGACATCCGGGTCGCCAAGACCACCTTCGCCCACCTGATGCAGCTGCCGATCTCATTCTTCGAGACCGCGCTGGCGGGCGTCGTCACCAAGAACATGCAGCAGGGCTCGCAGATCCGCGAGTTCCTGACCGGCCGCCTGATGATGACGCTGCTGGACCTGCCGGCGCTGATCGTCTTCCTGCCGCTGATGGCCTGGTACAGCGGCGTGCTCACGGGCGTCGTCTTGGGCGTCACCCTGCTTCTGGCGATCCTCATCGCCGCCATGATCGGTCCCTACCGGCGGCGCCTGCGGCGGCTGTACCGTGCGGAGGCGCAACGCCAGTCGCTGCTCGTCGAGAGCATCCACGGCATGCGCACCGTGAAGTCGCTCAACCTCGAAGGCCGGCGCCAGGAATCCTGGGAGAACGCGGCGGCCGAGGCAGTTCGCACCTACGTCCAGGTGGGCAAGATCTCGCTCGCCGCCAACACCTTCACCCAGTTCATCGAACGGGCAATGACAATCGTCATCGTGTCGGTGGGCGCGTTCCTGGTGTTCGGCCACCATATGACGGTCGGCGGCCTCGTCGCCTTCAACATGCTGTCCTCGCGCGTCATCAGCCCGGTGCTGCAACTGATCGGCCTGCTCAACAACTACCAGGAAGTGCTGATCAGCGTGGAGATGCTGGGCGACATCATGAACCGGCCCACCGAGTCGACGCGGCGCGGGCTGACCCCTTCCCTGCGCGGCGACATCGATCTCGACAAGGTCACCTTCCGCTATCCCAACACCGACCGTCCCGCCGTGCGCGAATTCTCGGCGCGGATTCAGCCGGGCAGCATGATCGGCATCGTCGGGCGCAGCGGCTCGGGCAAAACCACGCTTTCGGCGCTGCTCCAGGGCCTCTATTACCCGACCGAGGGCGCCATCCGCATCGACGGCCACGATATCCGCGACATCGACCTTGCCTTCCTGCGAGGCCAGACGGGCGTGGTTCCGCAGGAACCGTTCCTCTTCCGCGGCTCGATCAAGGACAACATCCGCATGGGCCTGCCGACCGCCGGATTCGAGGACATCGTGCTGGCGGCGCGCCAGGCCGGCGCCGACGAGTTCATCCAGCAGCTGCCGCAGCGCTATGACACCGAACTCGAGGAAGGCGCCGTCAATCTTTCCGGCGGGCAGAAGCAGCGTTTGTCGATCGCCCGCGCGCTGCTCCGCCGCCCGCGCATCATCATCTTCGACGAGGCGACGAGCGCGCTCGACCCCGAAAGCGAGGCGGTCGTGGTGCGCAACCTGGCCCAGATCGCGCGCGGCCGCACCACCATCGTGATCTCGCACCGCCTGCAGACGATCCGCAATTCAGACGCGATCATGGTACTTGACGACGGCAGGCTCGTCGATCTCGGCACGCACGGCCAGCTTCTGGAACGCAACGCGATCTACCGCCAGCTCTGGTCGCAGCAGATGCAGAGGCCGGCATGAGCGCGTTCGCCGCCCGGGCGCGCAAGTCGCTCGTGGATCTGCGCTTCGGCGCGGTGGAGTGGTTCCTGCGCTACTGGCGCTACGTCGACGCCTGGATCGACCACCGCTTCGGCGGCGACGACTCCGGGATGAGCGACGCGGCCGTGGCGCAGGGCTTCAAGCCGGACGCGACCGCCATCGAGGAAGCGCCAATACCGGTCTCGGTCAACGCCGCCCTGTATGTCGTGATCACCCTGCTTGCCATTGCGGTTCTCTGGTCGATCCTGGGCACGCTGGACCGCATCGTCGTGGCGCCGGGCAAGATCGCCACCCGCACGCCCCTCGTGGTGATGCAACCCTTTACGACCTCGCGCATTCTGGAGATCGACGTCCGGGCGGGCGATCACGTGCGCAAAGGCCAGGTGCTCGTGGCGTTCGATCCGGCCTTCGCCCAGGCCGACGTCGCCTCGCTCGAGCACAAGGTGCGCACGCTCACCGCCATGACCGAGCGCATCGCGGCCCAGCTCAACGGCGCTCCGTTCACCGCGGCACCCGCCGACAACAACGAGCGCCAGGCGCAGGCGCAGATCTACAACCAGGAAATGGCCGCCTACCAGGCCGAAATGAAGGTGCGCGACAGCCGCGTGGGCCAGATCGATTCCGAGATCAAGGCCGACAATTCGGCAGTCGATGGGCTCAAGCAGCAGCTCGAGATGTCGAACAAGGTCGTGGAGATCTACCAGCGCCTGCTCGACCAGAAGGCGGGCGCGCCGCTGGATCTCATGAAGGCGCAATCGAGCGCGGTCGACGTCAACATGCGGCTGATGAACTCCATCGGCGACGTGCGCAAGCTCACCGAGCAGCGCGCCGAGGTGCAGGCCGAGCGGCAGTCGTTCATCGACAAGTGGCGCAGCGACCACAACCAGCAGCTCGTGCAGGCCCGGCAGGACCTAGCGGAGGCGTCGGAGACGCTGAGCAAGGCCCAGAAGATGAAGGACTTCACGAAGATGCGCGCGCCCGCCAACGGTGTCGTGCTCGAACTGGCGGACCGCTCCGTGGGCTCGGTGCTGCGCGAGGCCGAGACGCTGATAACGATGGTGCCCGACGGCGCCGACCTCTACGTCGAAGCCAACGTGCAATCGCGCGACGTCAGCTATCTCAAGGTCGGCGACGACGTGCGCGTGAAGCTGGAGTCCTATCCCTTCCAGAAGTTCGGCACCCTGAACGGCAAGCTCGCAGTGCTCAGCGCCGACTCCGTTCCGCTCAAGGAAGGCGACACCTCGCGTCTGGTCTATCGCGCGCAGGTTCGCTTGATCGACAAGCCGCACGATATCGCGATCAAGGGAATTCACATCCGCCCCGGCCTGGTGGCGACGGCGGAAATCAAGACCGGCAAGCGCTCGATCGCTTCTTACGTGCTGAACCCGATCCTGCGCACCGCCGACGAGGGCATGCGCGAGCCCTAGCCGACGGCTTCGATGACCGCCGCGATGACGCGGTCCTGCGTCGCTTCGTCGATGTAGGGGTGCATCGGCAGTGCAACGACGTGCTTTGAAAGCCGTTCCGAAACCGGCGTCGGCGCGCTCGGGAAATGGGCGTAACCCTTCTGTTGCGACAGCGGGATCGGATAATAGACTGCGGTGGGAATTCCCTGCGCTTTCAGATCGGCCTGCACCTTGGCGCGGTCCGGCACGACGATCACGTATTGCGCCCACACCGATTGTACGCCGGGAAGAATCCGCGGCACGCGGATACGGTTGGATTTCGAAAGCCCCTCGTTGTAGCGGCGGCCGACCTTCTCGCGCAGCTCGATCTCCTCGCGGAAGAGCTTCAGCTTCTCGGAGAGGATGACGGCCTGGATCGAATCGAGGCGAGAGTTCATCCCGATGCGGACGTTCTCGTAGCGGTCGGTGCCTTCGCCATGCACGTGCAGCGACTTGATCAGCCTGGCGAGGTCGTCGTCGGCGGTGAAGACGCAGCCGCCGTCGCCGTAGCAGCCGAGCGGTTTGGCGGGAAAGAAGCTCGTGGCGGCGGCATCGCCGATCGCCGCCGTCGAGCGGCCGTGATAGGTGGCGCCGAACGCCTGCGCCGTGTCCACCAGCAGCTTCAGGCCTTCGCGCCTTGCGATGGGCTCGATCGCGTCGTAGTCCGCGGGCTGACCGAACAGATCCACCGTGATGATCGCCTTGGGCTTGAGCTTGCCTTCGCGCTTGACCATCGCGATCGCCGCCTCGAGGCTGGCCGGATCGATGTTGTAGGTGTCTTCGAAAACGTCGACGAACACCGGCACGGCGCCGACGAGCGGCGCCACTTCCCCGGTCGCGCAGAAGGTGAAGGCGGGAACGAACACGGCATCGCCCGGACCGATCCCCCAGGCCATCAGCACGAGTTGCAGCGCGTCGGTTCCGTTGGCGCAGGCGACGGCATGCTTGACGCCTGCAAATTCCTTGAGCTGCGTTTCGAGCGCCGCAACCTGCGGCCCCAGCACCCACTGCCCGCTCTCCACCGCCGCCAGGACGGCCCGGTTCAGGGATTCGCCGAGACGGCGGCGCTGCGCTTGAAGATCGATGAAGGGAATGGGCTGGACCACGGACAAATCTCCCGCAGGGTTATGTAGCAGGGGCGTTTTAGGCGCGCCCCGCGCCGCTGCCAACGCGGATTGCGACACATTATGTTGCCGATTGCGTCATCGGGTCGTAGATATGCGATCCCGGTTAACCGCTTTCGACCACCGGTCGAGGCGGCCCGCCTGACCGAACGCTCCGGATGGAACGCCAGCAACCGTTAATCGCATCGGGCCCGCTTGAATGACCGCAGAGGTCGGACTTTTCGCGCTGATCCTGGCGCTCTTTGTCGCGGCCATCCAATCGCTGGTTCCGCTCGTGGGCGCGGCGCGCGGCGAGGTTTCGTGGATGAAGCTGGCGCCGCAGGCTGCAATCGCGCAGTTCGGCCTCGTCACGCTCGCCTTTGCGGCGCTGATCTGGCTGCACGTCACGAGCGACTTCTCGGTCGTCAACGTGTTCCAGAACAGCCATACCGACAAGCCGCTGCTCTACAAAATCACCGGCGTATGGGGAAATCACGAAGGCTCGATGGTGCTATGGACCTTCATCCTGGCGCTGTACGGCATGGCGGTGGCGGCGTTCGGCGGCGGCCTGCCGCCGGGACTTCGCGCCCGCGTTTTGTCCGTGCAGGGAATGATCGCCTTCGGTTTCCTGCTGTTTATCCTGACGACGTCCAACCCCTTCGCGCGCCTCGATCCCGCGCCGGTGAACGGCATCGGGCTCAACCCGATCCTCCAGGACCCCGGCCTCGCCTTCCACCCGCCGTTTCTCTATCTCGGCTATGTCGGCTTCTCGATGGCGTTCAGCTTTGCCATCGCCGCGCTGATCGAAGGCCGGGTGGACGCCGCCTGGGCGCGCTGGGTCAGGCCATGGACGCTCGCCGCCTGGTGCGCGCTGACGCTCGGCATCGCGATGGGTTCGTGGTGGAGCTACTACACGCTCGGCTGGGGCGGCTGGTGGGCGTGGGACCCGGTCGAGAACGCCTCGTTCATGCCGTGGCTCGCGGGCACGGCGCTGCTGCATTCGGCCATCGTGGTCGAGAAGCGCGATACGGTGAAAGGCTGGACGATCTTCCTCGCCATCCTCACCTTCTCGCTGTCGCTCCTCGGCACTTTCCTGGTGCGCTCGGGGATTCTCACCTCCGTCCACGCGTTTGCCAACGATCCCGCGCGCGGCCGCTTCATCCTTGTGCTTCTGTCGCTCGTGACCGGCGGCTCGCTGATCCTGTTCGCGCTCAGGGCCGGCGTGTTGAAGGCTGGCGGGATCTTCTCGCCCGTTTCGCGCGAGGGCGGCATCGTCTTCAACAACGTCTTTCTCAGCGCCGCGGCAGGCACGGTGCTGCTGGGAACGCTGACGCCGCTGGTCGTGGACGCCCTACACCTGAACAAGCTGTCGGTCGGGGCGCCGTATTACGATCTGATGATCCCGCTTCTTCTTGCGCCGATGCTGGTGCTCATGCCGATAGGGCCCTTGCTGTACTGGAAGCGCGGCGACTGGAGGGGAGCGCTGGCGCGCATGAAGTTCGCCGGCGCCGTCGCCGCCGTGACGGTTGCGATCACGCTGATCGCAGCCGGGATTTCGACGACGCAGGCGCTCGCCGCCCTCGGACTCGGACTGGCGGCTTGGCTCGGTTTGGGTGTGTTGACGGAATGGGCGAGCCGCACCGGACTGTTCCGGCGATCGCTCGCCGATGTTCTCGCCCGCGCCCGCCACATACCGCGCTCGGCGCACGGCATGACCATCGCCCATCTCGGCATGGCGCTCGTGCTGGTCGGCATCACGGGATCGCTGGCATGGCAGACGGAGAAACTCCAGGTCGTGCGCCCGGGTCAGATTTTTGCGATCGCCGGTTACGACGTGCGGCTGGCCGGCGTCGACGAGAACCTGCGCGGGCCCAACTACACGATGTCGCGCGCCACCTTCCTCGCGTCGCGCAACGGGCGCACCGTCGCCGTGCTGCAGCCCGAACGCCGCCAGTACGACAATCCGCCCGAGCCGAAAGCCACCGTCGGCATTCATACCGACTTCGTCAGCGACCTCTACATCGTGCTCGGCGAACCGGACGGCAAAGGCGGCTACGCGGTGCACGCTTTCCACAATCCGCTGGTGCCGTGGCTGTTCTTGGGCGCGCTTGTCATGGTTCTGGGCGGGCTGGTGTCGCTGTCCGACCGGCGCTACCGCATCGGCGCCCCGAAGCGCGCGGCGCGCGTGCTCGATCTCACCGCCAGGCCGGTCTACGCGTGGAGAATGCCGGCGGGCGTTCGCTATGCCTTGCCTGCTGCCGCCTTCCTGGCGCTCGTGGGCGTCTTTTTCTGGCGGCTGAACCAAGCCGGCGAGGGCGACACGCCCAACATCATTCCCTCCGCGCTGATCGACAAGCCCGCGCCGCAGTTCGATCTGCCACCGCTTTACGCGGGCAAGCCGGATTTCAAGACGGCCGACCTGCGCGGGCGCGTCACGCTGGTGAATTTCTTCGCTTCCTGGTGCGTGCCCTGTCGCGCCGAGCATCCGGTGCTGCGCGAGGTGGCCAACAGCGGCATCGCCCTCGTCGGCGTCAACTACAAGGACAAAGCGGAAAACGCACAAGCCTTCCTCACCGAACTCGGCGATCCCTACCGCACCGTCGCGGTCGACGCAGAAGGCCGCACCGGAATCGACTTTGGCGTGTACGGCGTGCCGGAGAGCTATCTCATCGACAAGAACGGGGTGATCCGCTTCAAGCAGCCCGGCCCTCTCACGCCCGAGATCATCAGGAACCAGATCCTGCCGCTGGCGGAGAAGCTGAAATGACCCGCGCCCTCCTTGCCGCATTGCTTCTGGCCTTCACCCAGTTTGCGTGGGCGGTCGAACCAAACGAAGTGCTCACCGACCCAAAGCTGGAGGCGCGCGCCCGCACGATCAGCAAGGAATTGCGCTGCCTGCAATGCCAGAACGAGTCGATCGACGACTCCGCGGCACCGTTGGCCCACGATCTGCGCGTGCTCGTGCGCCGGCGCCTGCTCAAGGGCGACAGCAACGAACAGGTGAAGGACTACATCGTCGCGCGCTACGGCACCTATGTGCTCTTAAAGCCGCCGGTCGGGCCCGAGACCTATCTTCTCTGGTTCGGGCCGCTGATCCTCCTCGTCTCCGGCGGCACGGCCGCATGGGCCTTCTTCCGCCGGCGCATGGCCCCGGCGCAGGACCTGCCGCTGTCGGACGAGGAACGCCGCCGCCTCGACCGGTTGATGGACGAACCGCGATGATGCTGTGGATCGTGTTCGCGATTCTTCTTGCGGCGACGCTGGCGATGCTGCTGTGGCCGCTGCTGCGAACGCCCGCTACGGCCGCGCCGGTGCGCGGGGCATACGACCTTGCCGTTTATCGCAACCAACTCGCCGAAGTGGAGACGGACGTCGCGCGCGATCTGCTTTCGCCCGCGCAGGCCGACGCCGCACGCCTGGAAATCCAGCGGCGCATGCTCGCCGTCGCATCCGACGCCCGCGCGCCGGCCGACCACCGCCGCGCGCGCACCGCCGCCGCGGTCGTCATCGCGCTGGTGCTGCCGGCGGGCGCGGGCCTGCTCTACGCCTCGTTGGGAAATCCCGATCTGCCGGACCGGCCCTATGCAGAGCGCTTGAAGCACGATCCGGCCGTGATCCTCACCAACGCAGCCGACAGATACGCGGCCGAACTCGCGGCGCATCCGAGTGCGGCGGGCTATCTGCGCCTGGCGGAGCTTGCCGAGCGCGTCCGCGATTACGACCGGGCGAGCGATGCGCTCCGCCGCGCCATCGGACTCGGCTCCGACACCGCGTTCACCTGGGGTGCGCTCGGCGAGAGCATCGCGCTGGCGCAGGGCGGCCTTACCGCCGATGCGCTGGCGGCATTTGCCCATGCGCTGGAGCTCGACGCGCGCGAGCCGCGCTCGCGCTTCTATGCCGGCATGGCGGAGGCGCAGATCGGCAATTACCGCAAGGCGGTGGCGATCTGGCGCGACCTTGAAAAGGACAGCAAGCCCGGCGCGCCGTGGCTGCCGCTGTTGAGCAAGCAGATTCCAGCAATCGCGAAGCTGGGCCGGTTCGATCCCGACACCGTCGCGCCGGAGCCGCCGTCCGCCGCCAACCTGAAGGCCGCAGCCGCTGCCATGAACAAGATGATGGGGCGTTAACCAGCCCGGCGGCGCACCCAGAAGCTTCCGAGCAGCAGAAAACCGGCGCCCAGCAGAGCCAGGCTGGCCGGTTCGGGCACGACCTCGCCGGTGATGTCAAGCGTCAGGAACGTATCGCCGTAGCCCACGCCCTTGGCCAAGCCCTTCGAAGTGAGGCCGAGCGACTGATCGGCGAAGCCGAGCATATAGACCGCGGTGAACTGGCCGGTGTGGCTGGTGTCGAACGAGACGTGGAACGCCTTTCCGCTTCCCGCCGTCAATCCGCTGATCGTGGTGAACGGGCTGTCGAAGCTGAAGGCCCCCGTATTCCCGGAGCTCGAACTGATGGTGGGATCGAAGTTCATGGCGAGGCGGAGGCTGGCGTTCGGATCGTTCTGGATGAGATTGAAGATGTCGAACAACTGCGCTGCCGGCGTGGCGCCCTGATCCACCTTGCCGAAATTGAGCTTCAGCACGCTGCTGCCGACGGAGTTCGAATTGAACGAAGCCGCGGCATGCTGATCATAGGTATAGGTAACGCCGACCGAGCCGTTCCAGCCCGCGGTGTAAGTGTCCTTGGCGCTCGACCAGCTTCCCGAAACCGCATCGCCCGCCTTCACGTCGCCCTTGAGTCCCACGGCGAAGGTGCCGCTGCCGGCGTAATTGGAGAGGCTGCCGCTCCAGGAGCCGTTCGTTGCGGTGTTGGCCGGCCCGATCGTGCGCGGGCAAGCCACCGGATTGGTTCCGCCCGTACCGCACGAACCACTTTGCGAGATCGCCGACAGGCTGGCGCTGATTCCCGGCGCGCTGAAGCCGGCGTTGGAAAGGGAATTCGAGCCGTTGTTCCGATTGGTCCCGGTACTGCTCGACACCGTGCCGGTGAGAAGGGTCGTCTGCGTCCGCGTCGACGAAAGCTGGAGCGCAACACCCGTCAGCACGCCCATCGACGTGTCGAACTGGTTGAAACTGAGCGAAGCGAAGCTGTGGCCGTTGTCGGTGGCGACGCTGCCGCCGGGAACGTCCGATATCGTGTCGGACGAACTGAACGTCTGGCTTTGGATAGCGGATGCCCACGCGGGCGCGGCCAAAATCAGTGCCGACAGCGCGACCGCCGATGCGCTCGCGAGTGCCGCTGCTCGACCGGTGGACAGGAAACCCATCTGGCGGCCCCAAGACTTGTGCGCCAGCGCGCAGTCGCAGGCGCACCAGGCATGGAGCAAGCCCCGTGCCATGCGGCCGGATATGCTGCGGTTTCCCGCCCCGCGGAGAATAAGAAAAGCGAAACAGGAACTTGGCGAAAAGCAAAATGACGGCTGCTATACCCCGGCTAACGTAACCGTAAGCCTGTCAAGGACGTTTACAGTCCTCGGGCGCGACCGCGACTTTCTCCTGTGAGGCTGTTCAAGCCGCTCTTCGCCGCATCCCCAAACCGCCGAGAAGCAACAGACCGGCACCCAGAAGCGCCAGACTGGCGGGCTCGGGCACGACGTCGCCGGTGATGTCCAGCGTCAGGAAGCTGTCGCCGTATCCCATGCCCAGCGGCCTGCCTTTTGAGTCGAAGCCGAGCGACTGGTCCGCGAAGCAAAGCGTGTAAACCGCGGTGAACTGTCCGGGATGGCTCGTGTCCATCGAGACGTGGAACGACTTGCCCTCGCTCGCTGCCAATCCGCTGATCGTGGTAAATGGATTGTCGAAGCTGAACACGCCGGTATTGCCGGAGCTCGAGCTCAACAAGGAATCGAAACTCATGCCGAGCCGGCTGCCCGCGTTCGGATCGTTCTTGATGAGGTCGAAGATGTCGAACAGAAGATCGCTCGGATTCGTGCCTTGCCGCACCTCTCCGAAATTGAGAGCCAGAACGCCGTTCTCGGCCGAATCCGAATTGAACGATGCTGCGGCGTGCTGATCGTAGTTGTATTTGACGTTGATCGAGCCGCTCCAGCTTGTCGAATACGTGTCCTTGCCGCCCGACCACTTGCCGCCCGTCGTGATCTCGTGGGCGTACTCGCTGCCTTTGAGCGAGACATCGAAGGTTCCGCTTCCCGCGTAGTTTGGCAGGCTGCCTTTCCAGGAGCCGTTCGTCGCCGAGGTGATCGGGCCCGTGGTTTGCGGGCAGGGGGCACTCTTGCTGCAAGAGTCGCTCTGGTGAAGAAGCTGCCGGTACTTCCCGAGACCGGGCGCGATGAGGTGCGTGAAGCTGAACGTGTTCTTGGCTTTGTTCAGCTTGCTGCCCTTGCCGTTCGCGGGCGGGGTTCCCGTCAGAACCGTCGTCTGCGTGCGGGTCGAGATGAGCTGGAACGTCACCGCCGTGAGCACGCCCAGCGAGGTGTCGAACTGATCGAAGCTGAGCGTGGTGAAGACGTGGCTGGAATGACCGGTTTTGCCCCCGCTCGGGGTGTCCGTCAGGGTGTCGGAAGCGCTGAAGCTCTGGCTCTGGATGATGCTCGCCTGTGCTGGCGTCATCCACGCCGCTCCCGCCACCAGGAACACAAAACCGGCCGCACGCGATCCCGCGCGGCTCGCGAATTCCGAACGCATTACCCACCCCACCTGCTTAGTCGCCATTGCCCACACATACGTTCGTGGTCAGCAAGCCGCGTGCCATTCCCGACTCGCAGCGTCATCTTTCCGCGGATGCGACGAATCCCTCAAACAGCTCAGTGGCTTGCCAAACCTCCCGCGAACGGCAGGGGCGCGGCTGTGGCGTCAGTGTCAATTTGTTTTACGGAACTTTGGTCACGGCGTCAGTTTCGTTGGGGAAGCGGTGTAAGCGGCGTTTACAGACCAAGGCGCGTGAATGGTGAAGACACACCTCTCGGCGGTTGGCTTCTCGCCGCTCTTCGTGACGGACGCGATAGCCTCGATCACTGTCGCGTGAACGCACGCTGAGCCTGAGCCCCCAGACGGATCCTGAAACGTCGTGCATCCCCCGCCGCAGGTGACAGGATGATACCGCTCCCATATAAGTTTCCTTACGTCACTTTCGCGACTCGCTGCGCTTCCCCGGGAACCGATTATGCGCCCCTTCCAGAACACGTCACGGCTGAATTGCTCCAGCCTGCTTCTTGGCTCGGCTCTGCTATTCGCGGCGGCGAACGCGCAGCCGTCCGGCGGACCCTACGGCCCGGTCGATCAGGTCTACCGGATTCCCAAGGCGCCGCACGTCTACTACGTGGCCCCCGACGGCGATGCGCAAGCGGCGGGAACGTCGCTTGCGGCGCCGACGACCATCGAAACCGCCATCGGTAAAGCGGTGACGGGCGACGCCGTTATCCTGCGCGGGGGCACCTATCGGACGGGCGGTCTCGTCTTCAACCAGAAGATCACATTCCAGCCCTATGCCGGCGAACGGCCCGTGCTCAAGGGCACGGAGATCGCGGCCAATTGGGAGCCGGCCGGCGCGGGCGTCTGGAAGACGACATGGACGAAGCTGTTCCCGGCATCGCCCCTGCCGTGGTGGAACCGCGCGCAAAACGAAGCGAGCACGCCAATACACCGCTTCAACAACGACATGGTGTTCATCGACGGCGAGTTTCTGAAGTCTGCCGGCAGCGTGGCCGAACTCGACGCGCATTCATATTACATCGATTATCAGAACCACGAGGTCTACATCGGCGCCGATCCGGCCAACCGGCTGGTCGAGATCACCGCCCACGACGGCGCCTTGATTCGCACCACGCTTCCCGTCAACGGCAAGGTGTCGGATAGGAAGGGTCCGGTCATCCGCGGCCTCACCATCACGCAATATGCCCGCCGCTGCATCGAGATCGAAGGCAAGAAGCAGTTCGGCCCCGACGACGAGCCGACCAACGAACCCGTCGGCCCCTCCGACCCTTCGACCTTCGGCAAGGAGGTCACCGGCACGACGCTGGAGAACGACACCATCTCCTACTGCTCGCGCGTCGGTGGCTGGTTCCGCGGCGACCATCTCACCATCCGCAATTCGCTGGTGAGCGACACCTCCACGGAAGGCATCTACGTGATTGGTTCGTCGGACGTGCTCCTGGAACGCAACATCGTGCGGCGCAACAACATCGAGCAGCTTGCGGGCTACTACCCCGGTGCGGTGAAAATCTTCAATCAATCGTACCGGGTGACCATCCGCGACAACCTCATCCTCGACAATCCCAATTCGAACGGCGTCTGGTACGACGTGGGCGACCGCGACGGCGTGTTCGTGAACAACTATGTCGAAGGGGCGTTGGTCGGCTTCTTCTTCGAGATCTCAAAAGGCGTGACGGTGGCGGGCAACGTGTTCGTGCGCAACGGACGCGGCAGCTGGATTCTCAATTCCTCGGGAGCCAGGCTCTACAACAACACCTATGTCGATAATCCGGCCGCCTTCTCGCGCAACGAACGCGTGCCGACCGGCGACCTGTTCGACTGGCATTCGGCGACCGGACCGGGCATCGATCAGCGCGTCGGGCACGTGTTCGTGAACAATCTGCTGGTGGCGGACCAGTCTTATCTCAATCCCCTCTTGATGCTTGAGCAGACCCCGGCGGTTTGCCCGAAGCCGTATGGCCCACAGGCGGAGAAGATCGACGGCAACGTCTATGTTCGTCCCGCCGGTTCGAAAGCCCCGCTCGTTGCGGGAGACGAAAAGTCCGCGCCCGACTGCAAGGCAGGCTACGGCACGTTCGCCGATTTCCGCAAAGCCGAACCGAAATACGAGGCACACGGACGCCACCTCGACCGCACGGTACGCTCGGTCTTCAAGGGTCCCGACATCGGCCGCTACGAATTGCGCCAGCCGATTCCGGCCGCGTCGGTCACTCCCGCCGACGTGCTCAAGCTGTTCGGCTGGAAGGGCAAGGCGCGGTCGGTGGGCGCATACCCGTTCGGGAAATAGACCGCCGCGCTTCGCGCGGCGCTCCGGCATACCCCCTCGAGGCGCAGGCAAAACCCCGGCTTTGCGGAACGGGCTATGTCGCTTCCACGCGCATCTTCACGATGCGGTCAGGCTCGCCCGAGATGGCGCCGTTGTTGTGCTCGCCGCCCTTCTTGACGGCGTCGACGTGCTCCATGCCTTCCGTCACCCTTCCCCACACCGTGTACTGGCGGTCGAGCCAGGGTGCGTCCTCGAAGCAGATGAAGAATTGGCTGTTGGCGCTGTTGGGGTTGGATGTGCGTGCCATCGAGCAGGTGCCGCGCACGTGCCGCTCTTGCGAGAACTCGGCCTTGAGGTCCGGCAGGTCCGAACCGCCCGAGCCCGTACCGGTGGGGTCGCCGGTCTGCGCCATGAACCCGGGGATGACCCGGTGAAAGGCGACGCCGTCGTAGAAACCGCTCTGCGTGAGCGCCTTGATGCGCGCGACATGGCCGGGCGCCAGGTCGGGCCGCAGTTCGATCACGACC
>DATKOE010000217.1:0-4611 GCA_035524815.1 Rhizomicrobium sp.
CGCGCGCGCGTCCTGGAGGGATACTATCCCGACCCGGCCAATGGTTTCCCGCACGCGCCTACGGCCGTGGGTCAGGACGAAGCTCTTGGTGCCTCCTTCGCTCACCCGGACGCCGAAGCCAGTGAGGGTGTCGTCATAATATATAGCAATGCCCCCATCCTTCGGTTTGAGGGCTTTGACGGAGATATCGGTCAGTCGCATTTGTCTCACCATTGTCTCGCGCGAAGGCTGCGAAGCGGCGGTCACGCAGGTTCAGCCGCGATACACCCGTTTCCGGAAATATCAACGGCACCAATGGGTTATGTGCTGCTATGCGCTGCGATGTTCAGACATCAAATTTTTTTCGCAATGAGGAGGCCAGCGGTTCGATTCCGCTCAGCTCCACCAGGCTTCGCTCGCGAAGCGAGAGAAGCCTGCCACGGCGTAGCCATTTCGGCGAAGCCGGGCTTTTGTCCGCGAGCTTCGCCCTGGCAAGCCGGACCCTCATTTGAGGGATTCTGCGCCAACACTTAGGGGGCGCTGATGAAATACGTGTAGATCCTCCAAAGCGTAGGCGATTTCGCACGGTACTACACAGGGTTGACCGATGATCTGCCCGCCAGAGTGCGGGCGCATAACGCGGGACAGGTGATTCATACGTCCAAGTTCAAGCCTTGGCGCCTCAACACCTACATCGGGTTCAGCGATATCGAGCGGGCAATACGGTTTGAGAAATGCCTGAAAACCCACTCAGGCCGCGCGTTTGCGCGGAAGCACCTCTAATCCTCTCTTGCTCCTCGCTTGAGCGGCCGCCCGAAACAGGCTAGTGCGCGATGCCGCCCCTTCAAGAGCGCCAGAGCGATGTACATCACGCCGATGGGTCCCGCCTATCTCCTCGTCACCGTGCTCACCTACATCCTGGAGATCTACAAGTGGATCGTGATCGCGGCGGTGATCGCGAGCTGGCTCGTTGCCTTCAACGTCATCAACCTCTACAACCACTTCGTACGCAGCATCGTACGCTTCCTGGATGCGCTGACCGACCCGGCGTTCCGCTTCGTGCGCCGCTTCCTGCCGCCCATCGGCGGCCTCGACCTGTCGCCGATCGTGGTCTTCCTGGCGATTTGGGTGGTGGAAGACTTCGTAGTGCCGTGGCTGGGCGTCTTGGTGTACCAACTCGTCGGGTGAGTCCGTGCGCGTGTTGGCCGACCGCGTCGATTTCCACGTCCGGCTCACGCCCAAGGGCGGGCGCGACGCGGTGGAAGGCTGGGGCGAGGCATCCGACGGATCGGTGCATCTGAAGGCGCGCGTACGCGCCGCCCCCGAAGACGGCAAGGCCAACGCGGCCCTGATCGGGCTGCTCGCGGCGAGCCTCGACGTGCCGAAATCGGCGATACGTATTGCTTCGGGCGCGACGGCGCGCTTGAAGAGGGTCGAAATCGCGGGCGACGGCGCCAGGCTGGCCGCCCGGCTCAGGGGGCTCGGGAAATGACGGCATCGATCATCGACGGCAGGCTGCATGCGGCGAAACTGAAGGATCGCATCGCTGCGGAAACGGCGAAGCTCAAGGCCGGGCACGGCGTCGTGCCGGGGCTGGCGACGGTTCTGGTCGGTAACGATCCAGCGAGCGAAGTCTATGTCCGCAACAAGAACAAGACGGCCGAAAGCCTCGGCTTCAAGTCGGTGCACCATCACCTCGAAGCGACCGCCTCGGAAGTCGAGGTGCTGCGCTTCGTGCGCGACCTGAACGACGACAAATCCGTACACGGGATTCTCGTCCAGATGCCGCTGCCGGGGCGGATCCGCGAGCAGGCCGTTCTCGACGCCCTCGATCCGGCCAAGGACGTCGATGCGTTGACGCCGACCAATGCGGGGCTTCTGCTGTCCGGCCGCGCCAGGCTCGTCTCCTGCACGCCGCTCGGCATGATGATCCTGCTCAAGGAAACGCTGGGGTCCATCGCCGGCATGGATGCTCTCGTCATCGGCCGCTCGCTGTTGTTCGGCAAGCCGGCCGCGCAGCTTCTTCTGGCGGCCAATGCCACCGTGACGATGGCCCATTCCAAGACCCGCGACCTGCCCGACGTGTGCCGGCGCGCCGACCTCCTGGTTGTGGCGATGGGCAAGCCCTGGTTCGTCAAGGGCGACTGGGTCAGGCCGGGCGCCACGGTTATCGATGTCGGCATCAACCGGGTCGACGCCGGCGAGGGCAAGACCAGGCTGATCGGCGACGTCGAATACGAGGAAGCCGCCAAGCGCGCCACCCATATCACGCCGGTACCGGGCGGGGTGGGGGCCATGACCATCGCCTGCCTGATGCGCAACACGTTGGTGGCGGCCACGTCCCAGGCCGGTTTACCAATCCCCGAGATTTGACCGCTCCGGCGCGGCGGGCGTGGTTAATCTCAGGCGCACCGGACACAAATTCGCCCCCATGCCACAATAGACCGCCTGCGACATGGCTCGCGGCTACTAGGTCCGGACTGCGGCCACCACCTGGGGCGCATCTGAGAATGATGTGCGGATTATTCCGTATTGCCAATTTGGTCGCACCCTAGGCTGATAAGGGCATGGAAAGTATGTCGCAGACCGCCGAGCGCCCAGCCGAGAACGTGGTGCACGCGCGGCCGCTTCCGGTAGCGCACGCCTCGGTGATCCGCGGCCGGGTCCGTCTGCGCACGCTGTCGAACCTGCGCTGGATGGCCACCGGCGGCCAGACGATCGCTCTGTTCCTGGTCTATTTCGGGTTCAATTATCCGCTGCCGATCGCCAAGTGCCTGGCCTGCGTTCTGTTCAGCGCCGGGCTCAATCTCGTCCTGGCGTTCCGCTATCCGCCCAGCCATCGCCTGACCAACCGCGAAGCCACCGTCTATCTCGCCTACGACGTGCTTCAATTGACAGCGCTGTTGTACCTGACCGGGGGCATCGCCAATCCCTTCGCCCTGATGTTCGTGGCGCCGGTCGTGATTGCCGCCTCCACCCTCAATCTCGGCAACACCATGATCCTGGGCGGGCTCGCCTTCACCTGCGCCTCGCTGATTTCCGTGTTTCACGAGCCGCTGCCGTGGTCGCCGGCCGAACCGTTCGGATTGCCGCCGCTCTACATCGCCGGATTGTGGGCATCGCTGGTGCTGGGGATGGGCTTCACCTCGGTCTACGCCTGGCGCATCGCCTCGGAAGGCGCGCGCATGTCGGCGGGCCTGGCGGCGACCCAACTGGCGCTGGCGCGCGAACAGAAGCTTTCCTCGCTCGGAGCGCTTGCAACCGCCGCCGCCCACGAACTCGGCTCGCCGCTCGGCACCATCGCGGTGGTGGCGCACGAGCTGGAGCGGGTGCTGCCGGCCGATTCGCCCGAAGCGCAGGATGCGCGCCTCCTGCGCGGGCAGGCGGAGCGCTGCCGCATGATCCTGATGAAGCTCGCCCGTCCCGACGAGCCCATGCTGGGCGACACGGCGCGGCTTCCCATCTGCGCCCTGCTCGACGACCTCGCCGACACCTATCGCGACGAGGAGCTCGAGATCATGGTCACCGCGGCGCCCGTCGACCGCGACGAGCCGCAACCTCAGGTCTGGCGCGCGCCCGAATTGCTGCACGGGCTGGGCAACATCATCGAGAACGCGGCCGATTTCGCCCACGCCCGGGTGAAGATCGAGGCGAGCTGGTCGACCAGCGCCCTGCGCGTCACCGTCGAAGACGACGGCCCGGGCTTCGCCCCGGACATCATCGAGCGCATCGGCGAGCCCTACATCACCTCCCGGCCCGGGGCGCACGCCGTCGGCGACACCGAGATCGGGCCGACCGATCCCAAGCTCGGCAAGCACGAAGGCATGGGGCTCGGTTTTTTCATCGCCAAGACCCTGCTCGAGCAGACGGGAGGGACGGTCAAGGCCGTGAACCCGTCCGGGGGCGGTGCGCGCGTAAGTGTTTCCTGGCCGCGAGGCCAGATCGACGGGGAAACTGCGCCCCCGCGTGCCCAAGAGGATTGACCCACCAACCCAGCAGGAATATGTGCGCAACGAGTAGGGAACAACAACAATGATGGAAGACAAGACTCTTCTGATCGTGGAGGACGACCGCCCGCTTCGGGAACGTCTTGCACGGGCGATGGAAACGCGCGGCTTCGTGGTCACGATCGCCGAGGGCGTGGGCGACGGCAAGGCCCGCGCGAAGGAAACGCCCCCCGCCTATGCGGTGGTCGATCTCAAGCTCGAAGACGGCAACGGCCTCGACGTCGTGGAGACGCTGCACACGGTGCGTCCCGACAGCCGGGTGGTCGTGCTGACGGGCTTCGGCAACATTGCCACGGCGGTGGCCGCGGTGAAGTACGGCGCCATCGACTATCTGCCCAAGCCCGCCGACGCCGACGACATCACGGCGGCGCTGCTCGCCGCTCCGGGCTCCAAGCCGAAGCCGCCGGAAAACCCAATGTCGGCCGACCGCGTGCGCTGGGAACACATCCAGCGCGTCTACGAGTTGTGCGGCCACAACGTGTCGGAAACGGCGCGCCGGCTGAACATGCATCGCCGCACGCTGCAGCGGATCCTCGCCAAGCGGTCTCCGCGATAGTTTTTTCGCCCACGCCTGCCGCACTTCGCACGGCGGCTCCGCGGGGGGGCGCCATCAGGCGCTGATTCT
>DATKOE010000218.1:0-8801 GCA_035524815.1 Rhizomicrobium sp.
GACGCATCAGAACCTCTTTACCGTTTCCGGGTCTTCTTCTCCGCTGTAGTACTTTTCGATCGCCTGACGGAACAGCGGATCGTCGGTCGCATGGGCGAACAGGGTCAGCGAGGAGCGGAACTTGAGGTCGTCCGGGTAACCGAAAATATCCGACGCGGATTTGTCCTTCGCCGCCAGCACCAGCTTCACGCATTCGCGCAGGCGTGGGCCGAGCACCGGATGCGCCGCAAAGGCTCGCGCTTCCGCCAAGGAGGCGAGCGCGTAGCGCCGCGCGGTTTCGCTGTGACCGAGGCCCGCGATCTGGGGGAAGATGAACCACATCCAGTGGCTCTTCTTCGCGCCGGCCTTCAACTCCTCGCGCACGCGCGCGATGACACGCTCTTGTGCGTCGACAAAGCGCTGCAAATCGCCCATACCGACTCTCCGTTTTGCGCCACGCGAGTTTAGGCTAAAGGAGGGCCGTGTGACGAACCGTCGCGATTTCCTCACAACCTCTCTGGGAATGATCGGGGGCGGACTCTTGCCCAACAATCCCGCGGATGCAGCGGCCAATTCCGCAACTGCGGCGCAGTTTCCGCAAGGTTTTCTGTGGGGGACGGCCACCGCCTCCTACCAGATCGAAGGCGCCTGGAACGAGGACGGCAAGGGCGAATCGATCTGGGACCGCTTCAGCCACACGCCGGACAAGATCAAGAACGGCGATACCGGCGACGTCGCCTGCGATTCCTATCATCGCTATGCGGAAGACATCGCGCTGATGCAGGAGCTGAACCAGAAGAGCTGCCGGTTCTCGCTTTCCTGGCCGCGCATCCAGCCCGACGGGACCGGTGCGCCCAACCCGAAAGGCCTCGACCACTACAGCCGCCTGGTGGACGCGCTGCTGGCCGCGGGCATCCGCCCAAGTTGCACGCTCTATCACTGGGACCTGCCGCAGGCGCTGGAGGACAAGGGCGGCTGGCCCAACCGCGAGCTTGCCGGTCATTTCGCCGATTACGCGGCGATCGTGGCGAAAGCGCTGGGCGACCGCATCGCCGTTTTCGCGCCGTTCAACGAGCCGTTCGTGGTCGCCGAATGCGGCTATGCCATCGGCGTGCACGCCCCGGGGCGCAAGGAAGGCGCGGAGGGATTCCTGCGCGCGGCCCACACCTTGAACCTCGCGCAAGGCGACGCCGTCCGCGCCATGAAGGCGGTTTCGCCCGGGCTGCAGATCGGCGGCGCGTACAACATGGATCCGGGCTATCCCGCAACGCAGAGGCGAGGCGACCTCGAGGCTGCCGAGCGGTTTCATGCGCGGTTCAACGTCTATTTCGTCGAGACGGCGCTCAACGGCAGATACCCGGCGGCCTTCGTGGACGAAGACAGGGCGATGACGCTGATGGGCTTTCAGCCCGGCGACGGCGAGCGCATGCGTTGCGGCCTCGATTGGATCGGCATCAATTACTATTTCCGCATGCTGGTTTCGGAAGCGGGTCCGAAGGACGCAACGCCCTGGCACTACGACGCCGACATCCCGAAGAAGGCGGGGCCGCTCACCCATATCGGCTGGGAGGTGTTTCCGCGGGGGATCTACGACATCGTCACGCGCATCGGCCGCGACTACCGGCTGCCGATCGAGATCACCGAGAACGGCTGTTCCTACATGGACGCTCCGGACCCGGATGGGCGCGTGCGGGACGTAAAGCGCATCGACTATCTGCGATCGCACCTCACCGAGTTGTCCCGAGCCATCGCCGACGGGGCGCCGGTACGCGGCTATCACGCCTGGAGCCTGCTCGACAATTTCGAATGGGCGCTGGGCTACGGCGAGCGGTTCGGGCTCGTCTACGTCGATTTCAAGGACGGCCAGAAGCGGTATGTAAAGGACTCCGCCCGCTGGTACGGCCGGGTGGCCGCTGCCAACCGGATCGAGGGCTGAATCGCCGCACCTCGTCCCCCGCGGCGCAACCGCTGCGCGACGCACGCGGAGAATCGTGTGGATGTAACCTGTTTGAAACACCATCACGATAGCGAATCGTCCTAATTCGTGCCGCGACCAAACGCGCTGGAACCGGGGCCGGGCGGCTCTGGCAGGTCTTTCGCGCACACACGGGACGAGACGGATGTTGGGCTGGTTCCAGATTCTGATGCCTCAGGAAAACCGCTTCTTCGACCTCTTCAACCAGCATGCCGCCACCATCGTTCAGGGCTCGGAAGCATTGCGCGAACTGCTCAAGGGCGGCCGCGAGGTCAATGCGGCGTGCGCCAAGGTGTTCGAATTCGAAGGCCGGGCGGACACCATCACCCAGGACGTCCTGACGCTGACGCGCCGCTCGTTCATCACGCCGTTCGAACGCAGCGACATCAAAGACCTCATCACCTCGCTCGACGATTCCATCGACCAGATGAAAAAGACCGCCAAGACCATCCTCTTATTCGAGGTCGACGAGTTCGAGCCACACATGGAGCAGATGGGAGACGTGATCGTCCAGACCGCCAGGCTCACGGTGGACGCCGTCGCCAAGCTGCACACGTTGCGGCAGGACGCGCACAAGGTGAACGAGATCACCGAAGCGATCATCCGCCTGGAAGAGAACGCCGACGACCTCAACAACCAGGGCGTGAAGGCGCTGTTCCTGAAGCACCGGCGCAACAACGCGATGGACTACATCGTCGGCAACGACATCTACAACCATCTCGAGCGCGTGATGGACCGGTTCGAAGACGTCGCCAACGGCATCAGCGGCATCGCCATCGAACAGGCTTGAGCGGGCCATGAGCGAAGCCCTTCTGATCGGCCTCATCGCGACCGCCCTGCTGTTCGACTTCATGAACGGCATGAACGACGCCGCCAATTCGATCGCCACCGTGGTGTCGACGCGCGTGCTGTCGCCGCGATACGCCGTGATCTGGGCCGCGTTCTTCAATTTCGTGGCCTTCCTGGTGTTCGGCCAGCACGTGGCGAAGACCATGGGCACCGGCATCGTGCTGCCCAGCATCATCACCGACCAGGTGATTTTCGGCGCGCTGGTGGGCGCCATCTGCTGGCAGATGTTCACCTGGACCGCAGGCATTCCCTCGTCAAGCTCTCATGCCCTGATCGGCGGGCTGGTGGGCGCTGGCGTGGCGCACGCGGGATTCCGCGTCATCGTCTGGGACGGCCTGGGCAAGACGATCGCGGCGATCTTCCTGTCGCCCTCCATCGGCTGCATCCTGGCGCTGATCTTCATGGCCTTGGTGGCCTGGGCGTCGCGCCGGGCGCTGCCCGGCCGCGTCGACTCGATCTTCAGGAAAGCCCAGCTTGTCTCCGCTTCGCTCTATTCGCTGGGCCACGGCGGCAACGACGCGCAGAAGACGATGGGGGTCATCGCGGCGCTGCTGTTTTCGCACGGAGCCTTGAAGGGCGACTTCTACGTGCCGTTGTGGGTGATCCTGGCCTGCCAGACCGCCATGGCGCTGGGGACGCTGGGTGGGGGATGGCGCATCGTCAAGACCATGGGATCGCGCATCACCAGACTGTCTCCCTATCAGGGCGTGTGCGCCGAGACCGCCGGATCGATGATGCTTTTCCTTGCCACAAGTCTGGGCATCCCGGTCTCGACCACCCACACCATCACGGGCGCCATCGTCGGAGTCGGCGCCGCCAAGCGCGCCTCCGCGGTGCGCTGGAACGTCGCCATCGACATCGTGACCGCCTGGTTCATAACCATTCCCGCGGCGGCGACCGTCGGCGCGGGAGTTTATTTGGTGTATGGATGGTTCCTGTAATGTCGCGAATCGCCGCCCACAAGGTCGCTCCCCGCAAGGTCACCGGCGTCCAGTACGCCGCCTTGCCCTGGCGCCTGCACGACCACGCCGTCGAGATCCTGCTCATCACCTCGCGCCGGACCAAGCGCTGGATCATCCCCAAGGGCTGGCCGATGGACAATTGCAAGCCTGCGGTCACCGCCGCGCGCGAGGCGGCCGAAGAGGCGGGCGTCTCCGGCGAAATGGGCAAGCGGCCGGTCGGCCACTTCAGCTACCAGAAGCTGCTGCGCGACGGGGTCGAGATGCCGTGCCGCGTGGAGGTATTCCCGCTCAAGGTGATGCGCGAGAAGCACGATTGGGACGAGAAGAAAGCCCGCGAGCGCCGTTGGTTCTCCGTTCGCGAGGCGGCCGGCGCGGTGATGGAGCCGCAGCTCAAGCTCGTCATCCGCCGCTTCGGCGCCCACATGGCCGCGGAAAGGCGCCGCAAGCAGGCCGCCGGCTGAGCCTCGGCGATTGCCCCGGAGCGCAGCTTGGAGTGGAATGGCGTCATGGTCGCCGTCCGTCTTCCCGAATCCGCGCTCGATTACATCACCTCGGCCCTGAACGACGCCGGCGGACTGGCGGAACGTGTCGCCAAGAACCCGATCCTTGAGCCGGTGGCCTTCGTACCGGAGGACACCGAGCCGGAGCTGCTCGAGGATTTCTCCTCCGGCGGGATCATGAGCCAGCCGGAAGCCGATGCCGAGCTCGCCCTCTATCTGCATTTCCTCAAGAAACGGAACGGGCGGCTGCACAGCGTCGTCTTCGACGATCCGTGGTCGAAGCCGGGCGATCTCGACTATGCCGGACCGCCGCCCGAGGCGATGGCGATCATCGCCGGGCGCATCAACTACGCCTACGATCTCGCCGAACTGACGCAGGAGCTGATGTGGCAATACCGCGCCACCGAAATCAGTTTCCTGCGCATCGTCTACATCAGCGAGATGACGGCCCCGCACATCCACGAGTTGCTCGAGAGCCAGCCGGCCGATCTCTTGTCAACGCTCGCCCGTTCCGTCCGCCATGTCGCGGTAAACGCCTACAACGACGAAAGCTGGATCATCGCCGACGTGGCCCAGGCGAAGGCGTGAATCGCGCCGCCGTTCGTCCTCCCGCGGCGGAGCGGCGTTGGCCTGGATTTGTTTGATTCCGACCCCTGTCCGTTTCATCCTCGCGACTCGATGGCGCCCGAACCCGACATCACGGCCTATAGCGACGCGCTCGTCGTGCTCGGCACCGCGGCGGTGGCGGTGCCGCTGGTGCGGCGGGTGGGTGTCAACCCGGTTCTGGGCTATCTCGCGGCGGGCGCGCTTCTGGGCCCGCTCGCCCTCGGTTCGTTCATCAAGCAAATCCCGGCGCTCTACTGGTTCACCATCGTCGACGCCGGAAGCGTTTCGGGCATTGCCCAGCTCGGCACCGTCTTCCTGTTGTTCATGGTGGGCCTGGAGCTCTCCTTCCAGCGCCTGATGACGATGCGCCGCCTCGTCATCGGGCTCGGCGGGCTTCAGGTTCTCGTCACTTCGGCGATCATCGCCGGCATGGCGCGCCTTCTCGGCCTCGACACCACGGCCGCGATCGTGCTGGGCGCCAGCGTGTCGCTGTCCTCCACTGCGATCGTGCTCGAACTGTTGTCGAGCCAGGGCCGTCTTTCGGGCAGCGTAGGCCGCGCCAGCTTCGCCGTGCTGCTGGCCCAGGACATCGCGGTCGTCCCGATCCTGATGTTCGTCGCCATCGCCGGGGGCGCCGCCCACGGACCGGTTCTCTTCAGCCTCATCCGTGCGCTGTTGCAGGCGGTCGCGGCGGTTGCGGCGATCATCGCCTTCGGCCGGCTTGCGATGCGGCCGCTGTTCCGCCTGGTCGCCACCACGCGATCGAGCGAGATCTTCATCGCCGCCGTGCTGTTCGTGATCGTCGGCGCGGGGGTGATCGCGCACCAGGCGGGGCTTTCGATGGCGCTGGGCGCCTTCGTGGCCGGACTGCTGCTGGCCGAAACCGAATACGCCAAGGCCATCCAGGCCACCGTCGAGCCGTTCAAGGGCCTATTGCTCGGCATCTTCTTCTTCACGGTCGGCATGTCGATCGACATCCGCGAAGTGCTGCGCCAGCCCTTATGGCTGCTTGCGGGCGTCACCGGTCTCATCCTGCTGAAAGCGATCGTGCTGACCGGCCTCGGCAAGCTGTTCCGGCTAAGTTGGCGGTCGGCCGTCGAAACGGGTCTGCTGCTCGGGCCCGGCGGCGAGTTCGCGTTCGTCGGCCTGGGCACGGCGGCGGCGTTCGATCTCATCAATCCGCGGCTGTCCGGCTATGTGCTGGCGGTGATCGCGGTGACGATGGCGCTGACGCCGCTGTTGTCGGCCGGGGCGCGGCGCCTCACGATGAAGATGTCCGATTCCGGGCCGGCCGGTCCCGAACTTGCGGCACGGCCGGAAAGCGGCGAGAAGCGCGCCATCGTGGTGGGCTACGGCCGCGTCGGCAAGGTCGTGTGCAGGCTGTTCGACGAGCTGGGCGTACCTTATGTCGCCACCGACTTCGATGCCGTGACGGTGACGCGCGAGCGGCGCGAGGGCAGGAACGTCTATTTCGGCGACGCTTCCGATGCCGAATTCCTGCGCGCATGCGGGCTGGCAGAGGCGACGGGCGTGATCATCACCATCAATTCGCGCGACACCATCGACGCGATCGTGGGCGAGGTTCGCGCGCTGCGGCCCGACGTGCTCATCGTGGCGCGCGCCCGCGACGCGGTGCATGCGAGCCACCTCTATCGGGTCGGCGCCAGCGACGCCGTACCCGAGACCATCGAGGCGAGCTTCCAGCTATCGGAAGCGGCGCTGGTAGGACTGGGCGTGCCGGTCGGGCTGGCGATCGCCCACATCCACGAATCCCGCGACGTCTACCGCCGCCGTCTTCAGGAAGCGGCCCGCGAAGCGGGGCGCGGCGAGAGCTACGCCATCCGCCGCAAGCACCGCCCCTTGAGCTGACCGGGCCGCAACCCCGGGCGGGAACCACGATCATTACTCCGAAGATAGACAAATCCCCGCTTTGTCACCGGAACGGGTGCAGCCGGGCGGGCGCCTCGGGCGTTGGAACCAAGGCCCGGATCGGGGCCGAGGAACTTTGTCGCCAGCAAAGAAGGAACACCGGATGCGATCGATCGTTCGTGCCGCGCTGCTCGCCGGAACCGTGATGCTCGGAGCAGGCCCCGCCGCAATGCTGACCACGCCCGCCTGCGCCCAGACGGACGTGCATGTCGGATTCGATTCGTTTCACGACCAGCTCGCCCCTTACGGTTCGTGGCTATACAGCGACCGCTGGGGCATGGTCTGGCAACCCGGCGACGTGCCCGGCGACTTCCGGCCCTACGATACCGGCGGACATTGGGCGTATACGGATGAATATGGCTGGACTTGGGTGTCCGATTACGAGTGGGGCGCCATTGCCTTCCATTACGGGCGCTGGGTGAACGATCCCGACGACGGCTGGCTGTGGCTGCCCGGTTACACCTGGGCGCCCGCCTGGGTGATCTGGCGCAGGAACGACCAGTACGTCGGCTGGATGCCGATGCCGCCCAATCGATCCTTTCTGGAAGGCAACGGCATTTCGGTTTCGCTCGGCGCGGGCGGCGGAGCGATTTCCTTCAACTGGAACGACGAACCGGACTACGGTTACCGGCACTGGTACGGCAGCGACTACGGCGAGCGCCGTTTCGCGTCGAACTGGGTGTTCGTCGGCTACGGACACATCGGCGATCACGATTACGGCCGCTATGCCGTTCACGACCCGGGACAGGTCGTCAACATCATCCGCCAGACGCGGACCGTCGTGAACTACTCGGTCGTCGACAACCATGTCGTGAACAAGGGCATCGACGTGCATCGCGTCGATCAGTTGGGCCATCGCCCGATTGCGGTCGTGCAAGCGCGGCAGGTGCTCAGGCATCCCGATCTCGTCGCCTCGATCGATACCGGCCGGCGCGCGCGCGAACAGGCCCGCATCATTGCGCCTGTCGGCCGCGGCATCGCCAACAGCGCGCCGCCGCCGCCGCCGCAGGTGGTGCAGAAGCTGTCTGTCAATCTCACCAGATACCATCACGCCGGACCCGCCGCAGCCCATCTGTTCACCAAGGCCGATGTCGAGAAGCCCGACGTGGTCAGCCGTTTCCATGGCAAAACACCGGCCGCAACCACCGGCCAAGGCGGAGCGATGACGCATGGCGGCAACGCGATCGAGAACGCTCACATGCAGGTCCACGAGAAGGAAACAACCAGGAAAGGCGGCAATGAGAGCGGCACGACGACCGCTATGCAGGTTCATCGCGGCGTCATGCAGCTGAACGGGCCGGCGGGCGGTACGGAAAACGGTTCGAACGCCACCGGCGCCGGAAGCGGGGGCGGCACCAAGGCCGTCGAGACCATGAGCCGCATGCACGGCGCGATCCACGGCGGTACTGCCGGCGCAAGCGGGGGAACGGGCGCGGGTGCAGAATTGGAGCACCACTATCATGAGATGAAAGGCCACGTGCCCGGCACACAAACGGGCGGCGAGGCAAACGCCGCGCATGCCGCGGGCAAAAGGAACGCGCCGGTTCCGCCGCCGGGCGAGGAAAAGGGCAAAGGCAAGAACAAGCGGAACGACGAAAACGGACCGCACTGACGGCGCAGGATACCCGTCAGGTGAAGGTGGGCAGCGCCAGCAGCGAGGAATGCGACAGGTTGGACAGGCGGATCACCAGATCGGCGCCGGCCTGGTAGCCGGCCACGCCGTTGCAGTCGATGACAAGGAATCTCTTGCCGGCGAGCGAGCCCGAGTCGGGCGTGAACAGAAGCGCGCCATAGGCCGTGAGGTTGCTTCCGAGATCGGCCGCAAGCGAGGTGTCGAAGCTGCTGCCGCTCGACAAGGCGCCGGTGTTCACGGCCTTGTCGATGGCGGCGACCGTGAACCACAGGTCGATCTTGTCCGAGGCCAGATCGAAGCCGCTGATCGTGTCGTACGCCGCGCCGGTCGAGTCCGACGCGGAGGTGTAGACGAAAGTGTCGCGCCCG
>DATKOE010000219.1:0-5806 GCA_035524815.1 Rhizomicrobium sp.
CGCTCCGCCGCCGGCGAGGCGAAGCGCAGGGCCGAGGCCATCACCTCTTCCAGGTCGAACAATTCCTCGTAAAGCTCGAACTTGCCGGCTTCGATCTTGGACATGTCGAGCACGCTGTTGATCAGGTCCAGCAGATGGGTGCCCGATTCATGGATCAGCCTTGCATACTCCTGATAGCGCGGCCCGATGGCGCCGAACATCTCGTGCGACATCACCTCGGAAAAGCCGATGATGGCGTTGAGCGGCGTGCGCAGCTCGTGGCTCATGTTGGCGAGGAAGCGGCTCTTGGCGCGGTTGGCCTCTTCGGAGAGGTCGCGCGCCTCGATAAGCTGGCGCTCGTAGGCCTTGCGTTCGGTGATGTCGCGCGTGACCGCGACGATGTCGGAGCCGTTTCCGTCGGGCCGCGGCACCGGGCGGCAGCGGATTTCGGCCCAGACATGGCCGCCGCCGGCGCGCTTCAGGCGCACTTCCGCAGTGGCGGGCTTGGCGAAATAGGCCGAGTCCATGAAGGCCGACTGCATCGCCTTCAAGTCGTCGGGATGGCAGAGCGCGGCGGGCGCCAGGCCGACGAGGCTTTCGGGCGCCACGCCCAGCAGCGGCAGCGCCGCCGGGCTGGCGAAGCGGATGCGCCCGTCCGACGAGTGGCGGGTGATGAGGTCCATCGCATTGTCGGCGAGGAAGCGGTACATCGCGGCGCCTTCGCGCGCGGCTTCGTCGGCGCGGCGCTGGCGGTCCTGGGCGGCGGCGGCGACGAGCGCGGCCTGGAAGATCGCGACCAGGATCGAGATCGCATAAAGCAGCCACACCGGACCCGGAAGGCGGGTGTCCGGCAGCGCGCCAACCGCCTGGATCGCCGCGATGACGACGAGCGCCGCGGTCGCCGCGCCCGCGGCCCTGAGCACGGCGGGACGTCCGCCCGCCAGCGCGGCTTCGGCGGGCACCAGCGCGAACCACACGATCAGGGGCGACAGCACGCCGCCGGTCAGCGCCGAAAGATAGCCGATGAGCGCGGCGAAGATGGCGAGCGCGGCCTGTTCCAAAATGGCAAGGCGCACGCTGGTGAGCGCGAGGAGCGCCAGCAATACGGGTGATACGAGCCCCGCCATCGCCACGATCTCGGACGCATCGGGCCGTCCGACCACCGCCAGGAAGCCCAGACAGAGAAGCACGCCGACGCCGGTCTTGGAGCACTGCACGGCAATGAACTGGCGGCGCTGCCTGGCTTGCGGCGCCTCCTCACGGACCGGTTTTTTCCTGTGCATATCCATTCGACGCGCCGGCGGACTCGATTTCGCGCGACGCGGAGAGTCGGCCGCGTCTGCTTAACGAATATTGAACGAGTGGCGGAATCGTTCGTTAATTCACAAGATTTATGGCAACCGCAATTTACCTTCCTTTAACGATGGTGGCGCGATTCGGCCCGCCAAGGCCAATCCGTAACGGTTCGGCAACTGCCCCGCGGCAGAGTCCCCGCCTGGAACACCGGGCCTTTTCTTCAAATGACGTTGGCGCGTCAGCGGCCATGCGATCACATCGAGGAGTCGGCGAAGCCTTCGGTCGTCGAGGCTCTCGACGCGCTGCGCGTGGCGATCACGGTGTTCGATCCGGACGAGCGCCTCGTCTATGCCAACCGGCACTTCGCCTATCTGTTCCGCGGCCTGCCGGCGCCCGAGAAACTGATCGGTCTTTCCTATGAAGAGATGATCCGGCTCGAGATCGCGGGCGGCGACGTCGCCGATGCCGATGTGCTGGCCGATCCCGAAGAGTTCGTCGCGCACCGCCGCGCCCAGCTTTTCACCAACGACTTCTCGCCGCGCGACGTGCATCTGTGCGACGGGCGCATCGTCGAGATCAAGGTGCGGCGCACGCCCGGCATGGGATGGATCGCGTTGTGGACCGACGTCACCCAGGCGCGGCAGAATCTCGACCGCCTCAACAACGCCATCACGCTGTCGGCCGACGCCTTCGCCTTCTACGACCGCGCCGACAAGCTCATCCTGTGCAACGACGAATACGCGGCGCTGTCGGGCCCTCACACGGCGGGCGATTTCATCGGCAGCAGATTTCCGGCGCTGGCCGAACGTCTGTCGCACGTGGCGGCCCCGGGATCGGAAGCCGAATGGCTCAAGCGCCGGCTCGAGATCCATCGCCTGCCGGCGGGCGTGATGACGATCGAGCTCGCCTCAGGCACCACCTATCTGCTGCGCGACCGCGCCACGGCCGACGGCGGACGCGTGGTGGTGTTCACCGACATCACCGAGCACAGGCGCGCCGAGAAGGCGCTGGCCGAGCAGACGCGCGCGCTCGAAGCCACGCGCCATGCGCTCGCCAGCTCCAAGGCCGAAACCGTGCGCCAGGCGAGCTATCTCGCCGACCTCGCGATCAAGCTGGATCAGACCGCCAAGCAGGCCGACTCGACCAAGCGCACGCTGCTGCGCACCATGAGCCACGAGCTCAAAACGCCGCTCAACGCCATCATCGGTTTCTCCGATCTGCTCAACTCGCTCGCCGAGCACGCCCAGCCCGGCCAGATCCGCGAATACGCCGGACTGATCCACCAGGGCGGCAAGAACCTGCTGCGCCTAATCAACCAGATCCTGGACCTCACCAAGATCTCCGCCGGCCGCTACGAGCTGAACCGCCAGCCGATGGACGCCTGCCTCGGCTTGTGGATGGCCAAGGACAGCTACGTCGAACGGGCGGAAGCCAAGAACATCCGCATCGACGCGGAGCACTGCTCGCCCGAGCTGATGATCGACGCCGACGAGAACGCCTTCGGCGCGATGATCGGACATCTGGTGGAGAACGCCGTGCATTTCACGCAGCCGGGCGGCCACGTCCGTCTTTCGGCCGAGCGCTGCGGCGAACGCATCCGCATCGCCGTGAAGGACGACGGACCGGGCGTCGCGCCGGAGGACATCACGCGCATCGTGCAGCCGTTCGAGCAGGGCGGGCGCACGACCGCCGACCATTCCGGCGGCGCCGGGCTGGGGCTGACGCTGGCCAAGGCGCTGTGCGAGCTGCACGGCGGCACGCTGAGCCTGATGAGCGCCCCGGGCGAAGGCTTCACCGCCACGATCGAGCTTCCGGCGGCGGGGCGTTGACCGCCGTCCGCTGACGGCACCGTCGCGCACTTACGCCGTTACGGCCGGACGGCGGCAACATCGTCTTTGTACGTTCCTTTTTCGCCGCAATACGTCCCCCCGCGGCAGGAAGCGGACAGACGCGCAATTTGTCTCAAATTTGAGCAAAACGCCGTTCAACGACATCTAAAATTACCGACATTCTTGAATCGAGACGGAGCGAATCCGTCAACCCGGCGTCTTGGCTAACGGGTGCAAGCCGGCGCTTTAACCGCATCGTATCGAGTTTTACCGATTCGTTTCAGGACGCGGAAAAGACCACCGGCTACACTCGCGGGACGTTTGGCGATGGTCTTCCGCATGATCCTGCGCGCAGCATTCTGGATAACCGTGGTGGCGGTTCTGATCCCGCGCGAGCCGGATGTGGGATTCGGCCCTCCCAAGCTGCCAAGCATCGTGCCTCCGGTGATCGCCGGGGCGTTGGCGCAGACGTTCAAGGTCCCCCCCTGCAGCGAGCGCGCGCAGTGCCTCGGCGGTCATTCTCTCGCTTCCGACCTGCGGGAGACGCTGATCGAACATCTCGATCGCGCGAAGGCCGATATCAGAGCGAGCGACCCCTCGTTCCGTTGAGCCGGCGCCGGGATGACGTTCCCCCCGTCATCCCGCGTCCTCATCCTTCCGCCATGCCCGGGTGCGCCGCCGCGGCGGACGCGCGCGCGCGCCGTAGTGGCCGGCGAGCCGGTCGAGCGCCACGCGCAGCACCACGCCGGCCGACGCCCGCGGCCAGTTGCGGTCGCGCTCGCAGGCCTCGAGCCCCTTGAGGATGCAGCAGACGTCGAACAGCACGTCCGACAGCCCGGGACCGGCGGCGCGCATGGCGCGGTTGAAGCGCTGCTTGGCGGCGAGCGCGGTCTCGGCGATCAGCGTCTCCGGCTTGAGCGAGCGCCGCCCCACCGGGGCGGAGTAGTCCACGGCCAGGCGCGGGGTGAGCTGCGCCAGGGTGAAATCGCGCCTGAGCCTCTCGCCTGCTTCGAACGCGGCCGCGTCGATCAGCCCGCGGTGGCGCAGCAGGGCGAGCGGGGATTCGGCGGCGTTGACCACGACGTAGCATTCGCGGCCCGTATCGTCCTTCATCAGCTTGGTTTCGAGGATGCGATGCTGGGCGGCGAAGGGATCGTCCGCGGCCGCCGCCCGCGCCAGGACGCCTTCGCCCGCCGCGCTCGGGCGCAAGGCGCCGCCTTCTTCGGCGAGCCAGCCGCTGGCGCGCATCAGCGCGATGGTTTCGGCCGAAACGATCTGACGCGTGCGCGCGCCGCGCAACTGGTACGAGCCGTCCGGCCGCGGTTCGAGGCGGGCGCCCTTGCCCAGCCGGCGCAGCACGCCTTCGGCGGTGCGTTCGAGTGCCGTCCTCATGCGCGCCCCCCGGTCCGGCGCAGGCTTGCCTCCAGCCAGGCGAGCGTGCGGTCGAGTTCGGGATCCTCGCGCAGATCCTCGATGCGCTGCAGCGCGTAGCGCACGGTCCTGCGATCGCGCCCGAAGAGCCGCCCGACCGAAGACGCGTTCATGTCGAAGACGAGATGGCAGAGATACATCGCCATCTGCCGCGCCGTCGCCGCCCGCGGATGGCCGCGCTTGTCGGTGCAGATGCGCACCAGCTCGACGCCGGTGAGTTCGGCGACCGCCACCTGCACCAGCAGCACGCGTCGCCCGGCAGCCGACACCGGCCGCACCAATTCCATCCCGTTCCACATGCCACTTCCCCTTTCGCCATCACCGGGCGGATGCCCGGCGCGTTGAGGAACATTATCCCATTTATGTACTTGACAACACAGACCGCAATGCCTAGATTACAGGGGTAATCAGGTTGTTACCCCAAATGGCTAAGAACATATTCACAGAAGCTAGGTTCCACGACGAAGCGGCGGCCCGCGAGTGGTTTGAAGCTGCCCGCTGGCCTCACGGCCCGATCTGCTCTCACTGCGGCTATGACAAGCATTACCCGACGAAGATCACGGGCCGCTATCGTTGCGCGAACCCGGATTGCCGGAAGGACTTCACAGTCCAGACTGGCACCGTCATGGAACGCAGCCACGCTCCGCTGACGCAGTGGGCCGTTGCCTTCACGATGGGCTGCGCTTCCAAGAAGGGGTTTTCGGCTCACCAGCTTCATCGCCAGTTGGGCTGCCAGTACAAGACGGCGTGGTTCCTTCATCACCGCGTTATGGAAGCCATGCGCGAGGGCGGCCTTGACCTTCCCCCGATGGGCGGCGAAGGCCAGATCGTAGAAGCCGACGAAACCTATTACGGCCCGATGGAGCAGCCTCAGACGTCAGAGCGCCGCCGCAAGGATGGCCGTCCCTACACCAAGAGCGGCACGAACGGTCCGGCCAACAAGCGCGCCATCGTCTCTCTCGTGGAGCGTGGCGGAAGGGTCCGCTCGTTCCATGTCCCACGCGCCGACAAAGCGACGGTATCTCGTATCGTTGCCGACAACATCGCGCACGAGAGCCGCCTGCACACGGACGAAAGCAAGCTCTACACGTTCGTTGGCCAGATGTTCGGTAGCCATGAGACGGTCTGCCATTCCGCGAAGGAATATGCGCGAGGCGATGTTCACTGCAATTCCGCCGAAGGATACTTCTCGATCTTCAAGCGCGGAATGCGCGGCGTGTATCAGCACTGCTCAGAGAAGCACTTGCACCGTTACCTTGCCGAATTTGACT
>DATKOE010000220.1:0-2665 GCA_035524815.1 Rhizomicrobium sp.
CCGCGATGTCACCACCCTGTTCGGCAACCCGCGCGCCTTCCGCGCCGCGGTCGACGCCCTGGTGCAGCCCTATGCCGGCGTGCGCATCGACAAGGTGGCGGGCATCGAAGCGCGCGGCTTCGTGCTGGGCGGAGCGGTGGCGCATCAGCTTTCCACCGGCTTCGTGCCGGTGCGCAAGAAGGGCAAGCTGCCCTTCAAGGTGCTGGCCGAGGAATACGATCTCGAATACGGCAAGGACCAGATCGAGATCCATGTCGATGCGGTCAAGCCGGGCGAATACGTGGTGCTGGTCGACGATCTCATTGCCACCGGCGGCACCGCGTTTGCGGCGATCAAGCTGCTCGAACGCGCCGGCGCCAAGGTTCTCGGCTGCTGTTTCGTGATCGATCTTCCCGAACTCGGCGGCGCCGACAAGATCCGCGCGCTCGGCAAGGAAGTCACCACGCTGGTGGCGTTCGAAGGGGAGTAATGACCCCCTCCTGGACCGCCGATGCGGTCCTTCCTCCCCCTTTCAGGGGGAGGATAAGATGAGCGCCGGCTTTCCTCCCCCTGCAAGGGGGAGGTCGCTCGCCGGAGGCGAGCGGGAGGGGGTCCCATGAAGCTCTACTCAAGTCTCGCTTCGCCGTTCTCGCGCAAGGCGCGCATCATCATCCGCGAGCTCGACCTTGCGCGGCTGGTGGAGGAGATCAACGTCAATCCCGCGGCGAGCGAGGAGCTGCGCCGCATCAATCCGCTGGGCAAGATTCCGGTGCTGGTCTTGAAGGACGGCACCACCATCATCGATTCGCCCGTCATCTGCGAATATCTCGACGACCTCGGCGGCGGCCAGTTCTTTCCGCCCTTCGAGCCGCGCCGCGATATCTCCGCGCGCTGGCGGGCGCTGACGCTCCAGGCGCTCGGCGACGGCATCTGCGACGCCACGGTGGCGCGTGTCTACGAAGGCCGCCGCCCGCCGGAACAGCAGAGCGAGCAGACGGTCCACAAGCACCTGGCGGCCGTCAACCGTTCGCTCGACGTGCTGGAGCGCGCCCCCTTCACCGAGCCGTTCACCATCGGCGAAATCGCGGTGGCCTGTGCGCTGGGCTACCTCGATTTCCGCCTGCCGGAACTTTCCTGGCGCGATGCGCGGCCGAATCTGCGCGACTGGTACGAAAAATTCGCGCAATATCCCTCGATGAAGGATACCCGGCCGGCCAATCCGGCATGACGGAGCAGGGATGCGAACCATAGCGGCGGCCATCGGTCTCGCGGCGGTTGCGGCGGCCTCAAGTGCGGCCGGACCGCGCACGTTCGAAATGCGCTTCGTCGCCGCCTGTACGCCGCAGACGCAGGTCTACGCGCTGGTCGGGACCGGCGAGCAACTTTGCTTTTCGGACGAGCACATTCTCAGCGCCGCCTCCGTCTTGCGCGCCCGGCGCGGGGCCGCGAGCGGCATCGTGGACCTGGACATCACGCCGACCGCGTCCGAGACGCTGCACGATGCCGCGATCGACGACCCCGAACGGCGCATCGGCATCCTGTTCGGCGACCGGCTCATCTATGCCGCGGAAATCGCCGCGCCGCTGAGGGCGGGGTTCCTCGAACTCGACCTGGGCAACGATCCCGACGACATCGATGCGCTGGTGAGCGCTTTTCCCGGAAAAGAAGCCGCCGAATGAAGATACGAGGACGACATTATCGCACCATCTGGCCGCGCGCCGACGAAGCCGTCGAGGTCATCGACCAGACGAAGCTGCCGCATCGCTTCGAGACGGCGGTATTGCGCACCGCCGAGGATTGCGCCGACGCCATCCGGCGCATGGTGGTGCGCGGTGCGCCGCTGATCGGAGCGACGGCGGCCTACGGCGTGGCGCTCAAGATGAAGCGCGATGCGTCCTCGAAGGCGGTGATCGAGGCGCTCGACCTGTTGGGCTCGACGCGGCCGACGGCGGTGAACCTGCAGTGGGCGCTGAAGCGGATGAACCACGCACTGCACAACCGCGGCCACGGCGACCGCTTTCGGATCGCGTGGGCGGAGGCCGCGGCCATCTGCGACGAGGACGTAGAAGTGTGCCGGCGGATCGGCGTCAACGGACTTGCCATCCTGCGGGAGGCTTCGGCGAAAAAGAACGGCCCGCTCAACATCCTCACGCACTGCAATGCCGGCTGGCTCGCCTGCGTCGACTGGGGCACCGCCACGGCGCCGGTCTACCAGGCTTTCGACGCGGGCATGGACCTGCATGTCTGGGTGGACGAGACGCGGCCGCGCAACCAAGGGGCCGCGCTGACGGCTTACGAACTCGGCGCCCACGGCGTGCCCCACACCATCGTCGCCGACAACGCCGGCGGGCACCTGATGCAGGCGGGAAAGGTCGATCTCGTTCTCGTCGGCACCGACCGCGTCACAAGCAACGGCGACGTCGCCAACAAGATCGGCACCTATCTGAAGGCGCTGGCCGCGAAGGACAACGGCGTGCCGTTCTACGTGGCGCTGCCGCTGTCCTCGCTCGACATGAACCTCGCCACCGGCGCCGGCATCCCGATCGAGGAGCGCTCCGCCGACGAGATGCTGAAGATGACGGGCCGCCTGCCCGACGGCGGACTGGCCACGGTGGAGATCGCCGCCCCCGGCTCGCCCGCCGCCAATCCCGCCTTCGACGTGACGCCGGCGCGCCTCGTCACCGCG
>DATKOE010000221.1:0-12350 GCA_035524815.1 Rhizomicrobium sp.
CTCGAACTACCGGCCGCAGTTCTACTTCCGCACGACGGACGTGACGGGGACGATCAAGCTGCCGGAGGGCACGGAGATGGTGATGCCGGGCGACAACATCACGATGGAGATCGACCTGATCACGCCGATCGCGATGGACGAAGGCCTGCGCTTTGCCATCCGCGAAGGCGGCCGCACCGTCGGCGCCGGCGTCGTCGCCTCGATTATCGAGTAAGGGCCGCGTTGGCCGAAGCAATCTGAACGAGCAGAAGCGAAACGGACGTCGATCATGGAGAGCCAGAATATCCGCATACGCCTGAAGGCGTTCGATCATCGCGTGCTCGATCAGTCAACGAGTGAGATCGTGAACACGGCCAAGCGGACGGGGGCGCAGGTGCGCGGCCCGATCCCGCTGCCGACGCGCCTCGAGAAGTTCACGGTCAACCGGTCGCCGCACGTCGACAAGAAGAGTCGCGAGCAGTTCGAGATTCGGACCCACAAGCGTCTGCTCGACATCGTCGATCCGACGCCGCAGACGGTCGATGCGCTGATGAAGCTCGATCTGGCGGCCGGCGTCGACGTCGAGATCAAGCTGAAGAACTAGGTGCGGGAGCGCTGATCATGCGTAGCGGTCTGATCGCACAGAAACTCGGCATGTCCCGCCTCTTTAGCGAAGAGGGCGCGCATGTGCCGGTGACCGTGCTGAAGGTCGAGAAATGCGAGGTCGTCGCCGTGCGCACGACCGAGCGCGACGGCTATACGGCCGTCCAGCTTGGCGTCGGCACGCGCAAGGCGAAGAACCTGTCGAAGGCGGTACGCGGCCATTTCGCCAAGGCGAAGGTCGAGCCGAAGCGCAAGGTCGCCGAATTCAGGGTCAGCGCCGACGCGCTCCTCGATGTCGGCGCCGAGCTGGTCGCCAATCACTTCGTGACCGGCCAGTTCGTCGACGTGACCGGCACGACGATCGGCAAGGGCTTCGCCGGGTCGATGAAGCGGTGGAACTTCGGCGGCCTGCGCGCGTCCCACGGCGTTTCCGTATCGCACCGCAGTCACGGATCGACCGGCAATCGCCAGGATCCCGGCCGCACCTTCCCGAACAAGAAGATGGCCGGCCATCTCGGCGTCGAGCGCGTGACTACGCTCAATCTGAAGGTCGTCGGTACCGATGCGGACAAGGGACTGATCATGATCCGCGGCGCCGTGCCGGGTGCCGAGGGCAGCTATGTCCTGGTGCGCGACGCGGTGAAGCGCAAGCTGCCGAAGGACGTGCCCTTCCCGGGCGCGATCCGCGCTGCTGCGACGGCGGACGCCGGCGCGGCCGAGCAAAAGGAATAGGGCGCCATGAAGTGCGCGGTAACGAATCTGGACAACAAGCAGGTCGGTGAGATCGACCTGGCGGAGGAGGTCTTCGGCCTGCCGGTCCGCCAGGACATCCTGGCCCGCGCCGTGAACTGGCAACTCAACAAGCGCCGTTCCGGCAACCACAAGACCAAGGGTATCAGCGACATCCGGGGCACGACCAAGAAGCCGTACAAGCAGAAGGGCACGGGCAGCGCCCGCCAGGGCAGCCTGCGCTCGCCGCAGTTCCGCGGCGGCGCCCGGATTTTCGGCCCGGTCGTGCGCAGCCACGCGACCGACCTGCCGAAGAAAGTGCGCAAGCTGGCGCTCAAGACGGCGCTGTCGAGCAAGCAGGCCGACGGCCGGCTCATCGTGCTCGACGAAGCCAAGGTGAAGGCGGCGAAGACGAAGGAGCTGGTCAAGCGCCTGGATAAGCTCGGCTGGGGTACGACGCTCATCATCGGCGGCGCCAGCATCGACGCCGAATTCCTGCGCGCCGCGGCCAACATCCCGAACCTGGACGTGCTGCCGCAGCAGGGCGCCAACGTCTACGACATCCTGCGGCGCCACACGCTGGTGCTCACCAAGGACGCTGTCGAACACCTGGAGGCCCGACTGAAATGAGCCAGGGAAAGCAGACGGTGAAGGTCAGCCAGGCCCGCATGTACCAGCTGATCCGCTCGCCGATCGTCACCGAAAAATCCACCATGGGCTCGCAGCACAACCAGGTGACGTTCCGCGTGCCGCTCGATGCCAGCAAGCCGGAGATCAAGGCGGCGGTCGAGGGCCTGTTCAAGGTCAAGGTGACCGCGGTCAACACGCTGCGGGTCAAGGGAAAGGTCAAACGCTTTCGCGGCACGGTCGGCAAGCGGCCGGATGCGAAGAAGGCGATCGTGACCCTCGCCGAGGGCCACTCGGTCGACGTGACGACGGGAATCTAGGCCATGGCACTCAAGTCCTATAAACCGACAACCCCCGGCCAGCGACAGCTCGTCATCGTCGATCGCGCCGAACTGTGGAGCGGCCGCCCGGTCAAGGCGCTGACCGAAGGCATGCGCCGGACCGGTGGGCGCAACAATCATGGGCATCTCACGGCCTATCGCGTCGGCGGCGGCCACAAGCGGCGTTTCCGCGTCATCGACTTCAAGCGCCGCAAGTTCGACGTTGCCGGCACGGTCGAGCGCCTGGAATACGACCCGAACCGGACGGCGTTCATCGCGCTCGTCCGCTATGCCGACGGGGAGCAGAGCTACATCCTGGCGCCGCAGCGCCTCAAGGTCGGCGACGAGGTCGTCGCCGGCGAGCGCGCGGACATCAAGCCGGGCAACGCCATGCCGCTGAAGAGCATTCCGGTCGGCACGATCGTGCACAACGTCGAGCTCAAGCCGGCCAAGGGCGGCCAGCTGGCGCGCGCGGCCGGCACCTATGTTCAGCTGGTCGGCCGCGACGCCGACTATGCCTTGCTGCGCCTGGGTTCGGGCGAGGTGCGCCGGGTACCCAGCGAATGCATGGCGACGATCGGCGCGGTCTCCAATCCGGACCAGCAGAACGTCAGCATCGGCAAGGCCGGCCGCAGCCGCTGGATGGGCATCCGCCCCTGCGTGCGCGGCGTGGCGATGAACCCGATCGACCACCCGCATGGCGGCGGCGAAGGCCGCACCTCCGGCGGCCGTCATCCGGTGACGCCATGGGGCAAGCCGACCAAGGGCAAGAAGACACGGCACAACAAGAAGACCGACGGCATGATCCTGCGCCGTCGTCACGCGGCGAAGTAGAGGAGGGCGCAGACTCGTGGCCCGTGCAGTTTGGAAAGGTCCGTTCGTCGATGGCTTTCTGCTGAAGAAGGCGGAGGCCTCGCGCTCGTCCGGGCGCAATGAGGTGATCAAGACCTGGTCGCGGCGCTCGACGATCCTGCCGCAGTTCGTCGGCCTGACGTTCGGCGTCTACAACGGCCACAAGTTCCTGCCGGTTCTCGTGACCGAGAACATGATCGGCCACCGCTTCGGCGAGTTTTCGCCGACGCGCGTTTTCCACGGCCATACGGCCGCGGACAAGAAGGCGAAGAAGGTCGAGACGAAATGAGCAAGAAGAAGACGCCGCGCCGGGAGGCCGACAACGAGGCCAAGTCCGTGGCGCGGCTGCTGCGCGGCAGCCCGCGCAAGCTCAACCTGGTGGCCGAGCTCATTCGCGGCAAGGACGCCGGGCCGGCCCTGGCCGAGCTGACGTTCTCGAAGCGCCGCATCGCCGGGACGGTGAAGCGCGTGCTGCAGGCGGCGATCGCCAACGCCGAGAACAACCATCAGCTCGACGTCGACCGGCTCTATGTCGCCGAGGCGAGCGTGGGCCGCGGCTTCGTGATGAAGCGATTTCATGCGCGGGCGCGCGGACGGGGTGCGCGCATCCTGAAACCCTGGAGCAATCTTACCGTCGTCGTGCGCGAGCGCGAGGAGAGCAAGTAGATGGGTCAGAAGGTCAATCCGGTCGGGCTGCGCGTCGGCATCAACCGCACCTGGGATTCGCGCTGGTTCGCGGACAAGGACTATGCACCGATGCTGCACGAGGACCTGCGCCTGCGCGACTATCTACAGGAGCGCCTGGCCCAGGCCGGCGTCAGCCGCATCGTCATCGAACGGCCGACGAAGAAGGCGCGCATCACGATCCATACCGCGCGTCCCGGCGTCGTGATCGGCAAGAAGGGCGCCGACATCGAGAAGCTGCGCACCGACCTGCAGAAGATGACGGGCGGCGAGGTGCATCTGAACATCCTGGAAATCCGCAAGCCCGAGATCGACGCCAAGCTGGTGGCCGAAAATATCGCCCAGCAGCTGGAACGCCGCGTCGCCTTCCGGCGCGCCATGAAGCGGGCGGTCCAGTCGGCGATGCGCCTGGGCGCCAGCGGCATCCGCATCAACTGCGGCGGCCGGCTTGGCGGCGCCGAGATCGCGCGCGTGGAGTGGTATCGCGAGGGCCGCGTGCCACTGCATACGCTGCGCGCCGACATCGACTACGGACGGGCGACGGCGAAGACGACCTACGGCACCTGCGGCGTCAAGGTCTGGGTGTTTAAGGGCGAGATCCTGACTCACGACCCGATGGCGCAGGACAAGCGTGCGCAGGAGCAGCAGGTCGCGCGCTAGGGCGCCGCACCTGACGAGATCGAGGAAACGACGAGATGCTGCAGCCGAAGCGAACCAAATACAGGAAGGCCCACAAGGGCCGCATCCATGGCGCGGCCAAGGGCGGCCATACGCTCAATTTCGGCGCCTTCGGCCTGAAGGCCGTGGAACCCGGCCGCATTACCGCGCGCCAGATCGAGGCGGCGCGGCGCGCCGTGACGCGGCACCTGAAGCGCGTCGGTCGCGTCTGGATCCGCGTCTTCCCGGACGTTCCGGTGTCGCGCAAGCCGGCCGAGGTGCGCATGGGCAGCGGCAAGGGCACGCCCGAATACTGGGTCGCCCGCATCCATCCGGGGCGGATCATGTTCGAGATCGACGGCGTGCCGCGCGGCATCGCGGAGGAGGCCTTCGAGCTCGCCGCCGCCAAGCTGTCGGTGAAGACGCGCTTCGTCGCACGCCTGGGCGAGGGACACTGAGCCATGAAGATCGAAGACATGCGGGCGAAGACGCCGGATCAGTTGAAGGGTGACCTGCTGGCCCTCAAGAAGGAAGCGTTCAACCTGCGCTTCCAGAAGGCGAGCGGGCAGCTCGAGAATACGGCGCGGGTGCGCCAGGTGCGGCGCGACATCGCGCGCATCCAGAGTCTTTTGAACGAAAGCGCGCGGGCCGCGTCGTAGGAGTGAAGGGTATGCCGAGGCGTGTTCTGCAGGGCGTCGTCGTGAGCGACAAGATGGACAAGACCATCGTCGTTCAGGTCGAGCGGCGGGTGATGGACCCGATCTACAAGAAGTTCGTGCGCCGGTCGAAGAAGTACGCCGCGCATGACGAGGCGAACGTCCACAAGGTGGGCGAGACGGTGCGCATCCGCGAATGCCGGCCGATCTCCAAGCGCAAGCGCTGGGAAGTCGTGTCCGACGCCGGGCCGGCGGCTAGCTAGGAAGGATCGCGCCCATGATCCAGATGCAGACGAACCTCGAAGTCGCCGACAACTCGGGTGCGCGCCGCGTGCAGTGCATTAAGGTGCTCGGCGGCTCGAAGCGCAAATACGCGACCGTGGGCGATGTGATCGTCGTCTCCATCAAGGAGGCGATCCCGCGCGGCCGCGTGAAGAAGGGCGACGTGCATCAGGCGGTGATCGTGCGGACGGCGAAGGAGATCCGGCGGCCCGACGGCAGCTCGATCCGCTTCGATCGCAACGCGGCCGTGCTGATCACCAAGCAGGGCGAGCCGATCGGCACGCGCATCTTCGGCCCGGTGACGCGCGAGCTGCGGGCCAAGAATTTCATGAAGATCATCTCGCTGGCGCCGGAAGTGCTTTAGGCGGATGAGAGACAAGGTGCGGCGATGACAGCGAAATTGAAGATCCGGAAGGGCGACAAGGTGGTCGTCATCACCGGCAAGGAAAAAGGCAAGTCCGGCGAGGTGTTGGAGGTACTGCGCGACGAAGCGCGCGTGCGCGTGCAGGGCGTCAACATCGTCAAGCGGCACACGCGGCCGTCGGCGGCGAATCCGGGCGGCATCATCGACAAGGAGGCGCCCCTCCACGTCTCCAACGTCGCGCACATCGATCCGAAGTCCGGCAAGCCCACGCGCGTCGGCTTCAAGATTCTCGACGGCGGCCGGAAGGTGCGGATCGCGCGCCGCTCCGGCGAGCCGATCGATCTATAGGCGGTGCAGCATGACCCGTTTGCAGGAACAGTACGAGAAGGTCGTCCGTCCGGCGCTGATGAAGGAGTTCAGCTACAAGAACCCGATGCAGGTGCCGCGCCTCGACAAGATCGTCATCAATATGGGCGTCGGCGAGGCCACGCAGGACCAGAAGAAGCTGCAGGCCGCCGCGGCCGACATGACGGCGATCGCCGGCCAGAAACCGGTGATCATCAAGTCGCACAAGTCGATCGCCAATTTCAAGCTGCGCGCCGGTCTCAGCATCGGTTGCAAGGTCACGCTGCGGCGCGCCCGCATGTACGAGTTTCTCGACCGCCTTGTCTCGGTGGCGCTGCCGCGCGTGCGCGACTTTCGCGGCGTCAATGGACGCAGCTTCGACGGCCGCGGGAACTATGCCCTCGGTCTCAAGGAGCAGCTCGTGTTTCCGGAGATCGACTACGACAAGACGGACTCGGTGCGCGGCATGGACATCGTGATCTGCACGACGGCAAAGACCGATGCCGAGGCCAAGGCGCTGCTCAAGGGCTTTGATATGCCGTTCATGAATTGAACGGCCACTGGAGAACGGGACATGGCGAAGACGAGTTCGATCGAGCGCAACAACAAGCGCATCAGGCTGGCGAAGAAGTTCGAGGCGCGGCGGGTGCGCCTGAAGGCGACGGCGAATGATGAATCGCTGCCGATGGAGCAGCGCTTCGCCGCGCGACTGAAGCTGGCGGAATTGCCGCGCAACGCATCGCCGGTGCGGCAGCGCAATCGTTGCGAACTTACCGGCCGGCCGCGCGGCGTGTACCGGAAATTCAAGCTGTCGCGCATCGCGCTGCGCGAGTTGGCATCGACCGGCCAGATACCTGGCATGGTCAAGTCGAGCTGGTAAAGGAGGGCCGTGGGATATGGGGATGACCGACCCACTGGGCGATATGCTGACGCGCATTCGCAACGGGCAGAAGGCGAAGATGTCGAACGTGCTGTGCCCGGCGTCGAAGCTGCGCGCGAACGTCCTGGAAGTGCTGAAGCGCGAAGGATACATCCGCGACTTTTCGGCGGCGGCCGGCGGCGAGCGCGGCCCCGACTTCAAGATCGAGCTGAAGTACAATGAAGGCGAGCCGGTGATCCGCGAGATCAGCCGCGTGTCGAAGCCCGGCCGCCGCGTCTATTCGCGCATCGCCGATCTGCCGCGCGTCTATAACGGCCTGGGGATTTCCATCCTGTCGACGCCGCGCGGCGTCCTGTCCGACAATGAGGCCCGCGCCGCCAACGTCGGCGGCGAGGTCCTCTGTCGCGTGTATTGAGGATCCGGCGATGTCCCGCGTAGGCAACAGTCCGGTCACGGTTCCGGCCGGCGTCACCATCCAGCTCAACGGCCGCAAGCTGTCGGCCAAGGGCAAGCTCGGCGAACTGCACATCGACGTGAGCGAGCAGGTCGAGGCGAAGGTCGAGGGCGGCAAGGTCGTCTTCGCGCCCGTCAACGACTCCAAGAAGGCCCGCATGATGTGGGGCACCACGCGCAATCTGGTCCGCAATATGGTGACCGGTGTGTCGCAAGGCTTCCGCAAGAACCTGGAGATCAGCGGCGTCGGCTATCGCGCCGCGGTACAGGGCAAGACCCTGCAGCTGCAGCTCGGATACAGCCATGACGTCAATTTTCCGATCCCGGACGACGTGACGATCAAGTGCGAGAAGCCGACGGCGATCACGATCACGGGCCGCGACAAGCAGCGCGTGGGCCAGATCGCCGCCGAGATCCGCGCCTATCGCGAGCCGGAGCCCTACAAGGGCAAGGGCATCAAGTACGACACCGAAACGATCCTCCGCAAGGAAGGCAAGAAGAAGTAACGCACATGGCGAAGCCACAAGATCTCATCGCGCGGCGCCGGCGCCGCGTCCGCGCCCAGATCCGCCGCAAGGCCGTCGGCCGGCCCCGCCTGACCGTCTTCCGGTCGAGCAAGCATATCTATGCGCAGATCATCGATGACGGGAAGGGCGCCACGGTGGCGGCCGCGTCGAGTATCGACAAGGGCCTGCAGGGCAAGCTGAAGACCGGCGCCGACAAGGCGGCGGCTACGGAAGTCGGCAAGCTGATCGCCGAACGGGCGATCGCCGCCGGCGTCAAGGAGGTCGTCTTTGACCGGGGCGCCTACATGTTCCATGGCCGCGTGAAGGCGCTGGCCGACGCCGCCCGCGAGGGCGGACTTCAGTTCTAGGGGACCAAGCATGGCACGAGGCCCAAAAGGTGACCGCCGCGACCGGGATCGGGACCGCGACCGTCCGCGCGATGAGGTGGAGCTGATCGAGAAGCTGGTCAGCATCAACCGCGTCGCCAAGGTCGTCAAAGGCGGCCGCCGGTTCGGTTTTGCCGCCCTCGTAGTGGTCGGCGACGGCAAGGGGAGGGTCGGGCATGGCGCCGGCAAGGCGCGCGAAGTGCCCGAGGCCATCCGCAAGGCGACGGAACAGGCCAAGCGGGGGCTGATCCGCGTGCCGCTGCGCGAGGGACGCACGCTGCATCACGACGTGTTCGGGCATTTCGGCTCCGGTCGGGTGGTGTTTCGCGTCGCCGAGCCGGGCACGGGCATCATCGCGGGCGGGCCGATCCGCGCCATCTTCGAAGCACTGGGCGTGCATGACGTGGTGGCGAAATCGATCGGCACCTCGAATCCTCACAATATGGTGAAGGCCGCCTTCTCGGCCCTCGGGCGGAGCAGCTCGCCGCGCGCCGTGGCCGCCCGTCGCGGCAAGAAGGTCAGTGAAATCCTCGGCCGGCGCGATGCCGAGGCGAGGGAGTAGGCCATGGCCGACAAGAAGAGCCGAATCAAGGTAACGCAGATCGGCAGCCCGATCGGCCGGGCCGACGACCAGCGGGCGACCCTGGTAGGCCTGGGACTCAACAAGCTGCACCGCAGCCGCGAGCTCGAGGATACCCCGGCGGTGCGCGGCATGATCGCCAAGGTGCATCACCTCGTGCGCGTGGAAAGCCAAGCCTAGAACGCCTATCTGATCAGGGGCGGGGCCCGGAGATCGACAGGGCCGGCGGCCCGATGGGCCGCAGCAAAGGACGGAACGAACATGAAGTTGAACCAGCTCTCCGACAACGCCGGATCGCGCAAGGCCAGGATGCGCGTCGGCCGCGGCATCGGTTCCGGCAAGGGCAAGACCGCCGGACGCGGCGGCAAGGGCCAGACCGCCCGCACCGGCGTCCATATAAAGGGCTTCGAGGGCGGCCAGATGCCGCTGCACATGCGCATGCCCAAGCGCGGCTTCAACAACATCTTCCGCCGCGACTTCGTCGAGGTGAATCTCGGCCAGCTGCAGACGGCCATCGATGCCGGCAGGCTCGACGCCGCGCAGCCGATCAATGGCGACGTGCTGCAGAAGGCGGGCGTCCTGCGGCGCCTGCGCGACGGTGTGCGGCTCCTCGGCAAGGGCGAGATCAAGTCCAAGATCACGGTCGAGGTGGCCGGCGCGTCGAAGAGCGCGATCGCCGCCGTCGAGAAGGCCGGCGGCCAGGTCGTGCTGCCGCCGCCCGCGCCCGCGCCCGCCGCCAAGGCCTGAGCCGAGGCACCGCCATGGCATCCCCCGCAGAACAACTTGCTTCCAGCCTAAATTTCAGCGCCCTTGCCAAGGCCACGGAGCTCAAGAAGCGGCTCCTGTTCACGCTGGGCGCGCTGCTCGTCTACCGGCTGGGCACCTATCTGCCGCTGCCGGGCGTCGATCCGGCCGGCATGGCGGCGGTGTTCAGCCAGCAAGGCGGCGGCATCCTCGGTCTCTTCGACATGTTCGCCGGCGGCGCCGTCAGCCGCATGTCGATCTTCGCCCTCAACATCATGCCGTACATCTCGGCGTCGATCATCGTCCAGCTGCTGAGCAGCGTGTCGCCGCAGCTCGAAGCGCTGAAGAAAGAGGGCGAGAGCGGGCGCAAGAAACTCAACCAGTACACCCGCATGGGGACGGTGTTCCTGGCGGCGATTCAGGCCTACGGCGTCGCCATCGGCATCTCCGGCAACAAGACGATCGTGGCCAACCCCGGGATCATGTTCATCGCCAGTGCGGTGCTGACGCTGACGGCCGGCACCGTCTTCCTGATGTGGCTCGGCGAGCAGATCACCAGCCGCGGCGTCGGCAACGGCACGTCGCTGATCATCTTCTCCGGCATCGTGGCGCGTCTGCCGATCGCGCTCACCCAGTTGTTCGAGCAGGCGCGGACCGGCGCCATGGACGTCTTCTGGATCTTCGTGATCCTGATCCTTGTGGTCGCCGTGATCACGTTCATCGTGTTCATGGAGCGAGCGCAGCGGCGCCTGCTCGTGCAATTTCCCAAACGACAGGTCGGCCTTCGCCAGACTTCCGGCGATACGTCGCATTTGCCCCTGAAGCTGAACAGCGCCGGAGTCATCCCGCCGATCTTTGCCAGCTCGCTGCTGCTGCTGCCGCTGACGATCGTCAATTTCGGCGGCAACAATCCGAAGTTCGATTGGATGCAGGGAATTGCCCTCTATCTCGGCCACGGCAAGCCGCTGTATCTCGCGCTCTATGTCTGTCTGATCGTCTTCTTCGCCTTCTTCTATACCGCGGTCGTTTTCAATCCGATCGACACGGCCGACAATCTCAAGAAGAACGGCGGATTCATCCCGGGCTACCGGCCTGGCAAGAACACGGCGGAGTATCTCGACTACGTGCTGACGAGGCTGACCGTCGTCGGCGCCGCCTATCTGGGCTTCGTCTGCCTGTTGCCGGAGCTGCTGATCGCCTGGAAGAATTTCCCCTTCTACTTCGGCGGGACCAGCCTGCTGATCGTCGTTTCCGTCACCATGGATACCGTGGCGCAGATCCATTCGCATCTGCTGGCGCACCAATACGAAGGTTTGATCAAGAAGGCCAAGCTCAAGGGCCGCCGGGGATGAAGCTGATCCTGCTTGGGCCGCCCGGTGCCGGCAAGGGCACGCAGGCGAAGCGCCTCGAGGATACGCGCGGGCTCAAGCAGCTATCGACCGGCGACATGTTGCGCGCAGCGGTCGATTCGGGCAGCGAGATCGGCCGCGAGGCCAAGCGAATCATGGATGCCGGCCGGCTCGTCCCCGACGACGTCATGATTCGCATGATCGACGAGCGAATCGGCCAGCCTGACTGCAAGAACGGCGTGATCCTGGACGGCTTTCCCCGGACGGTGCCCCAGGCCGAGGCCCTCGACGCCATGCTGGATCGCCGCCGCGAGCGGCTCGATGCCGTGATCGAGATGGCCGTGGACCCGCAAGCCCTGGTCGAGCGAATCTCGGGCCGGTTCAGCTGCGGCAAATGCGGGGCGGTCTACCACGATCAGTTTCGCCGCCCGAAGGTCGCCGACCGCTGCGACGTCTGCGGCGCCAATGACTTCCGCCGACGCCCCGACGACAACCCGGAGACGGTCAAGACCCGGCTTAAGGCCTATACGGAGCAAACGGCGCCAATCCTGCCGTACTACAGGAAAAAGCGGCTTTTGCACCAGGTCGACGGGATGGCCGAGGTGGACGAGGTGACGCGCCAGATCGAGGCCGTTCTGGCACCGATTCGCGTGGGGGTGTAAGTGGTTGACTCCTGGGTAAAGATTTCTATAATCCGCGCCTTCGGGTCGACCGCGGCACCGGGGCGGTTTGGCTTGTCTTTTGCACGGAATTAAAGGAGCTTAGGGCGTGGCGCGTATTGCTGGCGTCAACATTCCGACGCAGAAGCGCGTCCTCATCGCGCTGACGTATATCCATGGGATCGGTCGCGCCAAGGCGGCCGACATCTGCGCCAAGATCGGCATTCCGCCGGAGCGCCGTGTCCATCAGTTGACGGACGACGAGGTGCTTCGCATCCGCGAGGTGATCGATCGGGAATACCGCGTGGAAGGCGACCTGCGCCGCCAGGTGGCGATGAACATCAAGCGGCTGATGGACCTCGGCTGCTATCGGGGCCTGCGGCACCGCAAAGGCCTGCCGGTCCGCGGGCAGCGCACGCACACCAACGCGCGCACCCGCAAGGGGCCGGCAAAAGCTATCGCCGGCAAGAAGAAAGCAGTCTGACGTCAACAACGGATCCGACGAATTATGGGAAAACCTGCAGCCGCGCGGCCTCGGCGTCGAGAGCGTAAGAACATTACCTCGGGCGTCGCGCATGTGAACGCCAGCTTCAACAACACCGTGATCACGATCACCGACGCGCAGGGCAACACGATCGCCTGGTCCTCGTCGGGCAGTCAGGGCTTCAAGGGATCGCGCAAGTCGACGCCCTATG